>NZ_JBHSPB010000036.1:0-41180 GCF_042656465.1 Streptomyces gamaensis
CCCGCGGCGAGCGACGCGGCGGCCGCGCCCCCGGCCGCGGGGCGGGCCGCCGGCCCACCGGCCGCGAGCGCCGCGACGAGAAGATCACCGTCTTCGTCTCCGCCGAGGAGCTCATGGACCTCGAACACGCCCGGCTGGTGCTCCGGGGCGAGCACGGACTCGCCGTGGACCGGGGCCGGATCGTCCGCGAAGCCGTCGCGGTCGTCCTCGCGGACCTGGAGTCGCGCGGCGACGCGAGCATCCTCGTGCGCCGCCTGCGCGGCCGCTGAGCGCCTTCGCCGGTAGCCTGCCCCGGGCGGGCCCGCGCGCCCGTACGCCCACCGCGCCACCGATTCCCTGGACCGTTCCCCGCATGCCCACACCCGTGCCCGCACCCGCGCCGAAACCGGCCCGCCGCCGGTCCCTGGGGCGCGGCCCCGGCGCGGTGGGGCCAGGGACGGCAGAGCCTTCCGCGGCTGCCGCCGCGGCGGACCCGGGACCGGACCCGGGCCCCGAAGGCGCCGCCCCCGCCGCCCCCGTCGGGACCGCCCCTGCCGGAACCGCCCCCGGCGACGGCCGGTTCACCGTGCGGCTCGACAACTTCGAGGGCCCCTTCGACCTGCTGCTGCAGCTCATCTCGAAGCACAAGCTCGACGTCACCGAGGTCGCCCTCTCCAAGGTCACCGACGAGTTCATGGCACACCTGCGGGCCATGGGACCGGACTGGGACCTGGACCAGACCACCGAGTTCCTGGTCGTCGCCGCGACCCTGCTCGATCTGAAGACGGCCCGGCTGCTGCCCGCCGCCGAGGTCGAGGACGAGGCCGACCTCGCCCTGCTGGAGGCCCGGGACCTGCTCTTCGCGCGGCTGCTGCAGTACCGGGCGTTCAAGAGGATCGCCGAGATCCTCGCCGGACGGCTGGCCGACGAGGAACTGCGCCACCCCCGCACGGTCGGCCTGGAGCCGCACCACGCCGAGCTGCTGCCCGAGGTCGTGCTCGGCATCGGCGCGCGCGGCCTCGCCGAACTCGCCGTCAAGGCCATGCAGCCCCGGCCCGAGCCGCAGGTCTACACCGAGCACATCCACGCCCCGCTCGTCAGCGTGCAGGAACAGGCCGCGCTCGTCGTGGGGCGGCTGCGGGCCGCCGGGACGGCGACCTTCGCCGAACTCACCGAGGACGCCGAGGGCACCCTCACCGTCGTGGCCCGCTTCCTGGCCCTGCTGGAGCTCTACCGCGAACGCGCCATCGCCCTCGACCAGGAGGAGGCGCTGGGCGCCCTGACAGTGCGCTGGACCGGCGGGGAGGGGGCGGCGCCGCTCGTCACGGACGAATTCGACCGGCAAGCGAAGAGCGCTGACGCGCAGGAGAACGAGGACAGCCAGTGCCAGTGAACGACACCGCCGCACAGTCCGCCGCCACCGCGGGCCCCGCCCGCGGTGGCGGGGAAGCCGCCGGGAGCGATGGGGAGCGCGCCGCGAGCCGTACGGAGGCCGCTGGGCGGGGGTCCGTCGTCGGCGCGCCGGTCGTCGAGGGGCTCGCGGGGCCCGTGGTCCCGGCCCGCCCGGAAGCGGAACCCCCCGGGCTCGCCGGTGACGGTCCCGTCCAAGCCTCCGGCGCCGTCTCCGCCCTGTCGCTGCGGCCCGCGCTGGAGGCCGTGCTCATGGTTGTCGACGAGCCCGCCGACGAGGAGCACCTGGCCAAGGTCCTCGGGCGGCCCCGCCGCGAGGTCGCGCGGGCGCTGCGCGAGCTCGCCGAGGAGTACACCGCGCAGGACCGCGGTTTCGAGCTGCGCTGCGTGGCCGGCGGCTGGCGGTACTCCACCCGCCCCGCCTACGCCGCGGCCGTCGAGAACTTCGTCCTGGACGGCCGGCAGACCCGGCTCACCCAGGCCGCGCTGGAGACCCTGGCCGTCGTCGCCTACCGGCAGCCGGTCAGCCGCTCCCGGGTCTCCGCCGTACGCGGCGTGAACTGCGACGGCGTCATGCGCACCCTGCTGCAGCGGGGCCTGGTGGCCGAGGCGGGGACGGAACCCGAAACAGGTGCGATCCTGTACGGGACGACGAACTACTTCCTGGAGCGGATGGGCCTGCGCGGCCTCGACGAGCTCCCGGAGCTCGCGCCGTTCCTCCCGGAAGCGGACGCGATCGAGGGCGAGACCCAGGAAGGCGTGCCGTCGTTCGATCCGGACAGCCCGGATACCGAAGCGGACGACAAGACGGAACTTTGATGCGAAGCAGCGGCAGGAACAGCGGAAGCGGCAACCGGGACCACCGGGGCGGATCCCCCCGCCCGGCGTCCGGCGGCGGGCGCTCGGGCGGCGGACGCTCCCAGGGCGGTCGTGCCCAGGGCGGCCGTTCCGGCGGCGGACGGTACGACGACGGCCGCTCCGGCGCCCGGCGCGACGACCGGCAGGAGCGTCCGCGCCGGCCGCGCCCCGAGGAGCGCCGCTACGACGTGGGCCCCGAGGCGGAGCGCAGCGGCCGCGGCAGCGCGGCGCGCGGCGGCGCCAAGGGCGGCCCCAAGCGCCCCACGGGCGACAAGGCGGGCGCGCCCCGGCGCGGTGGCCGCCCGCAGGCCCCGGCCCGGCCCCGCGAGTACGACGCGCAGATCGAGGAGCGCAACCGCGAGCGGCACAACAAGCCCAAGGTGAAGCTGCCGAAGACCTTCGGCGAGCAGGAGGGCGAGCGGCTGCAGAAGGTGCTGGCCCGCGCGGGCATGGGCTCGCGGCGCGCCTGCGAGGAGCTGATCGAGCAGGCCCGCGTCGAGGTCAACGGGCGCATCGTCACCGAGCAGGGCCTGCGCGTCGACCCGGAGAAGGACGAGATCAAGGTCGACGGCCTGACCGTCGCCACCCAGTCCTACCTGTTCTTCGCGCTGAACAAGCCGGCCGGTGTCGTCTCCACCATGGAGGACCCCGACGGCCGCCAGTGCCTGGGCGACTACGTCACCAACCGCGAGACCCGCCTCTTCCACGTCGGCCGCCTCGACACCGAGACCGAGGGCATCATCCTGCTCACCAACCACGGCGAGCTGGCCCACCGGCTGACCCACCCCCGCTACGGCGTGCAGAAGACCTACCTCGCCGCCGTCACCGGCCCGCTGCCCCGCGACCTCGGCAAGCAGCTCAAGAGCGGCATCGAGCTGGAGGACGGCTACGCGCGCGCCGACAACTTCCGCGTCGTGCAGCAGACCGGCAAGAACTACCTGGTCGAGGTCACCCTCCACGAGGGCCGCAAGCACATCGTGCGCCGCATGCTCGCCGAGGCGGGCTTCCCCGTGGAGAAGCTGGTGCGCACGGCCTTCGGCCCGATCTCCCTCGGCGACCAGAAGTCCGGCTGGCTGCGCCGGCTGACCAACACCGAGGTCGGCATGCTCATGCGCGAGGTCGAGCTCTAGCCGCGCCCCGCAGGGCCCCCGGACCGCCGCTCCGGGGGCCCTACGACCACACCGCGAGGCCCGTGGCCCGCCCCTCCTCGTCGCGCACGATCTCCATCATCCCGTCCACGGCCTCGCGCGGGATGCGCCCGTACACGTGCGGGAAGAGCGTGCCGGGCGCCACCCCGGGCGGCGGGGCCGGCGCGGCCGCCTCCCAGCGCACCAGGACGTCCAGCTTGTCCGGGTCGATGAGCAGGGCCATCAGCGGACCCGGCGTCTCCCGGTAGAACGCGGAGGCCACCGCGAGCGTCGTCTCCTCGTCCGGGGAACAGTGGACGAAACCCTCCTCCGACAGGGAGGCGGGCGAGTACGGGCGGTCGGGAACGGCGAGCCAGTCGTCCAGGGGCACCACGTGGTAGATCATGGGCACGGTTGTACCGGACGGGCCCGCCGGTCCCGTACGGCACCCGCCGGGAGGAGCCGCCCGCTTCGGCTGGCTACGCTGAGCGCGCAGCACGGTGATCCATCCGCACCCGCCTCCCGCAAGGACACGCCAGTGAGAACCGCCCTCGTCATCGGTACCGGACTGATCGGCACCTCGGCAGCCCTCGCCCTCGCGAGCCGCGGGGTCCAGGTCCATCTCACGGACCACGACCCCGCCCAGGCCCGTACGGCCGCCGCTCTCGGCGCCGGCACCGACAGCCTGCCGGAGGAGCCGGTCGACCTGGCGGTCGTCGCCGTGCCGCCCGCGCACGCCGCCGCCTCCCTCGCCGAGGCCATGCGCGGCGGTCTCGCCCGCGGCTACCTCGACGTCACCAGCGTCAAGGGCGGCATCCGCCGGGAGCTGGAGACGCTCGGCTGCGACCTGAGCGGCTACCTGGGCACGCACCCCATGGCCGGGCGGGAACGCTCCGGCCCGCTGGCCGCCACCGCCGACCTCTTCGAGGGCCGCCCCTGGGTGCTCACCCCCACCCACGACACCGACACCGAGGTCCTCAACCTCGCCCTCGAACTCGTCTCCCTGTGCCGGGCCGTGCCCGTCCTGATGGACGCCGACGCCCACGACCGGGCCGTCGCGCTCGTCTCGCACACCCCGCAGCTGGTCTCCAGCATGGTCGCGGCCCGGCTGCGGGACGCCGACGAGACCGCGGTGCGCCTGTGCGGGCAGGGCATCCGCGACGTGACCCGGATCGCTGCCTCCGACCCGCGCATGTGGCTCGACATCCTCGCCGCCAACCCCGGCCCCGTCGCGGACGTGCTGGCCGCCGTCGCCACCGACCTGGACGCCACCGTACGGGCCCTGCGCGCCCTGGAGTCGGCGGACGAGGACAAGCGCGCCGACGGCACGGCCGGCATCGACGACGTGCTGCGCCGCGGCAACGCCGGCCGCGCCCGGGTGCCCGGCAAGCACGGGGCCGCCCCGGCCGCGTACGAGACGCTGACCGTGCTCATCGGCGACCAGCCCGGCGAGCTCGCCCGGATCTTCGCCGACGCCGGCCGGGCCGGCGTCAATATCGAGGACGTGCGCATCGAGCACGCCACCGGCCAGCAGGCGGGCCTGATCCAGCTCATGGTCGAGCCGGCCGCCGTCGCCTCCCTCGCCGCGGCGCTGCGCGACCGGGGCTGGGCCGTGCGCCAGTAGCGCCGGGCGGGCGGCGGCACAGGGGCGCCGTTCGAGCCAGTAACCTTGTGTGCGCCCCATAGGTACCCGTCTGGCTTTTCGCCCGTCGTCACGAGGAAGGTGTCCCAGCACCGTGGACAATGCCGCAACCGCCGCCCGGACCGCACCGGCAGCAGTCGTCGTCGGCATCGACGGACCCTCCGGCACGGGCAAGTCCAGCACCTCCAGGGCCGTCGCCGCCAAGCTGGGGCTGCGCTACCTGGACACCGGCGCCCAGTACCGGGCGATCACCTGGTGGATGCTCGCCAACGGCATCGACGTCGACGACCCGGCGGCCGTGGCCGCCGCCGCCGGCAAGCCGGACATCGTCTCCGGCACCGACCCGGCCGCCCCGGCCATCACCGTCGACGGCGCCGACGCCTCCGGCCCGATCCGCACCCGGGAGGTCACCGCCGCGGTCAGCGCCGTCAGCGCCGTGCCCGCGGTGCGCACCCGCCTGACCGGGCTGCAGCGCTCCATCGCCGCAGCCGCGCCCGTCGGCATCGTCGTCGAGGGCCGCGACATCGGCACCACCGTGCTGCCCGACGCCGACCTGAAGATCTTCCTGACCGCCTCGCCCGAGGCGCGCGCCGCCCGCCGCAGCGGCGAGCTCAAGGGCAAGGAGGCCGTGGGCCTCGCGGCCACCGCGGCCGCGCTCGCCAAGCGGGACGCCGCCGACTCCGGCCGCAGCACCTCGCCGCTGGCCAAGGCCGCCGACGCGGTCGAGGTCGACACCACCGAGCTGACCCTTGAGCAGGTGATCGAATGCGTGGTGACCCTCATCGAGGAGAAGCGCGGGGCGTGAGCGCCTCCGCAGCGGGTGCCGCCGTCGGCCGGCGGATCGGCATCGGCCTGATGTACGGGCTGTGGCGGCCCCGGGTGCTCGGCGCCTGGCGGGTGCCCGCGAGCGGCCCGGTCATCCTGGCCGTCAACCACTCGCACAACATCGACGGCCCGATGGTCATGGGCACCGCGCCCCGGCCCACGCACTTCCTGATCAAGAAGGAAGCGTTCACCGGCCCGCTGGACCCCTTCCTGCGCGGCATCGGCCAGCTGGAGGTGGACCGCTCCGGCACGGACCGCACCGCGGTCACCGCCGCGCTGGAGGTGCTGCGCGGCGGCGGTGTGCTGGGCATCTTCCCCGAGGGCACCCGGGGCGAGGGCGACTTCGCGGCGCTGCGCGGCGGGCTCGCCTACTTCGCGCTGCGCTCGGGGGCGCCGATCGTGCCGGTCGCGGTGCTCGGCAGCACCGGGGCGAAGAGCCGGCTGCTGCCCGGGCTGCCGCCGCTGCGCGGCCGGATCGATGTCGTCTTCGGCGAGGCGTTCACGGCCGGCGACGGCAGCGGGCGGCGCACCCGCAGCGCGCTGGACGCGGCCACGGCCGGCATCCAGCGGCGGCTCGCCGCGCACCTGGCGGACGCCAAGCGGCTGACCGGCCGCGCCACCGACGAGACTTGAGCAGAAGGCCGCAAAGGAGCGCGGCCTTCCGACGACGAAGAACGAGGAACGTGACTTCATGAACGAGCAGATCCACTCCGGCGACGAGCACGGTGAGCTTGGCGACGCCGAGTACGCGGAGTTCATGGAGCTCGCCGCGCAGGAGGGCTTCGACGCCGAGGAGGTGCAGAGCGAGCTCGCGGCCGCGGGCCACGGCCCGCTGCCGGTGCTCGCCGTCGTCGGCCGCCCCAACGTCGGCAAGTCCACCCTGGTGAACCGGATCATCGGCCGCCGTGAGGCGGTCGTCGAGGACCGGCCGGGCGTCACCCGCGACCGCGTCACCTACGAGGCCGAGTGGGCCGGCCGCCGCTTCAAGGTCGTCGACACCGGCGGCTGGGAGCAGGACGTGCTGGGCATCGACGCCTCCGTCGCCGCCCAGGCCGAGTACGCGATCGAGGCCGCCGACGCGGTCGTCTTCGTCGTCGACGCCACCGTCGGCGCCACCGACACCGACGAGGCCGTCGTCAAGCTGCTGCGCCGGGCCGGCAAGCCCGTCGTGCTGTGCGCCAACAAGGTCGACGGCCCCTCCGGCGAGGCCGACGCCGCCATGCTGTGGTCGCTCGGCCTCGGCGAGCCGATGCCCGTCTCCGCGCTGCACGGCCGCGGCACCGGCGACATGCTCGACGAGGTCCTCAAGGCGCTGCCCGAGGCCCCGGCCCAGACCTTCGGCGCCGCGGTCGGCGGCCCCCGCCGTATCGCCCTCATCGGCCGCCCCAACGTGGGCAAGTCCTCGCTGCTGAACAAGGTCGCCGGCGAGGAGCGCGTCGTCGTCAACGAACTGGCGGGCACCACCCGTGACCCGGTCGACGAGCTCATCGAACTCGGCGGCACCACCTGGAAGTTCGTCGACACCGCGGGCATCCGCAAGCGCGTGCACCTCCAGGAGGGCGCCGACTACTACGCCTCGCTGCGCACCGCCGCCGCGGTGGAGAAGGCCGAGGTCGCCGTCATCCTGATCGACGCCAGCGAGTCGATCTCCGTGCAGGACCAGCGCATCATCACCATGGCCGTCGAGGCCGGCCGCGCCATGGTCATCGCCTACAACAAGTGGGACACCCTCGACGAGGAGCGCCGCTACTACCTGGAGCGCGAGATCGAGACCGAGCTCGGGCAGATCGCCTGGGCGCCGCGGGTCAATGTCTCGGCGCGCACCGGCCGGCACATGGAGAAGCTGGTGCCCGCGATCGAGACGGCCCTGGCGGGCTGGGAGACGCGCGTGCCCACCGGCCGGCTCAACGCCTTCCTCGGTGAGCTCGTCGCCGCCCACCCGCACCCGATCCGCGGCGGCAAGCAGCCCCGTATCCTCTTCGGCACGCAGGCGGGCACCAAGCCGCCGCGCTTCGTCCTGTTCGCCTCGGGCTTCCTGGAGGCCGGCTACCGCCGCTTCGTCGAGCGGCGGCTGCGCGAGGAGTTCGGCTTCGAGGGCACACCGATCCACATCTCGGTGCGGGTGCGGGAGAAGCGGTCGCGCAAGAAGTAGACGGCAGTCAGAAGCCGCGCATCCGGCCGTCACGCGGAGCGGGCGGCAGCGCGGCGGGCACATGCCCGCCGCGCTGCCGCCCGTAGTACGGCTCCCAGCCGCCGTATCCCGGGTGGCCCGGACAGGCGGGCTGCCCGGGCAGCTGGCCGAAGTGGCCGCCGCCGTACGGCCCGTAGCCCACGAGCTGATGGCCGAAGCCGACGAACCGCAGATCCTCCTCGCCCGAGCGGTCGAAGGGCAGCGCCCGGAACGCCCGGCGGTACTCGGAATAGAGCGCGTCGTAGATCGGGGTCACCGAGACGGGGTGGCTCTGCGGGGCGGCGTCGCGGGGTGGCCGCATGCCGGGGATGTGGTTCGGATACGGAATCCGGGACGCGGGCTCGTATGAGTGCACATCCGGGCCAACGATCGCGCGGCCCGGGGGATGCGGGCCCCGCGGGGAAAGCTGCACGACGTGCCCGTACGCGGGCAGCGGGGCGGGCAGATACCGGACGGGGCGCGCGGGGCCGCTCATGTGCCCGCCAGCGGCATGGACGCCGCGACCAGCCGCCCCCGGGCGGCGGCCCGGTCCAGCGCCTCCCGCAGCATGTCCTCCCGGGGCTGCTGCCCGATCGTGCCCACCGGTGCCGCGAACACCGCGATCCGCCGGGTGCGGTTCACCGCCGACCGCCAGTCGTCGTTGACCTGCATCGCCTGGTGCGCCTGCCACCACGCGGTGGGCTTGGCGCCCGGGCCGGTGCCGGGCTGCAGGATCGCGTGCAGCTTGCCCATGGCCAGCAGCACCGACCAGCCGGCGTTGGGCGGCGGCACCTCGTCGACCGCGGCGACCGGGGCGAAACCCTGCTCGATGAGCAGCGGCAGGAAGACGTCGACGGGGCCGTTCGTGCCCGGGCGGGCGATCGCGCTCAGCGGCTCGACGACCAGCGAGGGGAACAACTCGCCCTTGATCAGCACGAGTCCGCTGGTGACGCCCAGCTCGGCCTGGAGCGGCAGGTCCTCCGGGGCGAGCCGGGGGGACTGCGCGGCGGACGGGGCGGCGGGGCCCGCGCCCTGGCCCGTGATGGACCGCACGGCGCCCTGGAGCTGCTCCTCGGAGACCGGGACGACCTGGGACGGTACGCACGCGGCGTGCGCGAACGCGAGCACCGCGGTCTCCTCGCCGACGAAGAGCACGGTGCTGGTGCGCTCGCGCTCGGTGCTGCCGGGGGTGCGGCAGGAGGTGCAGTCGTAGCTGTCCGGGGCGTTGTCGCCGCCGAGCAGTCGGTCGGCTTCTTCGTCGCCGATCTCGGCGCGGACGTCGTCACTGACGTCGAGCATGCGCGGCACGGGTGGCTCCTCGATCTCGCTGGGACGGGGCTGGTCGGTGGAACATCTCGGTGAGGACCTCTTAAGAGCACAACGGACGATCCGGGGCAGGGGTCACGGCACGGCCCGCCGCCGGTCCCGCGAATCCGTGGGGGAGGGGAGCCAACCCGCGAGCTCTCCCCACGGTCTAGTCTCTCGGTAGGCGGGCCGCAGGGAACGTCCGCAAACCGGGCCAAAGAGCTGCAGACGGGTACGCATGCATATCTCATTCCTCATTCACAACGCGTACGGCATCGGCGGGACGATCCGCACCACGTACAACCTCGCGGGCACCCTGGCCGAGCAGCACGACGTGGAGATCGTCTCCGTCTTCCGCCACCGCGAGGACCCCGTCTTCGCCCCGGGCCCCGGGGTGCGTCTGCGCCACCTCGTCGACCTGCGCAAGGACAGCCCCGGCTACGAGGGCGAACACCCCGACTACGAGCGTCCCGCCACCGTCTTCCCCGCCGCCGAGGGCCGCTACAAGCAGTACAGCGCGCTCACCGACCGGAAGATCGCCGAGCATCTGCGGGGCCTGGAGTGCGACGTGGTCGTCGGCACCCGCCCCGGCCTGAACGTGCACATCGCCCAGCAGGCCCGGCGCGGCCCCGCCCGGGTGGGCCAGGAGCACCTCACCCTCAGCACCCACAAGGCGGCGCTCAAACTCGCGCTGCGCACGCACTACCCGCGCCTGGACGCCGTCACCACCGTCACCGAGGCCGACGCGCGGACCTACCGCAAGCTCATGCGGCTGCCGGGCGTACGCGTCGAGTCCGTGCCCAACAGCGTCCCCGCCCCGCCCGTCAGGCCCGCCGACGGCAGCGGCAAGTGGGTCGTCGCCGCCGGCCGGCTCGCCCCCGCCAAGCGCTACGACCTGCTGATCCGCGCCTTCGAGAAGGTCGTCGCCGAACGCCCCGACTGGCGGCTGCGGATCTACGGGGCCGGCGCCGAGCGCGCCAGGCTGCGCGCCCTGATCGACAGGCTCGGCCTGTACAACCACGTCTACCTCATGGGCCCCGCCCACCCCCTGGACCCCGAGTGGGTCAAGGGCTCCATCGGCGCCGTCACCTCCAGCCTGGAGTCCTTCGGCATGACGATCGTCGAGGCCATGCGCTGCGGCCTGCCCGTGGTCTCCACCGACTGCCCGCACGGCCCCGCCGAGATCATCACCGACGGTGTCGACGGACTGCTCGTGCCCACCGGCAAGGCCGACGCCGTCGCCGCCGGACTGCTGCGCCTGATCAACGACGACGCGCTGCGCCGCACCATGGGGCAGGCGGCGCTCAAGGGCTCCGCCCGTTTCGACCCGGCCGAGATCGCCGGGCGCTACGAGGCCCTGTTCACCGACCTCGTCTCGCGCGGCTCCCTGCGCGGCTCCCTGCACCGCACCCGCGGTGCCCTGCTCAGCGGCGCGATCCAGGCCAAGGACGCGAGCCGCGCCGCCCTGCGCCGGAAGGGGGCCGCATGACCCCTCCCCGCGCGAGTGCCCCCACCCCCTTCGAACCGCCCCACGCGGGCACGACCTTCGAGGAGCCCACCGCCGTGTCTGCCCCTCTCCCGGCCTCCGGCACGGTGACCCCCGCCGCCGACTGCATCGCGGACTCCGCGGGCGGGCTCACCTTCGACCTCGACGCGCCCGGCGCCCCCGACGCCTCCGGCGACTGGTCCGCCGCGCTCGTGCTGCGGCTGCGCGGCGGCGGCGAGGCCGACGAGGTCCGTCTGCCGCTCGCGCCCGGCGGCGAGGGGAGGCTGCGTGCCGTGCTGCCCAGCACCGTCGCCCTCCCCGAGGGCCGCTGGGACGTCCATGTCGCCTGCGGCGACGCCGCTCCGCGGCGGCTGCGGCCCGGCGTCGACGACCTGCGCGCGCTCGTCGACCGCAGGCCCGGCCCGGGCACCTCCCCGCTGTCCGTGCGCATCCCCTACACCACCAAGCACGGCAACCTCTCCCTGCGCAGCTGGCTGCGGGCCCCGCACGCCGAGGCCGGGGACCTGCGCCCGGAGGCCGCGGGGCTCACGGTGCGGGGGCGGCTGTACCGGGCGCCGGATGCCGCGGCCTGGCTCGCCGGAGCCGTCGCCGAGGCCCGCTGCCGCCGGGACGCGGACCTCGTGGTCACCGCCGACCTCGGCCCGGGGGAGGGACAGGAGTTCTCCTTCACCCTCGACTGGGCGAAGCTGACCGAGCACTGGCGCGGCGGCCTGGACGTGTGGGACCTGTGGCTGCGCCCCGCCGACGGCTCCGGGCCGGCCCGCCTCGCCCGCATCCTGGACGACGTCGTCGACAAGCAGCAGGTCTTCGCCTACCCCGTGCTGCCCGTCGACGCCGGGTACGCGCCCGCGCGGGCGACGGCGGCCTACGACGCCGACAACGACCTCGTCGTCCGCATCGACGAGCGCCCGCCGGCGGCGAGTTGACCCCGCCTGCGGCGAGTCGACGCCGGCCGCGAGGAGTTGGCCCCGACCGCCCCCGTCCGCCGGTACGCGGCCGGGGGCGGCGCCGCTACGGACCGGCCGGTTCCGGCTCCCCGGCGGCCGTCTGCCCGGTGGTGTGCGTGAGCTCCGGGTGGTGCAGGTCGAAGGCCGGGGACTCGGAGCGGATCCGGGGCAGGGAGAGGAAGTTGTGGCGCGGGGGCGGACTGGAGGTGGCCCACTCCAGCGAACGCCCGTACCCCCAGGGGTCGTCCCGCTCCACCCGCCGCCCGTACTTCGCCGTCTTCCAGACGTTGTAGAGGAACGGCAGCGTCGACAGGCCGAGCAGGAACGCCCCGATCGTGGAGACCGTGTTGAGCGTGGTGAAGCCGTCGGCCGCGAGGTAGTCCGCGTACCGCCGGGGCATGCCCGCCACGCCCAGCCAGTGCTGCACCAGGAACGTGGTGTGGAAGCCCACGAACAGCGTCCAGAAGTGGATCCGCGCGAGCTGTTCGTCCAGCAGCTTGCCCGTGAACTTCGGCCACCAGAAGTAGAAGCCCGCGAACATCGCGAACACCACCGTCCCGAACACCACGTAGTGGAAGTGCGCCACCACGAAGTAGGTGTCGGTGACCTGGAAGTCCAGTGGGGGCGAGGCCAGGATCACGCCCGTGAGCCCGCCGAACAGGAAGCTCACCAGGAAGCCGATCGCCCACAGCATCGGCGACTCGAACGACAGCGAGCCGCGCCACATCGTGCCGATCCAGTTGAAGAACTTCACTCCGGTGGGCACCGCGATCAGGAAGGACAGCAGCGAGAAGAAGGGCAGCAGCACCGCGCCCGTCGCGAACATGTGGTGGGCCCACACCACCACCGACAGCGCCGTGATCGCCATGGTCGCGCCGACCAGCATCACATAGCCGAAGATCGGCTTGCGGGAGAAGACCGGGATGATCTCCGTGATGATGCCGAAGAACGGCAGCGCGATGATGTACACCTCGGGATGGCCGAAGAACCAGAACAGGTGCTGCCAGAGCAGTGCCCCGCCGCTCGCCGACTCGAAGACCACCGCCCCGAACCGCCGGTCCGCCTCCAGCACCAGCAGCGCCGCCGCCAGCACCGGGAACGCCAGCAGGATCAGGATCGAGGTGAACAGTACGTTCCAGGTGAAGACGGGCATCCGGAACATCGTCATGCCCGGGGCCCGCATCCCGATGATGGTGGTCAGGAAGTTCACGGCACCGAGGATCGTGCCGAAGCCGGACAGCGCCAGCCCCATGATCCACATGTCGGAGCCGATGCCCGGTGAGCGGACCGCGCTGTTGAGCGGGGCGTAGGCGGTCCAGCCGAAGGTCGCGCCGCCCTCGGGCAGCAGCAGGCTGCCGACCACGATCAGGCCGCCGAAGAGATACAGCCAGTACGCGAACATGTTCAGCCGGGGGAAGGCCACGTCCGGCGAGCCGATCTGCAGCGGCATGATCGCGTTGGCGAAGCCGGCGAAGGCCGGGGTCGCGAAGAGCAGCAGCATGATGGTGCCGTGGGCCGTGAACGCCTCGTTGAACTCCTCCGTGGTCAGGAACTGCAGCCCCGGACGGGCCAGTTCGGCGCGCATCAGCATCGCCAGCAGCCCGGCCACCAGGAAGAAGCAGAACGAGGTGATCAGATAGAGATGACCGATCGTCTTGTGGTCGGTGGTCGTCAGCCAGCTCACCAGGATCCGGCCGGGCCGGCGCTCCCGCGCCTCACCGACGGCCGCTTGCGCGGTGTCCGTCCCCATCTGCGCTCCCTCGATTCGACGTCGACGGGCTTTCGGGCTCACGCCATGATGCTCGCCGCGCGGTGCGCGCGCGAGGGCGCGTCGGCGTGCGCCGGGCCGCGTGCGCGGCACTTGGCGGTTTTGTCGGCCAATATCCCGTCATGTACCGGGAATCCGGCGGCCCGTACGGCATTCGGAATCCCGTATTCCGTGCGGGGCGGGGTTTTTGACGGGCCGGAATTCGCGCGGATGACGGTGGCTGTCGAGGGCGGGCGGGAAGCCGTGCCCGGCGTGAATTCCCGGCGTGCTCCGGCGGGCGCGTGCGGATATTCGGGAAGAGTGCCGTGCAATTACCTTCGAGGCCCTGTGAAGGCGCTGTGCGCGGGGAACGGAAGGCACGGACGAGTGATCTTCCGAGCGGCAAACCAACAGCCGTTTTCTGTGACAGAAGTGTGACCCCGGGGGTCCGGGAGGCGGGGCCGCACCCGTGTGGGGCGGGCACGGCGTGCCCCTTCCGCCGACGGCCGGCCGCTGCCTACCGTGAAGCCATGGAAGCCACGGCGGACCTCCCCCCGGAACCCGACGAGCCGCCCGGGACCTACGTGGGGCTCGGCGCCGAGGAGGCGGCCGGGCGGGCCCGGGCCCGGGGCTGGACCACGGTGCGGGCCCTCGCACCCGGCACGGTGATCACGCTGGAGTACGTGGTCGGACGGCTCAACTTCGAGGTCGTGGACGGCACGGTGCGGCGCTGCTGGAAGGGCTGAGCGAGCGGTACGCGAACGGCCCCGGATCCCCGCGAAAAGGGGATCCGGGGCCGTGCCGTACGCGATCGCGTCAGGTGCCCGCCGTGCGGCCGCGGCCCGTGGCCGGGGCGAGCGGGGCGCCGCGGGGCACCCGCTCGGGGACGGGCGGGCGGCGGCTGCCCGTCGGGGTGAGCGGAGTGCGCTCGGAGCGCGGCCGGGGCGCGGACAGATGCGGCCGTCCCTCCGGCAGCCGCGCCGTACGGCCGCCGACGCCCGCCGGCTCGCGGACGGGCCGCCGCCCGTCGGCGGCGGGACGCGGGGCACCGATCGCCAGCGGCGTGACCGGCACGGCCGGCACCGCCCGGCGCTCGCGGATCCGCCGCCACAGGGCCAGCAGCAGCTCCTCGGCGCGGGCCATCGGCGCCTCGAACCACGGCAGGACGAGCAGGACCAGCAGCCCCGCCGTCCACCCCAGCGTCACGTCGCTCATCCAGTGCGTACCGAGGTAGACGGTCGTCATTCCGACGCCGAGGGCGAGCAGCGCCGCGCTGACCGAGGCGATCCGCCGGGCCCGGGGCGTGGTGGCCAGATAGGCGAGGACACCCCAGGTGACCACGGCGTTCGCGGTGTGGCCCGAGGGGAATATGTCACCGCCCGCGAACATCTCGTTGGAGCCGATGGCGGTGGCGTAGTGCGGACCGAGCCGCCCCATGCCGATCTTGGCGGCGCCCACCGTGGCGTTGAGCAGCAGCAGCGAGGTGCCCAGCACCAGCAGGGGGCGCAGGGTACGCAGCTTGTAGGTGCGCCAGCCCAGCCAGGCGGCGACCGCGACGGCGGTCGGGCCGCGCTGGCCCAGCACCACGAAGTAGTCGAGGAAGGTGTGGATCTCCGGCCACTGCTTGTACGGGCGGAAGAGCATGACCTGCCAGTCGAACCGCACCGGCCAGGACGTGGTGAGCACGCCGACCACGATCGCCAGGTAGACCACGGAGGTCGCCAGCAGGATCCCGATGCGGGTCCGGGTCATCCGTGGCCGCACGGGCTCGGTCGGGCGCTCCTCCGCTGGGACGAGCTCGTCGTTGGTACGCACTCAATCGACGTTACATTGCGTGACGGGAAGCTTCGGCCGATCAGGTCTCTTTGTGATGACGATGTGATGTGCAATGCGTCTCAAAGGCGGCCCGCCGGGCCTTTGTGCCAGGGGAAAACCAGCGAAATAAGAAGCGTCTAAAGAAACGCCGCATTGGCGGTTCTTGACGCTTCGGAAGATCCCGGTTCCCTTTTTGTTCCGGTCGCCGCCTTTGTTTATCGGTGCTTGGCCGCCGCGTTCCGCGGAGTTTCCCGGCCGGGCCGCCGCACCCGGAATCGGCGGTCACGGCGGGCCGGAACCGCCCAGCCAGAACGCCCCGTAGAGCGCCGAGCCCACCGCCAGGACGGCCAGCACCGGCACCGCCGCACGCGACCGCGGCCGCGCCAGCCACAGGGCCACCGGCAGCAACAGCGGGAACGCGGGCATCAACAGCCGCGGCTTGGAACCGAAATACCCCTTCGCGGTCAGCGCCAGCGCCACGATCACCCCCGCGTACACCAGCAGCGGCAGCGGCTGCCGGGCACGCACCCCGGCCGCGTACAGCGCCAGCACCAGCGCGACCCCGGCCAGCAGGCCGAGCCCTGCGGGCCACGCCGGTCCGCCCAGCTGCCCGGCCACGAACCGCGCGAAGGCCAGCCCCCCGTCGGAGCCGTTGCCCCAGCCGCCCTGCACGTCCAGATAGCCGGTCACGCTCCCGGTCCGCACCCCGACCCAGGCGACGTAGCCGAGCCAGCCCAGCGGCGCGAGCACCACCCCGAGCCACAGCCGTGCCCGGCCCGGGGCCCGGCGCTCCCCGCGCCCGCGCCACAGCGTCACCGCCGCCGTCAGCCACAGCGCGGCCACGACCGCCGCCCCCACCGGACGCGTCAGCCCGGCCGCCGCCGCGCACCCGCCCGCCCACACCCACCACCCGGTGAGCACCGCGTACAGGCTCCACGCGGCCAGCGCCGTGAACAGCGACTCCGAGTAGGCCATCGACTGCACGACCCCCACCGGCAGCGCCGCCCACAGCGCGACGAGCACCACGCCCGCCCGCCGCCCGTGCAGCACCTCGCCCACCGCGAAGATCCCCCACGCCGCGCCCAGCGAGGACAGCGCGGAGACCACGAGCCCGGCATCGGACACCGACAGCGGCAGCAGCGCCGACAGCGCCCGCTCCAGCCACGGCAGCAGCGGGAAGAACGCCAGGTCGGAATGGACGGCCCCGTCGGCCAGGCGCAGCGTGAAGCCGTAGCCGTCCTCGGCGATACGGCTGTACCACACGGAGTCCCAGCGGGCGGAGAGCAGATGGTGCGGGCTCGACCCCCTCACGCACCCCCACAGCGCGAGCGCCACGATCCCCAGCGCCCGCACCGCCGCGTACACCAGCAGCGCCGGCGCGGCACGGCGCAGCGGGCCGCGCGCCCGCGGGGCGGGGGCGGCCCCGGCCGTACGGGCCTCCGGGACGACGGGCGAAACAAGATCGGTCACCGGCCAATTGTCCAGCATGCGGGGGGTGCCCCAGGATCGGGCGGAGCTGCGGACGGGGGCACGGAACGATGCCCGGGACTCGCGTACGCTGTCGACTCACTCGTCCTTCCACGCCGCCGGGCCCTCATGTCCCCGGGCCCGGTCCGGCGGCGACGCGAACGCAGAAGACGGACGAGCGCAAGACACGGAGGTGTGCGGATGTCCGGCACGACCACGGCCGGCCCCCCGAGGGCGGCGGGCGTCCCCCGGCAGCGGTCCCGGCCCGGGCAGTGGCGGCGCCGCGCGGGGCAGCCGGCCGGGGCCGGCGCGAACCGCTGGACCGTGCTCGTCGTCCTGTGCGTGAGCCTGCTGCTCGTCGCCGTCGACGCCACCGTGCTGCACGTGGCCGTCCCCGCCGTCAGCGAGGACCTGCACCCCAGCGCGGTGCAGCTGCTGTGGATCGTCGACGTCTACCCGCTGGTGTGCGCCTCGCTGCTGATCCTCTTCGGCACCCTCGGCGACCGCGTCGGCCGCCGCCGCGTCCTGCTGCTCGGCTACACCCTGTTCGGGCTCGCCTCCGCGCTCGCCGCCCTCGCCCCGTCCCCCGGGGTGCTGATCGCGGCCCGGGCCCTGCTCGGCGCCGGCGGCGCGATGATCATGCCCGCGACGCTGTCGATCCTGCGGCAGGTCTTCCCCGACCGCCGCGAACGCGCGCTGGCCGTCGGGGTGTGGAGCGCGGTGGCCGCCGTGGGCGCGGCCGTCGGCCCGCTCCTCGGCGGACTGCTCCTCGAACACTTCTGGTGGGGCGCGGTCTTCCTCATCAACATCCCGCTGATGGCCGTGAGTCTGCCGGTCGGCCGGTGGCTGCTGCCGGAGTCGACGGGCGAGCGCGACGGCCCCTGGGACGTGCTCGGCGCGCTGATGGCGGCCTTCGGCCTGTTCGGCGTGGTCCTCGGCGTCAAGCGGGCGGGCGGCGGCGAGCCGCTGGCCCTGGACACGCTGGTGCCCGCGGCCGTCGGCGCCGCCCTGCTCGTCCTGTTCGTCCGCCGGCAGGGGCGGCGCAGGCACCCGCTGGTGGACCTGCGGATGTTCGCGCGGCCCGCCTTCGGCACCTCGGTCGGCTGCATCGTGCTGGCGATGCTCGCGCTCGTCGGGCTGGAACTGATCGCCGCCCAGTACCTCCAGCTCGTCCTCGGCCTGACCCCGTTCCAGACCGGGCTGCGGCTGCTGCCGCTGACCCTGGCCGCGATGGCCGCGGGCCTCGTCGGCTCCCGCATGCTGCACCGGCTCGGCCCGCGCACGATGGTCACCGCCGGCTTCGTGCTGACCGCGGCGGCCGTCGCCTCGCTCACCGCGATGGGCACCCACGACCGGCCCGCGGTCCTCCTCGTGTGCTTCGTCGGCCTCGGCTTCGGCCTGGAGACCACCCTGTTCGGGGCCTACGAGTCCATGCTCAGCGAGGCGCCCGCCACCCGCGCGGGCGGGGCCGCCGCGATCGGCGAGACCTCCTACCAGCTGGGCGCCGGCATGGGCATCGCCCTCCTCGGCAGCGTCATGAACGCCACCTACGGGCCCGGCGTCAGCGACACCCCCGGGGTACCGGCCGCCGCCGGCCTCGCCGCGAGCCGCTCCCTGGGCGAGGCGTACGAGGTGCCTGCTGGGCACGGCGGCCCGGCCGGCGGCGCCCTGCGGGACGCCGCCCGCGCCTCGTTCGTCCACGGACTGCACGTCACCCTCCTGATCAGCGCGGGCCTGCTGGGCGCGGGCGCGCTCGCCGCGCTGCTGCTGCCGCGCGCGATGGACTGCGCCGCTGCGCCACCGGAACCGGCCGCCGCGCTGCTGCCGGCACCGCCGGACGGAGCGGGCCGCGGGCCCGGCGCCGGGCCCGCCGGGCGGGGCGGGCAGCGCGCCGGGGAGTGCCCCGCGCCGGCGGACCCGGCCGTGCCCGGGCAGCCCGCCGGGAACCTACGGACCGTCAGGGAGGGGCTGGACGCCGGGGGCACCCGGCCGTAGCGTCGGGGCGACCGGATGATCACGCCGACCGTCCCGGAGGCGCCCGATGCCCGCACCCGCCCTGCCCCCCTTCGACCCCCGCGACCCGCTCGGCCTCGACGACCTGCTCTCGCCCGAGGAGAAGGCGGTGCGCGACACCGTCCGCCGCTGGGCCGCCGACCGGATCCTGCCGCACATCGCCGAGTGGTACGAGCGCGGCGAACTCCCCGGTATCCGTGAGCTCGCCCGCGAACTCGGCGCCCTGGGCGCCCTGGGCATGCAGCTCAAGGGCCACGGCTGCGCGGGCGCGAGCGCCGTGCAGTACGGACTGGTCTGCCTGGAGCTGGAGGCCGCCGACTCCGGGGTGCGCTCCCTGGTGTCGGTGCAGGGTTCCCTCGCGATGTACGCGATCCACCGCTTCGGCTCCGACGAACAGCGCGAGCGCTGGCTGCCGGGCATGGCCAAGGGCGAGACCATCGGCTGCTTCGGACTGACCGAGCCCGACCACGGCTCGGACCCCGGCGGCATGCGCACGTACGCGAAGCGGGACGGCGGCGACTGGGTACTGACGGGCCGCAAGATGTGGATCACCAACGGTTCGGTGGCGGGCGTCGCCGTGGTCTGGGCGCGCACCGACGAGGGCATCCGAGGCTTCCTCGTCCCCGCCGGCAGCCCCGGCTTCTCCGCGCCCGAGATCAGGCACAAGTGGTCGCTGCGCGCCTCGGTCACCAGCGAGCTGGTCCTCGACGAGGTACGGCTGCCCGCCGACGCGGTGCTGCCGGGCGCGAGCGGGCTGCGCGGGCCGCTGAGCTGTCTGAACCACGCCCGCTACGGCATCGTCTGGGGCGCGCTGGGCGCGGCCCGCGCGAGCTTCGAGGCGGCCCTCGACTACGCGTGCGCCCGCGAGCAGTTCGGCAGGCCCATCGGCGGCTTCCAGCTCACCCAGGCCAAGCTCGCCGACATGGCGCTGGAACTGCACAAGGGCATCCTGCTCGCCCACCACTTGGGGCGGCGGATGGACGCGGGGACGCTGCGGCCGGAGCAGGTCAGCTTCGGCAAGCTCAACAACGTGCGCGAGGCCATCGGCATCTGCCGGACGGCGCGGACGATCCTGGGCGCCAACGGGATCTCCCTGGAGTACCCGGTGATGCGGCACGCCACGAATCTGGAGTCGGTGCTCACCTACGAGGGCACCGTCGAGATGCACCAGCTGGTGCTGGGGAAGGCCCTCACGGGCGTCGACGCGTTCCGCTGACGGCCCGGGCCGGGGCTCAGCTCTGGTTGAAGAAGCCCCCGTTCGCCCGCCGCACGGGCTCGCCGCTGACGACCTGGTAGTCGGCGGGCGTCAGCAGGAAGACGCGGTTGGCGACACGCTCGATCGAACCGCGCAGGCCGAAGGTGAGACCGGCGGCGAAGTCCACGACGCGTTTGGCGTCGTTGGGCTCCATGGCGGTGAGATTGACGATGACCGGGACGCCCTCGCGGAAGAGCTCGCCGATGCCGCGGGCGTCCCGGAAGCCGTCCGGGGTGACCGTCGCGATGCGCGTGCCCTGCTCCTTGGCGGTCTCGTCGGCCACCCGCACCTTGGGGTTGGTCGCCCAGGCGTCGCCGGGCTCGGGGCCCTCCGCGTACTCGTCGTCGTAGTAGCGCTCGTCATCGCTGTCGTCGACGAGGCCGAGCCAGGCACTCGCCTTGCGCACCGATCCCATGGACGCCTCCTCTCACGTGCGGGGTCTTCCGTCCGCTCCTCTATCGTCGTCCATGATGCGGAGGGTGTGCCAAGTGGATAGCGGCCACACGAGGATTTCGTGACGCATCTGGTGCAAACGCCCTGTCGTTGCGTCAGAAACCACGGGAGGTCCGCCACACGCCCTTGACCTGGGCATTCGAGGGACGGATCGGACCGGTGGGGCGGCCTGCCGGAGGGGATTCCGGTGGGTCGTCCGGTGTCCAGTCTGCCCAGGGCGCCGGGCGCCACACACGGAGAGCGCGTGACCGCGGAGAGTGTGTTCATCGAGGCTGCGGTGACTGCTGCGATTGCTGCGACAGCAACTGCCCCGAACCGTATGCGAAGGTGCGGTCATGAGCACAGAAGCGCAACAGCAGTGGCAGCAGTGGCGCAAGAGCCGCACCGAGACGGTCGCCGAGCCGTACGGGCCCCTCGCCCTCACCGGCACCCACTGGCTCGCCGACCACCCCGACGGCAGCGTCCCCGGCGTCCCCGGCCACTGGGCGCGGAGCCCGGACGGCGACGCGGTGCTGCTGACGGCCGCGCCCGGGGACGGGCTGACCCTCGACGGCACCCCGGCCTCCGGGGAGACCCGGCTGACCGCCGACCCCTCACCCGCCGCGGCCCGTGTCGCCCACGGCGGACGCCACCTGGTCGTGCTGTGCCGCGAAGGACTGTGGGCGGTACGGGTCTTCGACCCGGCGGCACCCGCCCGCCGCGCCTTCTCCGGCATCGACGCCTTCGCGTACGACGAGCGCGGTACCCGGCTTTGCCGGGTAACTCGGTTCTGCTGTCGCTACGTTGGCCGGGCGTGTGGTTGAACCGGTGATACAATCCTTGTACCTGGTCGGCGATAACCAAGCTGGCCAGGCCTACCGCCGGGCTGGCGGGATGTCAGGTCTGTGGAGCTGGCGTAAGACCGATGGTTGGCACTCCAACCTCTACCGTTCGTTCGGGTCGGCAGCTGTCATTGAAGCAGAAAGCGCGACTCGCGAGGGTTGCATTCCCTGCCTCAGTCAGGGGAGAAGTCAACTGCCCCTTCCCGCCGCCCGGCAACCGGCTGCCGTTCGCCGTGACGGCGGGGGAGCGGGATCTGGCCGCCCAGGTCAGCGGCAGTCGGCGACGGGGTTGTCGTGGGTGAGGGCGCAGACGATGCGGGCGCCCTTCTCCTGCCCGTAGGCCTCCTTCAACTGCGCCTGGAAGTCCCGCCACTGGCGCTGCGTCTCGGCGATGGCGCCGTGCACGGCACGGTCGAAGTTCCCGGCGACCTTGCCGCGCGGGGAGGCCGGGTCGGAGGTCGCACCGGTCTTCGGGTCGATCTGCCCGGAGTCCTTGTGCATGTCGTCGTAGTGCTGGATCCGGCCCGTGCAGCCGCCGCTCAGCGAGAAGCAGCCGGTCGAGAAGTCCTTCGGCACGTCCGCCGGGGACGGGGGCTCGTCGGCCGTCAGGTCGAGCAGCGGCGAGGGCCCCTGCCGGTTCAGGCCGGGCGGGTTGTGGATGCCCACCGGCTTGCCGGGGTCGGGCCTGTCGGTCCAGTTGCCGTGCGCGTAGAAGTCCTGGACGCCGTGCAGCGCCTCCCCGAAGCCCTTGAACGCCTTGCACTTGGCGCGCTGTTCGTAGCCGCTCTGGATGACGTTGCAGTCGTCCTTGGTGACATCGACCTGGTCCCCGGCCACCGCGCCGGAACCGGTCAGCACCCCGCCGGCCAGCTCGGCACCGTCCTTGAACCGCGTCTGGAGGTTCTCGACGCAGCCTTGCAGCTTCTTCGTGGCGTCGGCCCGGCTGACCGGGTACGACGGGTCGTCGAAGTAGTCGGCGTTGTCGCAGTGCGCGGTCTCCTGCATGATCTGGGTGCGGTCGGGCGCGCCGACGGCCCCGAGTCCCTTGCCGGTCAGCAACTGGGCGTTGTTGCCCGCGACCTGGTCCATCGACCGGGCCTGGAAACAGCTGCCCTTGTCCGCGAGGGCGCTGTCGCACGACAGTGCCGCGCGCGTGATGCGCTCGTGCTCGTGGCTCTGCCCGTTCGACCCGTACGTGCCGAACGCGCTCGCCGACTGCGTCGGCGCCAGCAGCAGCGCGGCGCTCACCGAACCCGCCACCGCCAGGAGCTGTACGGGCCGCCGTGCGCCCTTGAGCCGGCTCCGGGTCCGTATGGTGCGCGACATCAAACGTTCTCCTTCACTCATGTACCAACGTGTTTGAAAAGGGACGTCAATCGGTCTTGCAGAAACGGCGGTTGGCCACCCACAGCCCCACCACCGTGGCCAGGGCCACCAGCCCCAGCGACACCGCCGCCGGTACCTGCCAGCCGCCCCAGGTGATGTGGTCGAAGTAGTCGGCCGTACCCCCCTGGTGAAAGGCCATCACGGTCTGCCGCATCGCGTCGACCGCGTAGCTGAGCGGATCGACCAGGGCGAGCGCCGCCATCCAGCCCGGCATCGCGCTCAGCGGGAACATCATCCCCGACAGGAACGTCAGCGGCAGGAACAGCGCGGTGAGCACGACGTTGAAGGTCTGCACCCGCCGGATGCTCACCGCGAGCGCCGCCGCCAGCACCGTCATCGACAGGGCCACCAGCAGCAGTTCGGCCAGCAGCGCCGCGAACAGCTCCGGGCGGTAGGGGACATGGGCGAGCCCGGCGCTGGCCAGCACCACCACCGCCTGGCAGGTGGCGACCGTGGCCCCGCCCAGGCACTTGCCGATCAGCAGGGACGCCCGGCTGACCGGCGCCACCAGCATCTCCCGCAGGAAACCGCTCTGCCGGTCCCACACGATCGACGAGCCGACCGCCACCGCCGGCTGCTGGATCGACATCACCAGCACTCCGGGGAAGAGGAACAGCAGATAGTCGTCCGAGGCGTGCGAGCCCGCGACGAGCCGGGCGAGGCCGATGCCCAGGATGTACAGGAACAGCATGGGCTGCACCAGCGAGGCCGCGACCCTCGGCAGATCGCGCCAGAAGTGCTTCATCTCCCGGCGCCAGACCATCCGCCCGGCCCGCACCTCGCTCCGCAGCCGGCCGGTACGGGCCCCGGCGCCTTCCGGTACGTCCGGCGCGTACGGCTCCACGCGCCGCGCGGCCGCCTCCGGGCCGGTGGTGGCGTGCGTCATCAACTGCCTCCTGCCGCCGCGTCGTCGCGCAGCCCCCGGCCGGTGTGGTGGAAGAACACGTCGTCGAGGGTGGGCCGGGTGACCGTCACCTCGTGGACGAGGACACCGAGCCCCGCGCACAGGGCGGGCACCGCCCGCGCCCCGTCCTCGGCCATCACCCGCAGACCCCCGCGCACCGCCACGGGCTCCAGCCCGAAGCCCTCGCGCAGGGCCCGCGCCGCCGCCTCGTCGTCCTCGGTGCGCAGCTCGATGCGGTCGGCGCCCACAACGGACTTCAGGGCGGCGGGAGTTCCCTCGGCCACGATGCGGCCGCCGTCGACGATGGCGATGCGGTCGCAGCTCTCGGCCTCCTCCAGGTAATGCGTCGTCAGGAAGATCGTGGTCTCCTCGCGCTCCCGGATCTCCGACAGATACGTCCACACATGGGCCCGGGTCTGCGGGTCGAGGCCGATGGTGGGCTCGTCCAGGAAGAGAAGGCGCGGCCGGTGCAGCAGCCCGCGGGCGATCTCCAGACGCCGCCGCATGCCGCCGGAGAACGTCCGCACCAGGCTGTCGCGCCGCTCCGTCAGCCCCACCAGCTCCAGCATGGCGTCGACGCGCTCCGGGAGCGTGGCCGTGGGCAGCGCGTACAGGTCGGCGTGGAAGCGCAGGTTCTCCGCGGCCGTCAACTCGCCGTCGAGGGTGCTCTCCTGGAAGACCAGCCCGATGGTGCGGCGCACCTCGTGCGGCTTCGTCCGCACATCGTGGCCGGCGATCTCGATGCTGCCGCCGCCCGGGGTGGCCAGCGTGCACAGCATCGAGATCATGGTGGTCTTGCCCGCGCCGTTGGGGCCGAGGAACCCGAAGGTCTCGCCCTGGGCGACGGTCAGATCGATGCCGCGGACGGCCTCGACGCTCCCGTACGCCTTGGTGACCCCCCGGGCGCGGATGGCGGGCGGTGCCCCGACTGCTGCCGGCACCATGTGTCCTCTCACCTCGCTGTCGCGGACGGGTGTCACTGTCCGGCCGGGGGCAGGTGGTCCATCCAGTGGTCGGGCACGGCGAAGCCGAAGCTCCAGCGGTGCCGGTCGGTGGGGTTGACGATGCAGTGCCAGAACAGCCGCGCGGGATCCTGCTCGATCCTGAAGAACCGCACGGTGCGCGGGCTCTCGTGCAGCGTGACGATCTCCTGGGTGCGCGGGTTCATGTACCGGAAGAACGAGGTCTCCCGCGGCCCGGCGAACGGCCGGTCGCTGTCGACGACGTACATGCGCCAGCCGGGGTGGTCCTCGTTGGTGTGCCACAGCCGGTAGCTCGTCGGCGGGTACCACAGCGAGCCGGAGAAGCGCACCTCGTCGCCGAAGACGTCCTCCAGGGCGGCGACGACGCGGCGCTTGGCGGCGAAGTAGTCCGCGTAGCCGTCGTGGTCGACGTGCTCGTCGAGGTTGAACAGGTGGAAGCCGCGGTTGGCGGGCAGCCCGGAGGGGCCGGTGCGCCACGGCTCGGCACCGGTCCGCTCGTTCCAGGCGCGGAATTCGGCGCTCGCGGGGGACAGCGAGGTCGAGGCGAGGTCCTCGGTGCGGAAGTCGGCCTGGAACTGCGCCATGTCCGCCGTCGCCGGCCGGATCTTCAGCCGGGGCAGCTCCGCCGCCACGGGCTCGAAGCCCGGCAGTTCGTCGATGCGGTACTCGTAGTGGTGGAACGCGGTTTCCGCGGCCGGCCGGGAGAGGGCGGGGGCGCTGCCGCCCAGGGATCCGGAGAGCGCGGCGGACGCCGTCATCAGCTCCCTCGCGCTGAAGGAGTAGCCGGAGCGGCGGCCGAGCAGGACGATCTCCTCCAGCCCGGTCATCGCCTTGAGCTGCTGTCCGAGGTCGTCCGAGCCGTGGACCTCGCGCAGGAATTCCGTGCACGCTGCGACGGACATGCCGTGGTTCTCCTTACGTCTTCGGGCTGTTGCGGGCGGCGGAGGGTCAGAGTCCGCGCCGGGGAGGGTCGAGGAGCAGGACGGACGGGACGCGCCCGGGGTCCGCGAGCCGCAGGCAGTGCATGCCGAATCCGGAGATGCCCAGCATCAGCCCGGGGAAGAAGTTGGCGCTGCCCTCGGCCGCCCCGTCGCGGGGATTGTCGAAGTCCTGCCACAGCGAGCGCACTTGGACGTTGGCCTCCACCCGGAACGTCGGGTCGTCGCGCAGCAGGGACAGCCGCAGCAGCAGTTCGGCGTTGCCGGACGTGCCGTGGCACAGGGTGTGGTTGCCCAGCCGGGGGAAGTTGCGGACGGTCGTGTGCAGCGCCCGGTAGGCCTCACGCAGCAGGGCCTCGTCGTCCTTGCCGAGCTCGGCCCAGCTCGCGATGCGGCTCAGCCCGATGCCGGCCGCCCCGTTGCACCAGGCGTTGGCGTAGTGCCGGCCGCCCTTGGAGATGCCGCCGGAGCCGGTGCGCAGGTCGTACCAGTCCTGCGCGGCCTCGTCGAAGTGCCGGGCCTCGTAGGCGAACGCCTTGTACCCGGCGTCGACGCAGTCCTGGCGGCCGGTGCGCTGCCCGAGCGTGATCAGGGCCCAGCCGATGCCGCCCGCGCCGTGCGCGAAGCCGGTGAGGTTGGCGCGGGCGTCCCCCGCGGCGTACGGGGGCCAGCTGAGCGTGTCCCCGTCGGCCTCGGCGTGCGCCAGGACGTGGTCGGCGCAGCGGTGCGCGAGGTCCAGTCCGTGCCCGCCGGTGACGTCGGCGAGGGAGAGCAGCACGGGGATGAGCCCGGCGGCCCCCTGGAAGACGTCCAGGTGCCGGTCCTCGCCGATGAGCGCGGGCAGTTCACCGGTCAGCCGCACCGCCTCGTCGAGGTACCGCTCGTCCTTCCACAGGTGGTGCAGGTGGTTCAGCAGATAGACGGCGCCGCCGATGCCGCCGAAGACCCCGGGCCGGTCGTGCCGTACGTGCGACAGCGCGTGCTCGGCGGCGCGTTCGGCGGCCGTCCGGAACCCCTCGCGCGGCACCGCGTCGTCCAGGTACGCCAGGAACAGGGCGATGCCCGCCGTGCCCAGATAGAGGTCGGCCTCGATGTCGACGGCGGTCACGGTCGCGTCGACCAGTTCGTAGGAGGTCCACGGCGAGGGGGCGTCCGCCGCGCGCAGCTCGCCCAGGAGCCGCTCGCCGATCCGGGCCGCGTAGTCCGTCGCCGAGGCGGTGAACGCCTCGCTGGCCACGCCGCCGGTCTCCAGGCTCGCGGCGATGTAGTGCCGCTGCTGTTCGCGGTTGGCGTCGGTCAGCCGCCGTATGCGGCGCAACGCCTGCTCCAGCGGGGCGAGTTCGAGGGGCGAGGACAGGGGCTCGGTGTGGTCGTGGACCAGACGGCTGCCGCGGGCGGGCGCCGAGAACAGCGGCACGTCCAGCTGCCACAGCGAGCGGGCCTCGCGGTCGGCGAGCACGTTGTCGCGGTCCCAGGTGCGCGGGAAGGTCCGTACCGTGTTGGCGAGCAGGTCGATCTCCAGCGGTTCGGCCAGGCACTTGGGGTGCCGGGCGGCGACCAGGAGCTGCTGGTAGATCTGGGTGCTCCAGTTCACGAAGCGCACCGGGGCGTCGCCGAAGGCCTCGGCGACCCGGCGCGCCGCCCGCTCCGGGTGCCGCTGGAACCAGGTGTAGACGCGGTCGAAGCCGTCCGTGACGGCGTCCGCGTGGTCCTCGGGCCGGACCAGTGCGCCGTCGAGGAAGACCCGGTTGCCGGTCCGGGCCGGGACGCGCACGCCGGTGACGTGCCCGACGGACGCGCCGAAGCCGAGCCGGTCGCCGCCGATGCGGGGCACCGGCATCGGCACCTCGTACTCCTCGCCGCCGGCATAGCCGCTGATCTTCATCGCGCCCGGCCCGTCGGGCATGGACGTGCCGCGCGGCCGCTCCAGCAGCCCGGTCTTGAACACCGAGTCGATGAGCGTGCCGTCGGCGGTGCCCTGCCCCCGGGGAGTGACGCCCAGCGCCGTCTCGGCGTCGCACACGAAGGCGTGCCCGTCGGCGACCAGGATGTTCTCGTGGTGCAGGTCGCTGCCGCCCAGGACGTAGAAGATGCCGAGGTAGCCGCCCAACTCCCGGTAGACGCCGGCTGCCTGCTCGCGGGTGGCCACCTCGTTGCGGCCCGAGGGGATCAGGGCCTCGTAACCGTAGCCGCCCATCGGCAGCACGGGACGGGTGGCGAAGTCCAGCACCCCCTCCTCGGCGAGGGCGCGCAGCAGCTCCTGCAGGCCGGCCTCGGCACGGACGCTGCGCGGCTTGTAGCAGAAGGCGGCGTCCGTGCCGTCGGCGAGCCGGGCCCGTACGGTCGCCACGCTGCGGGCGCCCGCGTGGAAGTCGCCGCTGCCCGGCTCGAAGGCGGTGTACTCGGCTACGGGCTGTCCCAGGAAGGACTCCGCCATCAGGTCGGCGTCGTCGGCGAGGTGGCGCAGCACCTCCTCGCCGTAGGCGCCCAGCAGGGCCGTGACGTGGGCGAGGTGGCGGCCGAGCACCGGGAACCTCAGGAAGAAGGCGTGGCAGGCGGCCCGGCCGCCGAACGTGGCCTCCAGGTAGGCGAGATACTCCTCGCGGCTCGCGGTCGCGCCGTCGATGCCCCGGGCGCGGCAGTACACCTTGGCGTCGGCCTCCACGGCCCAGGCCAGCGCCATCTCGAAGCGCTCCAGCAGATGACGCTGGAAGTCCGCCACGAGACCGGCACTGAGGGCGGGGCGGCCGGGGCCGGTGAGCGCGGTACGGGCGCGGTGCAGCCGACGGCCGAGCTCGGCCAGGAACGGGGCGCACGCGATGGCCAGCCGCCCGTGGTAAACGTCGGTTTCACGCCAGAACTCGCCGCCTGCAAGGGGGACTTCGCCGAGCTCGTCGAGGGCCGCCCGGTAGGTGGGCAGCCACGCCTCGTGCAGCCGGGTGAGGACCTCGCGCGCGGCCTCCGGGGCGCCCGACGGCCCGGTCAGGGCGCGTTCGTGGTGGCGGTAGGCGGTCAGCAGGGCGACGAGCGTGTCCTTGGTGTGCTGCGGGGGTACCGCACGCTGGGCGGACTCCTGGGCGAACTTGTCCGCCAGCCGCTCGGCCAGCCGGCCGGTCTTCCAGGTCTCGAAGGCGTCGGGCGCCGGGGCGCCGTCCGGTACGGGGCCCAGCGCGGCCACCACCTGGGCGCGCTCGGACAGATTGCAGGCCCTCGCGGCGAGGTCCAGCGGGTATGCGGCAGTGACCATACGGCAAGTTCTCCTGCGGGCGGGGGAGTTCACGGGACGGTGCGGTGTGCGGCCGGGCCGCACACCGCACCGCTGTTCATCCGGGGTCAGTGATCCCGGCAGTGCGTCACTTCTTGGTGGAGCCGTCGCACAGGATGGTCAGCGGGCCGGAGCTGCAGGTGCTGCCGCACTGGAGGGCGTCCACCGCGGCGAAGCCCTCGGTCCAGTAGTCCAGCGACTCCTGGTCGAAGGACTCCACCGGCGCGGGCAGGGCCTCGGCGGAGACGCCGAACGCGGCCGGGTCGGCGAGCACCGCGCTGCGGAACTCGGCGTCCACGACGGCCTGCTGCAGGACAGAAGCGGTCATGATGACTCCTCGGTGTGGTGAGTGTGGTGAGTCGGTCCTCACTCCGAACGCCGGTCGTCCCGGCTGCCGGCCGCCCTCAGGTGGTGCTGCTGCTTGTCCAGCAGCTGAGCGGCCAGCACGACACCCATCTGTTCCTCGGCGTTCTGCAGTTCGTGCAGGGCCGGGGTCATGGAGTCGGTGTCGTTCTGCCAGTCGACCAGCTCCCTCTCCGCTGCGGAGAGGTCGTCCCGGCCCCACAGTGCTTCGAGCCAGGACTTGGCCTCGAACGGGTGCAGCCCGGTCTGCGGGGTGATCCGCGCGAGCAAGGGCTCCTCGTGCAGGGCGAGCGCCTTTTCCAGCACCTTCCGCAGCGTGCCGTCGGGCGGCAGCAGCGCGCACAGGACGACGAGTTCCTGAATGCGCCGGATGGTGTCGACCCCCGGGTAGATCACGTTGTTCGCGCTTTTCATGGACCACCCCAACGTTCCGTCCGATGTCCTGGGAACGACCCTAGGGAGCGGTCCTTGCACCGCGCTCTCAGCCGGACTTCACGGTGCTGTCATCGCCCTTTCATTGCGCTTTCACGGACTTGCGGACAACGACTTTACGCATAAAGGGGCTTGTGGGGAGGGCGGCTCAGCCGGTGAGCCCCGCGTCGCGGGCGTACAGCGCCGCCTGCACCCGGTTGCCGACCTCCAACGCGGCCAGGATCCGGCTGACATGGGCCTTCACCGTGCTCTCCCGCATGCCCAGCGCGGCGGCGATCTCCGCGTTGGAGGCGCCCTCGGCGAGCAGCACCAGCACCTCGCTCTCGCGCGGGGTGAGCCGGTCCAGCCGGGAGCGGGCGGCGGAGGTACGGCGCCGCGTCGTGGCGTGACAGTGCTCGATCAGCCGGCGCGCGGCCGAGGGGTGCAGCATCGCCTGGCCGTCCGCGACGACCTCCACGGCCCGCACGATCTCCGCCGGGTCGCTGTCCTTGAGCAGGAAGCCCACGGCCCCGGCGGCCAGCGCGTCGTACACGTACTGGTCCAGGTCGAAGGTGGTCAGCACCACGACCTTCGGCGGCCGCGGCAGCGCCAGCAGCCGCCGGGTCGCCTCGATACCGTCCACGCGCGGCATCCGCACGTCCATCAGCACCACGTCCACGTGCTGCGCGCGCGCCCGCTCCACCGCCTCCGCGCCGTCGGACGCCTGCGCGGCGACCGTGATGCCGGGGGCGTCGTCGAGGATGTCGGCGAGCGCGAGCCGCACCAGACGGTCGTCGTCGACGAGCATCGTACGGATCATGCGGCGCCCTCCGTGCCCTTGTCGCCCACCGCGTCCTCTTCGTCCTCCGCAGCGCGAACGCGCTTGTCCTGCGCGGGGATCGACGCGGTCACGCCCCAGCCCCCGGAACCCGTCGGCCCGTACTCCAGCCGCCCGCCCAGCGCGCCGACCCGCTCGGCCAGCCCGACCAGCCCGTACCCGGAGCCCTGCGCGGCGGTCCCGTCGCGCTCGCCCGCCGGATTGCGCACGCTCGCCGTCGACTCCGGCGGCCCGTACCGCACCTCGACGCGCACCGGCGCCCCGGCCGCGTGCTTGCGGGCGTTGGTCAGCGACTCCTGCACCAGCCGGTGCACGGCGAGCCGGTGACTGGCCGGCACGGCCGTGTCGTCGCCCTCGATACGCGCCTCGATCTCCTGGCCGGCCGCCCGCGCCTCCTCCAGCAGCGACGACAGCGCCCGCAGCCCCGGCGCGCGGGACGCCTCCGCCTCCCGCGCATCCGTGGACCGCAACGCCCCCAGCACGTCCCGCAGATCGCCGAGGGCCTCGGTGGAAGCGGTACGCAGCAGGGCGATCCGGTCGGCCACCGGCTCCGGCAGCGCGGCACCGCGCCGCTGCAGCGCGCCGGTGTGCAGGGCGATGACCGTCAACCGGTGCGCGAGCACGTCGTGCATCTCGGAGGCGATCCGCGTGCGCTCCTCCAACCGGGCCGCCTCCGCACGCAGTTCACGCTCCACCCGCAGATGGTCGACCTGCTCGGCCAGCGAGGCCACCAGCCGGCGCCGGCTGCCCGACCACAGGCCCAGGGCGAGCGCGAGCAGCAGCACCAGCAGCGGCCCGTACGAGCGCGTCGCCCACAGATCCTGCTGCGCCGGCACCAGGGCGCTGCCGACCATCGCGGCCCCCACGCACACCGCCCCCAGCACGAGCCGGCCCAGGGACGCCAGCCGGAACAGCACGAGCAGCAGCGGCAGCATCGACCCCAGCGCCACCGCCCCGGCCGTCGCGAGCACGGCCGCGAGCACGGGCCAGCGGTACCGCAGGGCCGTCGACAGACCGAGCGCGACCGCCAGGGCGACGCGCGGGCTCAACAGGGTTCCCCCCGCGCCCACGTACGCCTCCTGCCCCGTCCCGAGGACGACGACGCCCACGAGCAGGGCCTCCGCCCACGCCCGCCACGGCCGCCGCGCTGCCACGTCTTCTCGACCGGTCCGACTCCGCCCTGGTGTCTCGCTCACGCGCTCATCGTAAGCGGCCAAGAACGTGCGCCCCCGGGACAGTTGTCGATCACCACCCCCTACTTTCGTCGGGGGTCAACATCGCAGGAAGGCCGAGGGAGGGCCGCCGTGAGATCCCTAGCGTGGCGACCATGACGAATGACCAGCCCACCGCAACCCGGTCCGAGACCGCCGTACCGCCCTCCGCCCGGCGGGAGTTCAGTGTCATGACGTTCCTGCGGGAAGCCCGCCACAGCATGCGCACCACCGGCGCGATCGCGCCCAGCAGCGGCCGGCTCGGCGAAGGGCTCGCCGCCCCCCTGCCCGCCCCCGGCACCCGCGGCCCCGTCCGCGTCCTGGAAGTGGGCGCCGGCACCGGCACCGTCACCCGCGCCATCGCCTCCCGCCTCGGGCCCGGAGACCGGCTGGAGACCGTGGAGTTCAACCCCGCCTTCGTCCGGGTGCTGCGGCAGGCGCTGCGCCGCGACCCGGTCCTCGCGGCCGCCGCCGACCGTATCCGTGTCGTCCCCGAGTCCATCACCGAACTCCCGCTGACCGAGCACGGCTACGACGTCATCGTCTCCTGCCTGCCGTTCACCAACTTCGAGCCCGAGGTGGTCCGTTCCCTGCTGGAGCGGTACCTGACGGCGCTCGTGCCCGGCGGGCACCTCACCTATTTCGGTTATCTCGGCACCCAGGGACTGCGGAATCTGACGAGCCGCCGGGCCGAGTCCGCACGGCACCGCGCCGTCGGCGCCGTCCTCGCCGAGTTCTCCGCCCGCTACGGCAGCGGCGGCGGCAGCCGCGTCGTCTGGCGCAACCTGCCGCCCGCGCGCGTACGGCACCTGCGGGCGCCCGAGCGGTGCGCGGTGCCGGTGGGCGCGCAGGCCGACGAGCAGCTGTCCGCCTCGCCCTCGGGGGCCCCCGAACGCCCCTGGCTCCGCCGGTGATCCTCCCCGCCGGACTCCTCGCGGACCTCCCGCCGGCGGCGGCGTACCCGGTGATCGCCGGGGTCGTGGCCCTGGAATCGGTCCTCCTGCTCGGCCCGTTCGTCCCGACCCTGACCCTGCTGCTGGTCGCGGGCGGCCTCGCGCAGGCGGGCACGCTGGCCCTGCCCGCCGTGATCGCCTGCGCGGCGGCGGGCGCGGTCGCCGGCGACCTCCAGGCCCACCGCACCGGCAGCCGCCTCGGCGGCGGCCTGCGCACCGGCCGCCTGGGCCGCCGCGTCCCGGCCCCGGCCTGGGACCGCGCCTGCGCCGCCGTCCGCCGCCGGGGCCGCTCCGCCGTCCTGCTGTGCCGCTTCGTCCCCCTGGCCCGCACCCTCGCCCCGCACGCGGCGGGCGCCGCCGGCCTCCCGTACCGCGTCCTGGCCCCCTACAGCGTGGCCGCCGCCGCGGTCTGGGCGTGCGCGGAGGCGGGAGCGGGCTACGCGGGGGCGGCCACGCTGCGGCGGACGATCGCGGAAATTCCGGGCGGGGCGGGGGTGTTGGCGGGGGTGGTGGTGCTGGTGCTGACGGGGCTGGGCGTACGCTGCGTACGGGCACGGCGCCGGCTCGCGGACGTACCCGCGCGTGCCGTCAAGGGGGTTGATGATGACGAAACTGCTGGTCGACGTGCGTCCCTCGTGGGTGGCCCGGCCCTTCCACCGGATCTTCACCAGGCCGCTGGTGAACGTTGACGGGGCCGAGACGCGGGCGCGATGGGGCAGGACGGAGATCCCGGTCACGGCCGGACAGCACCAGATCGCGGTGTACTTCCGCTACCGGGGCCAGCGGACCGCCCGGCTGGGGGAGGGGCGTGGGGAGTTCACGGTGGGGGACGGCTCACCGGAGCGGATGAGGGCATCGGCGGCGTTGGGAGTGCGGAACGGAAGCAGCTTCCGGCTCGCTGTGGACTGAGCGGACCGCGCCAGGCGCCGCCGGCCCTGTGGACAACCCTTTCACGGGTGAATTGACGACGTTTCGCCTACGTCGGCGGGCCCGGTACGTAGGCGAAGTCCCCCCACGTCGGCCACGGCCTACGATGCCCGCCGTTCGTACGGCGCCTGAAGCCTCACCGGCCCGCCGCCTGATGGAACCGGCCAGCTCCTCGTGGTAGTGAGCTCCCTGTCCGAGCGGAGCATCGCCGTGTGCAGCAGCCGGGCTTCCTCGCCCGGCTCCACGCCCAGCTCTTCGTGGAAGGAGCGGCGCATGGCCGCGTACGCCTGCAAGGCCTCGCCGCGGCGGCCGCAGCGGTACAGGGCGAGCATCAGCTGGGCCCAACGGTGCTCGTGGAAGGGGTACTTGTGGGTCAGTGTGCGCAGTTCGCCCACGATCTCGTCGTGCCGGCCCAGGGTCAGGCACACGTCGTGGTAGCGCTCGCTCGCGGTGAGCCAGCTCTCCCGCAGGAGGGGGGCCACCTCGCGGTGCAGGGACTCGGACTCGATGTCCGCGAGCGGCTGCCCGCGCCACAGCGCGAGCGCTTCGGTGAGCAGATCGGCCTCCCCGGCAGGATCGCCGCGGTCGCAGGCGGAACGGGCGAGGCGCGTGAGTTGGGTGAAACGTCCGAGGTCGAGCCGGTGCGGGGCGACCTCGATCGCGTAACCGCCCGAGGCGGTGCGGATACATCGCGCCAGCCCGGCCCCGTTCGCGTCGAGGGTCCGCCGCAGCCGGGTGACGAGCGTGTGCAGGGCACAGCGCGGGCAGGCCGGCAGCGCGTCGCCCCATATTCGGTCGACCAACTCGTCGACGGGTACGACCTCGTTCGCGTCGACCAGCAGTGCGGCCAGCAATACGCGTTGCTTGCCGGCGGGAATGGAAACCGGTTGGTCGCGGGCCGAGACCCGTAAGGGGCCCAGCACGCAGAAACATTCCTCGTCGATCACGGTGCTCCCTTCGGCAACTGCCTGTCCAGCCCAACAACACGGTAAACGCAGCGAGTTGGGTAGCAGGGGGTTGCGAGGCGCGAAACCGGCCACCGGTCGGTTTCCGGGTGGTAGCCGGTGCGCCGTGCCCACCCGCACCACACCGCACACCGTACGCACCCGTACTCACCCGTACCCGCGCACGTCCGAAACCGGCCCTTGCCGCCGCGCTCCCCGCACCCGAATACTCCCGGCAAGTGCTTGTCAGGGGCATGGCGAAAAGCGGAACCGTACGGCACCTTTTCCGGCCGCCCCCGGCGGGCCCCAACACCCCCCAGGAGGAAACCGACGTGAGGATCAAACACCGTAGCGGCGTCGCCAGACGCACCCGCCGCATCGCCGTGGTCACCGGCCTGCTCGCGGCCTCCGCGCTCACCGCCACCACGGCGCAGGCCGAAAGCGCGGCCGGCACCTCCGCCGCGGCCGGCGAGCAGCGGCTGACCGCCGCGAGCGCCGCCGTCGAGACGGCGGACGTCGCGGGCACCGCGTGGAGCACGGACGAGGCCACCGGCAAGGTCGTCGTCACCGCCGACTCCACCGTCACGCAGTCCGACCTCGCTCGGATCACCCGCCTCGCGGGCGCCGACGCGATACGTATCGAGCGGACCCCCGGCACCCTCAGGCCCCTGCTCGCCGGCGGCGACGCGATCTACGCCCCGCGCTGGCGCTGCTCCGTCGGCTTCAACGTGCACAAGGGCAGCACCTCCTACTTCCTGACCGCAGGCCACTGCACCCAGGGCAAGCCGCCGTACTACACCGACTCCGGGCACCGCACGAGCATCGGCCCCACCACCGGGAGCAGCTTCCCCGGCAACGACTACGGCATCGTGCAGTACACCAACCGCTCGATCGCCCACCCCAGCGCGGTCGACCTCTACAACGGCCGCACGCAGCGCATCACCTCCGCCGGCACCGCGCGCGTCGGCCAGTCCGTGCAGCGCAGCGGCTCCACGACCCGGGTGCACGGCGGCACGGTCACCGGCCTGAACGCCACCGTCAACTACGGCAACGGCCAGGTGGTCCGCGGCCTGATCAAGACGAACGTGTGCGCCGAGCCCGGCGACAGCGGCGGCGCCCTCTTCTCCGGCTCCGCCGCCCTGGGGCTGACCTCCGGCGGCAGCGGCAACTGCCGCTCCGGCGGGACGACCTTCTTCCAGCCGGTCGGCCCGGCCCTGCGCGCGTACGGCGTGACCATCGGCTGAGGCCGAGAGGCCGAGAGGCCGAGGCTGAGGCCCGTTCCCCCGCACAGCCCGTCCGGGAGCGCCGCGTGACCACTCGACCCCGCTCCCGGACGGGAATACCGTGGACATAACACCTGCTGAGTACAGCCCGGGGTGACCCCCGGGACCCCGGAGCAGCCCAAGGGGCCTGGCCATGGTCGAGGAACTGGTGGGGGCACTGGTCGGAGTCGCGTCCGCGGGGGCCGTGTACGCGATGGCCGCGGCACGGGTGATCAAGCAGTACGAGCGCGGCGTGGTGCTGCGGCTGGGCCGGCTGCGGCCCGCGGTCCGGGCGCCCGGCTTCACCATGATCGTTCCGGGTGTGGACCGGCTGCGCAAGGTGAACATGCAGATCGTCACGATGCCCGTGCCCGCCCAGGAGGGCATCACCCGCGACAACGTCACCGTGCGCGTCGACGCCGTCGTCTACTTCAAGGTCGTGGACCCGGTCGAGGCCGTGATCGCGGTCGAGGACTACCGCTTCGCGGTCTCGCAGATGGCCCAGACCTCCCTGCGGTCGATCATCGGCAAGAGCGATCTGGACGATCTGCTCTCCAACCGCGAGAAGCTCAACCAGGGCCTGGAGCTGATGCTCGACAGCCCGGCCGTCGGCTGGGGCGTGCACATCGACCGCGTCGAGATCAAGGACGTGTCGCTGCCGGAGACGATGAAGCGCTCGATGTCCCGGCAGGCCGAGGCGGAGCGGGAGCGCCGGGCCCGTGTGATCAACGCGGACGCGGAGCTGCTGGCGTCGAAGAAGCTCGCGGAGGCCGCGAAGACCATGTCGCAGGAGCCCTCCGCCCTCAACCTGCGGCTGCTGCAGACCATCGTGGCGGTCGCCGCCGAGAAGAACTCCACGCTGGTCCTGCCGTTCCCGGTGGAACTGCTGCGCTTCCTGGAGCGGGCGCAGCGCGGGCAGGAGGGCGGTGCGCGGACCGAGGCCGGCGAGGGCCCGGCTCCGCAGCGGATCGCCGTCGACGAGGAGTCCCCGGAGCCGGGCGGGCCGGAGGACGAAGAACGGAGCGTCCCGGCCGCGCCGGACAGGACCGCCCTGGGCGGGGAGATCCCGGCACCGGACGAACTGGAGGCGCCGCGCGGGCAGCGGCCCGCCCTCGGCGAGGAGGACCCGGCACGGGATGCCGCCGGGAGCGGCGGTACGGCCTTCGACGACTCCGCCCTGAGCGCCCTCGACCGGGCCGAGGGCCGGGAGACCTCCGGCGGCGTCCGGCGCGGTGGGTCCGGCGGTTCCCGTTCCCGGAGCCAACGGGTGCCTCTCGACGAGGAGTCGGCCCCGGACCGGCCGCCGCGCGGTGCCTCCGGTGTCTCCGGGGGACAGGATCCGGGTACGGCCTAGCCGCCGCGCCGTCCGGCCGGTGCCGGGTCGCCCCGGGGGAAGAGCGGGGCCCGGGTGACGTAGCGGCACCCCGCCCGTGAGGACGGCCCCTTGGCGTGCGAGTCGCGTCAAGGGGCTCACGTATGCCCGCAGTTGATCCCGTAGGCCACTCGACACGGCGCAGGGGCGCGTGCATGGGCATGCGCGCGACCGGAAGCCGCCCTTGTGCACTCCCCGTCAGGGCCGGGACACTCGACGCACCGCTTGGCATGGACGCGCCCCGCGTAAAGCCGGGCCGCGGGTCCCTGCCGGCGTCTGTCCTCCGGGCCCACACGGCACCCCACGGCCGGGCCCGTCCCCCACAGGAGGTGCCGAGTTGAAACCTCGACGGATTCGCCTGCGGGCCTCGCTGGCCGCCGCGGCGCTCGCGCTCGCGACCGTGACCCTCCATCCGCAGTCCGCCGGCGCGGCCCCCGCCGCGCCCCGCGCCCTCTCCGCCGCCTCGGCGGGCCGGCTCGCGACCGTGCTCGCGGGAGCGCTGGAAGAGGCGTCGGCGGGCTCGTACTACGACACCGACACCCGCAGGCTCGTCGTCGACATCACCGACCCGGCGGCCTCGGCCCGGGTCCGCGCGGCGGGCGCCGAGCCCCGGCTCGTCAAGCACTCGAAGGACGAACTGGAAGCGGCCCGCGCCGAGTTGGACTCGCGTGCCGCGATCCCCGGCACCACCTGGGTGGCGGACCCCAGACTCAACAAGGTCGTCGTCAGCGCCGACCCGACCGTCACCGGCACGAAACTGGCCCGGCTCCAGGAGGCCGTGCGCCGCCTCGGCGACAAGGCGGTCGTCCGGAGAACGCCCACCCGGCTCACCCGGTATCTCGCGGGCGGCGACGCCATCTACGGCAGCCGTTACCGGTGTTCGGTGGGGTTCAACGTCCAGGGGAGGGAAGGGAATTATTTCCTCACCGCCGGGCACTGCGGCAACGTCGAGAAGCACTGGTCCGCGCGGCAGGGCGGCCCGGAGATCGGACGGACCGAGGATTCGCGGTTCCCCGGCACCGACTACGCCCTCGTGAAGTACGTCTCGCCGCAGGTCCAGCACGAGTCGAGCAAGGTGGACCTGTACAACGGCAGTTACCAGAACATCACGTCGGCCGGTGACGCCTACGTCGGACAGCCCGTCACCCGCAGCGGCTCGACCACCCATGTGCGACAGGGCAAGGTCACGGCGACGGACGCCACCGCCAACTACCCCGAGGGCACGGTCCATCACCTGGTCGAGACCGACGCGTGCGCCGAGGGCGGCGACAGCGGCGGCCCGTTCTTCGACGGTACGGTCGCGCTGGGGACGCTCTCGGGCGGCACGGGCAACTGCGGTCCGCTGTCCCTGTCCGAGTCGAAAACCTACTTCCAGCCGGTGAGGGCGGCCCTCGCGGCGTACGGTGTCTCTATCGGCTGAACCTGAGGGCCCCTCAGGCCGGCCCCCGAAGCGGCGGCCCCCGGACACACCTCCACGGTGTCCGGGGGCCGCTTCACGCCTGAACTGTCGGAGCTGTCAGGGGGCTGTCAGGCTGTCAGAACTCGAAGACGGTGCCCTTGCCCGCCTTCAGCTCGCAGCTGTTGCCGAAGACCTTCTCGAAGTGGATGCGCTTGCCCTGCCACACGCCGTCGGCGGTGACGAAGCGGGGGTCCCACTCCATGGTGCAGATCGTGCCGTCCTTGATGGCGGTGATCTTCTTGAAGTCGCCGTCGGTCTTGCGCAGTTGCTCGCAGGCTCCGGCGGCGTTGGGGTGCGTGCCGCCCGCCTTCGGCATACAGGTCAGCGTGACCGCGCGCTGGACGCCGGACTCGCTGGGCTCGTCGCCCTGGCCGACCGTCAGGACCAGCGCCGAGGGCGCGTACAGGCTCTCGACGTGCGCGGGCGCGGCGCTCGCGGCCGAGGTGCCGGCTCCCACCAGGCTGCCGAGGGCCAGCGTGGCGCCGAGCGCGATCCCCCCAGTGACGTACCGCATTCCGAACACTCCCTTGTTCGTGGCCAGATAACGGACGGCAGTCTTACCGAAGTTGGGCAAGAACGCACCCCCAGCGGACACTTTCGGTCGACGGTTGAAAACCCTGTGTAATTGCCCGCGCCGTGGCCGGATTGTGTGTGAGTCAGGTCTCCTCCACCGCCTCGGACCGAGCGGTCGCTTCCGCTTCGCGTCCGGTTTGCGGGGAAAGGGTGGGGATTGATGTTTCAGGGATGTTGACCAGCGAGGATTCCTTGTAATCGACGAGAGATTTTCAAACAAGCCTTCAAAAGAATGGTTTGCGGTGTACTCAATCTTGGGATCTAATGAGCCGCGCGTCGGCGTGGGAGACCCTCACCGTCCGGCCGAAAAGAGGCCCGCCCGATGACCCCGCGGCGGTCGGAGTGATTCAGGAGCGTCACAGCAAATGGCCGAAGTGCACCCGGAACCACCTCCCGGAACGCCCACCACAGGCCCCCTGCGCACCACTTGGCACACCCCGCGCCGGAACCGTACGGGTTCGGCCGCCTTCGCCGCCGGTGCGAGCGCCGGTCGCCCCGGCGGCCGCGCCGACCGGGCCTTCGGCGTTGTATGCAATGCGCCGCACGTTTTTCCGACACGTCCGCGGCCTTCTGCCGCGGGCTGTGCGTGATGATGCTGCGCACCGCCGTACGCTCCCCGCGCGAGCGGGAGTTCGTCGAGGCCGCGCGGGTTGTCGGCGCGAGCCGCCGGCGCCGCGCGACGAACTCGTCCTGTCCCCGCTGTTCGTCTCGCACGACCTCGCCGTGGTCCGCCGCGAAGTCCCGCTGCGCGCGCGAGCTACGGGCGGCCGCCCTGTAATGCCTCCGTGCCGCCGCCCGTGGAGGGGGCGGGCGGCGGCACGGGACGCCGGGGGCGCAGCACGTCGAAGACGCCACGGGGGGAAGCGGCGTCCTCGACGAGGCTGAGCCTCCGGCCGTGGGCCGGGCCCCGGGCCGTACCCCCGGGCCCGGGCCCCGGCCCGCCGCGCAGGGCCCACGCGAGGTGCCCGGCCAGCCAGGATTCGAGCGCGACGGCGTGGGCGGCGACGGCGGCGACGTCCTCGACCGGGAAGTCCCCGGCGGCCACGCCCTGTCGGAGCTCCGCGAGCGCGGAGCAGAAGCCCTCCAGCCGGGCCTCGTGCGCGTGACCGTCCCCGTCCGGGGCGGCCCGGGGCGTACGGGCCCCGGGCACCCGGAGCCCGTGGAGGCCGGCGAGCACGTCACCGGCCGCCGCCTGTACGACCCGGAAGGACGGCAAGTCCCGTACGTTCCCGGGAACTTCGCACCGCGCGGCGTACTCGACGAGCCCGGGCAGCGGCCCGCGCGCGGCCGCCCCGAGCGCCGGTACCGGTGCCGTCACCGGCCCGTACGGCCCGTACCTCCGGTCCAGGAACGTACGGAAGTCGGCGACGAAGCGCTGCCGCCACGCGAGGGACATCGCGGGTGCCGTCATCCGCCAGACCTCGGCCAGGGCCCGCTGCCGGGCGGTGCGGGGCGGCGGGGTGCGGCCCGCGTCCAGGGGCAGACAGGGCAGCAGTTCGGCCTGCGGGTCCGCGAAGGGGTCCGTGAACGGGCCGGGGCCGCCGTGTCCGTCCCGGTCGTCGAGGGCGAAGAACCACACGAACCAGACCGCGACCCGCCGCAGCCGCTCACCCCCGGCATCCGGCACGGCCCGCGCCGCGAGCTCGACGCACCCGGCCCTGCGCAGCCGCTGCTGCGCGGAGAAGGACGGCAGCAGCCCGGTCCGCCGCACCCAACGGTCGAGGAACACGGCGGCTTCACCGGCGTGGGGGTTGACACGGTCTGCCGGGGCGGGCGGCCCAGTGCGGGACATGGCCTCAGGTTCCAGCCCGCGACCGGGCGGGGGCCATGTTCCGGTACGTGCCACCGGAATCGTCAGCGCACGGAAGGGTGCGTACTGCGGCGCCCGTGCGCGGTCTGCACCACGAATAACAGCCCGTCCGGCGTTTGAGGACGAGCGGCGCAGCCGCGATACGGGGTCTGGGGCGGAGCCCCTGGGGGCACCCCCGGACGGAGTCTGGGGGAGGGAAGGGGCGGGGAGGGGGAAGGCCCGCCGCAGGCGCCCCGAACC
>NZ_JBHSPB010000037.1:0-32041 GCF_042656465.1 Streptomyces gamaensis
GGCGGCCTCGTCGTCACCGACGCCGGTGACACCGTCCGCCACCGGACCGGCGGCGACGGCTTCGCCGGGTCCCGGCCGCCCACCGTGTAGAGCCGGGGCTGTACCTGGAGGCAGCAACCCGGGGTTCCTCGCCGTCCCCCGGGCGCCGGGTACGGCCCGTGTGGGCTCCCGGAGGCAGCACCGGCGGCCCACACCGGCCGCGGGAGTCCGACTCCCTCGCGCTCCCGCGGCCTCCGAGGCGGCTGTGTCCCGAGGTTCCCCCCGACGGGACACAAGCCGGGCCCCCGACACCGCCCGGGGGCCAGCAGGGGAGCGTGCCGGTGCCGAGGCGCACGGCGCCGGCACGCGCTTCCCGTCAGACCGGTCGTGGGGCTGCCGGGCAGGAGCCCCACGACCTCCAACGGCCCCTCTCCGTGAACGCAGTGCCCACGGAGAGGCGGCCGGACGGCCCGCCCGGGGAACGGGCCGCACAAGGGGGAAGCCGCGTCAGCGCCCGTTCGCCACCCGACCGGGGTGGTGCTGACGCGGACCACTCCCCGTCAAATCCCCCGCCCCCGTGCCAGCCTTGATCGCGTTCACACCGGCCCGGGGGCGGGCCACCAACCCTGCAGAAGAAGACGGGGAGTTGGACAAGACCCCGCCGTCACGGCAACCGCCCGCGCGCTGCCGGCCGCGAGCACCATCTCCTGCCGGTCTCCCCGGTGACGAGGCCGCCCATGGCCTGTCGCCGGAAGACCGGCCGATCACGCCCACAGCCGACTCCACCGGCCAACCCGCAGCAGAGGGCCAAAGCCATGGTTGCGGGCCCCACCCCACACCGACGAAAGGTCACCCCGTGCACTCCGACGCCGACTTCACCAGCCCCCCGCCGCTGCGCGGCACCGTCCTGGCGCTGATCCTGCGTCCGGGTCAGGAGGACCCGGACGAGCCGGAGGTGCTGATGGTCGGTCCCTGCTGCGCCGGGGACGAGCCGGGGCGGAACTTCCGGCTGCCCGGGGGCCCGATGCGTGAGGGAGAGGCTCCGTCGCATGCGCTCGTCCGCACGGTCCGTGAGGAGACCTGTCTGGACGTGGAGCCGGCGCGGCTGCTCGTTCACGACTGGGTGCCCGCCACCGGGACCGCGTCCGCCGGCATCGACCTCGTCTACGCGACCGTCCCGCTCACCGGCACGGTCGAGGTGAAACTGCCGCGGCCGGCCGGGGGCCGGGCGCCGGACCTGCTCAGCTACAAATGGATCCAGGCCGGTGAGCTCGGCGAGCACTGCATGCCGCGCCAGGCGAAGCGGGTCCGCGCGGCGCTCGTGGCCCTGACGGACGGTGGCGTCGCCGAGCTGCATGACGGCGAGTCAGCGCACCCGGCCGCGGCATAGCCGCACCTGGACCGGCGGGCAGCAGACGGGACGTCACACCTCTCCGCTCCTGCTGCCCGCCACCTGATGATTGGCCGAGGAACAATGCTGGCCACGCGCTGCGGTAACCCGGCTCGGCACTGGTGCCGCAACATCACGGACAGGACTGCCTCCGGTGCTGCCTCCAGGGGCACGGTCACACGCGGGCGACGCGGCGGCTGGCCGCAGGCCGGCCGGGGCTGCCCGCTGACCCGTGTGTTCTCCGGCGGCGGGGGACCGCCGGACCCCGCCCGCAGGGTGACGTCAGGGCGGTACCCGTGGACGAGGAGGCCGACCATGAGTGCACAGCCCACCGAACACCGGCCCGTTCCCGGCCCGCCACCCATGAGCACGTCGCACGAGCTCCGGGCAGCCCTGAAGGTCCACGGCCTCCCTGGCGATCTGGAGCAGTTCGAGGAAGAACTGGGCACCGCCGATCTGGACGATCTGACGGCGGTCCGCAGGATCACCCAGCACTACCGTCACCGCGTCCTGTTGCGACTCGACCCCGTGGGGTCCGCCGCGGTGGGGCGGTCGGCCGAGGACGTCATGGCCGAGCTGCGGCGCAGGCTGGCCGAGGCTGCCCGGTGATGCACGTGTTCTCCAACGGCGTCGGCCCGCCGGACCCTGCCCGTACGGTGACGTGAGGGCGGTACCGTGACGTGTGGACGAGGAGGAGGCCCGACCGTGAGCGCACAGCCCGCAGAACAGCCCTACAACCCGTACCGTCTCGAAGCCGGCCAGGGCCCGCAGACGCTGGCGGAGCTGCGAGCCGCGCTCGCCGAGGCGTCCCCGGCTGACCTGACGCGATTCGACGCGAAGCTCGCCGGGGCGCGGCTCGACCAGGTGCCGGACGTGATTGCCGAGTACCGCCACGTCTGGGCTCTGCGGACCCGCCCGGAGGCACGGGCCGCGCTCGCCGCCGCGCTCGCCGGGACTGCCGAGCTCGTCACCTACCCCGTGGGCGAGGGCACTGCCGCGTGAGCGACTGGCAGATCGTCATGCCGGCCCGTCTCAACGAGGAGATGGCCCGACTGACCCCCTCCGGCCGCCGCGCGGTGCACGACGCCCTCGCGGCGCTCGCCCGGGACCCGCAGACCGGTGCCGAGGAGGTGATCGCCGGTGCGGAGATCCGCCGCCACCGCACGCAGCCGACGGCGGACACCGGCGACCGCATCAGTGTGCTCTACCGCGTCCACGCCCGGGAGCGCCGCATCGAGGTCATCTACCTGATCGCCGGGCCATGAGCCCGGGCCCGATCGCGTAGGGACGTCAGTCCGGACGGCGTTCGTCGACGGCCATGTGCACGGTGCGGTAGGCGTCGCTGTTCCCGCCGGGGCGACGAGCGTGGGCAGCAGTTCCGCGCCCGCCGTGAGGCGGTCGGCCGAGTTCGCGATCTGGACGGTGTGGGTGTGTGTGGCTGACGGCGGCCAGGGGGTCCATGGTCAGGTAGACGAGGTGGTGCTCGTCGTCGATCCGCCGCGAACAGGCCCCGGGCAGGTGGTACTTCAGCGGTTCGGGTTTGCTGATCCCGGTAAGCGGCGCACGCAAGGCGTCCTTGATGATCTTGTTGGTCCGGGCGAGCATTCTGCGGTTGTTTTGAGCCGCGATGTGTAGTCCTGCTGGCCGTGTCCTTGGAAGGTGAGCCTCACGCGGCGCCCTTTCCGGCATCCACCGCACCGGGGTCGACGAACCCTGGCTCGGAGAGTCCGGTGCCGCTGAGGGCGTTCTCGTACGCCTTGAACAGGCGGCGGGCGTTCGCCGGCGACCGCAACAGATAGGAGCCTTCGCGCAAGGCGGCATAGTCGTCTGCGGAAAGGAGTACGGCATTGCCGTGCTTGGAGACGATCTCGATGGCCTCGTGATCGTCGTTGACCTTCTTGATCAGCGGAAACAGGGCCTTGCGTGCTTCGCGCGCAGTGATCGGCATCAGCGGAGCCCTTCTGCAAGAGGTGCCAAGTATCGCACCGGTCGTGGTGTCGACTCTCAGCGTCCGGCAAGCAGGAACAGGAGGCCGGGTCTGCACCGGAAGAGTCCAGGACCCCCGCGGTCTCCACCGCACGGCGGCTTGCCGGAGCCCGCCCGTACGGTGATGTGAGGGCGGTACCGTGGCGGGTGACTGCAAGGAGGCCCCGCCGTGAGCGCACAGCCGATAGAGCCGTACGGCCCGACTGACCAGCTGCGCAGCAGCGCCGAGATCCGCCGCGCTCTGCCGCCGCCGATGCGTTCCCAGTTCGACGAGGCGCTGGCGGATGCGACGCTGACCGAGCGCGCGCACGTCCTCGCCCTGTGGTCCGGGATTGCCATCGAGGCCGCCGACCCCTCCGGCGACGACCAGGTCCGGCGCTTCCAGGACGGCACGCTCGAAGCCCACCCGCTGGAGTGGTACCAGCAGCAGGAGGGCCGCTCCCGGTGACCTACGCGTACCGGGTCGTCTACACCCCCGAGGCTCACGCCGACCTCGTCAAGCTGGGCCCGGCCCTGGCCGGGACCGTCAGCGCTGCCATCCTCGCCGAGATCGCCCCGGCACCCTACGGCGGCCTGTCCATCGAACGCCCCATGGGCGGCGGCGAATGGGACCGCGTCGCCCTCGTCGCCATGGCCGCCGTCCGGTACATCGTCTCCGACAGCGTCGGCATCGAACCCCCGACCATCACCGTCGTCCGCGTCATCAACCGCGGAGCATCCTGACCGCAGAGGCGCGCAGCGCCAGCCGCACCCGGGACCCGCGGACCGGTGCCGAGGAACTGGTCGCCGGTGCGGAGTTCCGTCGCCACCGCACCCGGCCGACCGGGGGCACCGGCGACCGCATCAGTGTGCTCTGCCCTCGTCCACGCCCGGGAGTGCCGCATCGGGGTCGTCCACCTCATCGCCGCCTCGTGGCACAGAAACAGCCGTGGTGCGGCGTCAGCTCGTGCGGCCGGTGCCGACGGCTGTGTGCACGGTGCGGTAGGCGGTGCTGTCCTGGCCGGTGACGGCGGTGAGCATGGGCAGCAGTTCCGCGCCCACGGTGAGGCGGTCGGCGGGGTCGGTGATGCCGTTCCAGTGCTGTACCGCCCGGTGTGCGGAGGCCTTGGTGAGGGCGTGGTGTGCTCCCCAGATCTGGGCCTGGAGGCCGGTGGTGTGCAGGTACCAGCGGGCGGCGGTCGCGGGCTCGCCCTTCAAGTGGGCGGTCCAGCCGCGGAGTTCGCGGATCTGGACGGTGTGGGTGTGCGTGTCTCCGTACCGGGCGGTGAACTCGCCATCGAGCTGCGCGGCATCGGTGTCGGCGGCGGTCAGGCGGCGGGGGTCGTGCGGCGGGGCGAGGGCCGCGGTGATGGCGGCGATGCGCTCGCGGTACTCCTCGGGCGGCGGCGGCACCTCCACTGCAGGGACAGCGTCCGCCGGCGCGAGTGCGGCCGGGGCGGGGGAGTGTTCGTGGTGCCAGAAGCGGGGGGTGACGGTGCCCCAGGGGGCATACAGGGTGCGGTCGTTGGCCATCAGGTCTCCTGCACTTTTTAGGTGGGGGAGGAAACGAAGCTCCCGCGTGAGCGGGGCAGGAAAAGCCGATTCGCAGTCAGGGCGGATCGTTATACACCAAGACCGCTGGTGAGGGACACCACACAGGGCAACAGGGCTCAACTGTCAGTCCCTCCAGATAGGTTCGGATGTATGACGACAGACGCGACCACGGAGGCGACCGGTCATTGCCGGTACACCTACCGTCTGCGCTTGTCGTCCACGGCCCGCACGGCTCTTGAGGCGGAGTGGGACCGGTTGCGCTGGGTGTGGAATGAGTGCGTCGCCAAGTCCAAGGCCGTCCACCAGCACAACCGGGCGACGGGCGGGAAGGCGACGTGTGGGCCGGTGCAGCTTGCGGCGATGCTGACCGGGGCCCGTGCCCGTACCCCGTGGCTGCGGGAGGGTGCCTGTGTTCCGCAGCAGCAGGTGATCCGCGACTTCGGGAAGTCCCGGTCCAAGGCGCTCAAGGACATCAAGGCGCGGTTGCCGATGCGGCAGCGGGCGGGGATGCCGAAGTACAAGAAGAAGCGCGAAGCGCTGCCCACTCTCGAATACACCAGGCGCGGCTTCCGGCTGAAGGACGGCCGTCTGCATCTTGCCGGCGGGATCGTCGTACGCCCGGTGTGGTCGCGGGAGCTGCCCAAACCGCCGTCCAGCGTGCGCGTGTACCGCGATGCGGTCGGCCACTGGTGGGCGTCCTTCGTCGTACCCGCCGTGACCGAAGCCCTGCCGGAAACCGGCCGCGTGATCGGGATCGACTGGGGTGTCAAGGAAACCGCGACCACCACCAGCGACGCCCACGACCTTCCCCACCCCCAGCACGGCAGGACGGCCGCGCAGAAGCTTGCCCGCTACCAGCGGATGATGGCCCGCCGGAAGCCGAAGAAGGGACAGGCCGCGTCGAAGGGCTACCGCGAGGCCAAGCGGCAGACAGCGAAACTGCACAAGAAGATCGCGAACCAGCGGCAGGAGACTGGCCGCAAGTGGGCCAAGAAGGTCGTCCGCGACCATGACGCCCTCGCGGTGGAGGACTTCTGCCCGAAGTTCCTCGCGAAGACTCCGCAAGGCCGCGGACGCGGCGATCGGTGCGACGAAGAAGGCCCTGGTCGAGATGGGCCGCAAGCACGGACGGGACGTGCACCTGGTCCACCCCGTGCACACCACCATGGACTGTGCGCAGTGCGGAGCGAGAACCAAGCACGCACTCCCCCTTTCCGAACGAACGTATACCTGCACCGCATGCGGCGCTGTGTCCCCCCGGGACAAGAACAGCGCCCGCGTGATGTTGGTCCGGGCTGGTCTCGTACCCGGCTGGTGCTGATCTTGTAAGCCCTGCCACCTGCTAGGTGCCAGGCGAAGTGAGCCAGGAATCCCCCTCTTACGAGGGGGAGGAGTCAATGGGGGATGATGCGGCGGACGGCGACGACGCGGGTGATGGGGCTGCTGGAGTTGCGCCAGCTGCTGTAGGTGACCACGCGGGTCTTGAGTCCGGTGCGGGGGGCTTCGACGAGGAGTCCGTTGCCGATGTACATGCCGACGTGTCCGGGGGAGGCCGCGGAGCCGTCCGAGCCGGGGGTGAAGACGAGGTCGCCGGGGAGCGGGGCGTCCGCGCTGACGGCCTGTCCTTCGCCGACCTGGGTGTAGGTGGTGCGGGTCAGCGGCACTCCGGCGGCGCGGTAGGCCTGCTGCATGAGGGAGGAGCAGTCGCACCACCGGTTTGGGCTGGGGCCGTGGGCGTCGGTGCAGTCGCCGCCGAGGTGGTACCAGCCGCCGCGCTGCTGCAGTGCCCACGCCACGGCCGTGCGGACCTGGGCCGGGGTGCCGGCGGGCAGGGTGAAGTCGGCCGGGAGGTCGACGGGCCCGGACGGCCCGGCGGTGGCGGTGAACTTGCGTGCGGCGGCCATGATGGAGCGCACGTAGTCGTAGGTCTGTCCGCCGGCGAACGAGCGCGGCGGTACCCCGCGGTATCTGGTGACGGCGCCCCAGCCGGCGTTGTAGCCGGCCAGGGCCAGCTCGACCGGCTCCCCGGGGAAGCCGGACTTCTGGGCGTCGTGGAGGAGTTCGCACATGTAGCGGCCCTGGGCCGTGATGGCGTCCGGCGGGTCGAACGGGCTGTTCACGCCGTTGCCGTTGGCGTCCGTGCCGTAGGTCTTCCAGGTGCTGGGGATGAACTGGGCGATGCCCTGCGCGCCCGCGCTGGACTGGGCGTTGGGGTTGAAGTTCGACTCGGCCTCCAGCTGCGCGGCCAGGACCGGGGCGGGCAGTCCCGGGCAGGCCCCGGCCGCTTTCTCGATCCACACGGCGAACTGCGCGGGCACCGAACCCGGCTTCAGCCCGCCGCCGATCGCCCCGCTGTAAGGGTTTGCACTCGCGGTGTCAGAGGTGGTGGCCTGGATGGCCACCCCGACTATGAGCACGAACAGGGCCGTCAGTGCCGCTCCCGCCCCGACCAGCAGCCGTCTGCCCACCCCGTCCTGTTCCCTCCCCTGACGGCCATGGACGGTCGACGCCCATGACCTGCTCCAGTGCACGCCGGTGGAAGCGGTAGGTACGGCCGGCCTTGAGGTTCGGCAGCGCGCCGGCGCGGGTCATCCGCATCACCAGCTGGTAGTCCAGCCGTAAGTACGCCGCGGCTTCCCGGGCGGTGAGGACCTCCGGCCATATCCGCGACGCATCGTCGCAGCTGCAACTCCCGGCAGCAGCGGCCCCCTCGTGTGTGCGGGCTCCGCTGGTGTCCCCGGCTCCCGCCGATGCCGCCACTGCAGGCTCCCCTCCCTCGGTCAACTCCGGTATGCAGAGCGCACCGTAGCAACATCCGAACTGAAACCGCAGCGGTCGCAAGCCTTCACGGAAAGGCCATGGACAGACTCATAAGTCTCTTGCTAAACATGCCTTTTGATCAACTCATGGTGATGGCGGAGTAACAACGGGCAATGGGGGGCGGTAGTGGGCAAAGCGCAACCCCTCCTGCCCGAACGGCTCCCCCCGCACGCCCGGCTCATGGTGCCCGTCCTCGCGGCCGTGGGCGGCAGCGGCCGCTCCGTCGTCGCCGCGCTCCTCGCCGACGCCCTGGCCGCGCACGGCGACACCGTCCTCCTCGACACCGTCCCCCGCCTGACCTCCCCCTGGCCCGACTGGACCGCCGCCCGGCCCGGCGAAGGGCTGGCCGCGTTACCGCCCGGCCGCCCCGCCGGCCGCCTCCAGGCCCGCACGGCCGCCGCCACCGTCCCCGCAGGCGGCCGCCACCCGTGGCAGGTGATGACCGATCACCAGCCCTGGCACACCGCCCCGTTGGTACTGCCGGACGCGCCGGAGGCGTGGCACCAGCTCACCGCGACCGGCGGCTGGCAGATCGCCGTCGCCGACACCGGCCACCCCCTCACCCACGACCTCATCACCGCCCGCCACACCACCGCCCCCGCCCTCAGCACCCGCTGGTGCGCCCTGCCCTGCGCGCTGCCCGTGCTGTGCGCCGCCGCGACCGGGCACGGAGCAGCCGCGTTGCAGACCGCGGTGATGGCCGGCGAGGCCGACGGACTGCCCTGGGCCCGCACCACCATCGCCCTGACCGCCACCGCCGACGGCCGCCTCCCCGCACCGATCCGCGCCGCGGTCACCATGCTCCAGCCCAAAGTCGGCGCCGTCGTCCATATCCCGTTCGACGAGCGGATCCGCTCACACGGCCTGCGCGATCCCGCACGCCTGAAACCCCGCACCCTGGCGGCCGGCCACCGGCTGGCGGAGGCCGTCCTGGCCTCGGCGCACCAGTCCTGGGGGACACCGCTCCCGCCCGCCGCCGCCCCCGCCGCCTACACGGAAGGACCCACGCACCGTGGCCCCGCACCCGACGCCGCTGACGTACCTCGCTGACGGCGACCCGCTCACCCCCAAGACCCCCAAGACCCTGCCGGGCAACCTGGGCACGAGCACGGACACGCTGATCGGCTGGTCCCTGACCGGTGCCCTGATCGCCTGCCTGCTCGGGTTCATCGCCGGGTGCGCGCTGATCGGCGTCGGCCACAACACGGAGAGGCCGGACATGGCGGCCAGGGGCAAGCGCTCGGTCCTGTGGTCCCTGGTCGCCGCCGCCGGCATCGGCGCCGTCTTCGGCCTCGTCAAAGCCTTCTTCAACCTGGGGCAGTGATGTCCTTCGCCTCCCTCGACGACCGCCGCCGCACCGCACGCCGCCGCCTCACGCTTCTCGCCGCCGGCCTCGTGATGGCCGCCGCCGGCGTCACCGCATTCCTGGTCCTCAACTCCGGCGGCTCCAACGACGCCCTCCCCGGCGCCAGCACATCCTCGGCCGCACCCGCCGCGCGCCCGAGCGCCGGATCGACGACACCCGACGTCCTGCCGAAAGCCCGCGAGGTGAAGGACGGCGTACCGGTCGGCTACCCCCACACCCCCGAGGGAGCCGTCTCCGCCGCCGCCCACTTCTACGACGTCTGGGATGGCTTCAACCCCTTCGCTTCGGAACGGCAGGCCCGCGCTGTCGCGGCCCCGCGAAGCACCGAGAAGATGGCCAGCGATGCGTTCCAGATTGCGGTGGCCGCCCGCAGCGACGCCGGACTGAACTTCGTCGGTGAGTCCGACAACGCGAACTACCTCACATACCGATCGCGGGGCTACCGGATCGACACCGCGAGTGCGGACCGGGTCAAGCTCTGGCTGCTGCTGGACACCCAGAAGTCCGTCAAGGGCATCACCAGCTCCGTCGTCGTAGTGGGGACCGCTGAGATGGTCTGGGCTGACGGCGACTGGAAGTTGGTCGCGTTGATGTACCCGAAGGGGGAGCCGCAGCCGCCCGAGGCGACGCCGGACAGTGCGGATGCTGCGGAGAAGGGATGGCGGAGCATTGCGTACGAGAAGTAGCCGCCGGTGGCACCACCTGTTTCTCGCCCTGCTGGTGGCGCTGCTGTGCATCTCGGCGCCGCCGGCCTTGGCCGACGACCCCGGCAATGCCGACAAGGCTCTGGTCGACTGCAGCAAGGAGGAGAACCCGAAGAAGGCGTGCTTCGACCTGTTCCGTCAGGAGTGCAAAGCTGGCGAGGACAAGGTCAAGGACACCCCGGGATGCAAAGCGTTCGCCGAGAAGTCGCTGCTGAAGAAGGACAAGTCGTCGCTCGGCGAGAAAGTATGTAAGGGCAATGACGCCACCTACTGCGAAGCCGTACGCAAGGGCAGCGAGGTAACCCGGAAGGTCGATGACGCGACGACGCATCCGGCGGAGACCCTGGCCAGCGCGGCGTTTGATGCGGTGTCGGGCAAGTTCGGTGACGCTGCGACGAAGATCCTGAACGATCTCACTGACGTGTTCACGAAGGTGGCGATCGTCGATCTGCACAACGACGGGCTGCTCACGGTTTACGAGATGACGTGGGGGCTCTCGTCCGTGGTGGCGTTGCTGCTGTTGATCTGGCAGTTCGCCAAGGTTGCCGCGACGGGGCAGGCGGTGTCGGCGGCGACGGCGGTCATCGGGCTGGCGAAATGGGCGCTGGTGTCGATGGCGTCGTTCGCGGTGACGCAGACGTCGGTGGGTGCGGCGCACGAGGTCAGTGTGTGGCTGATCGACGCGTACAAGGGCGGTGCGGGGGAGAAGGCGTTCAAGGAGTCCTTGAACAGCGCGTTCGCGTTCACCGGCCTGGCGAACACCGCGTTGGTCTTGTTGTTGGCGATTGTGGCGGCGTTGGTGTCGCTGGTGCTGTGGGGGGAGTTGCTGCTGCGGCAGGCGGCGATCCAGGTTCTGGTGGCGTGTATGCCGATTGTGGGTGCGGGCGGGATCATGGAGGCCACGAAGGAGTGGTGGCCCAAGGCCCGCAACGCTTTGATCGCGTTGATCCTGATCGAGCCCGTGATCGTGCTCATCCTGGTGATCGGGTTCTCGGTCACCGGCAGCGGCAAGGACCTGAAGTCGGTGCTGGTCGGGCTGGTGACGCTGCTGCTGGCCGCGGTCGCGTGGCCGACGCTGGCGAAGTTCATGACGTTCACCACGGTCGGTTCCGGCGGTGCCCTGGCGGGCGGCCTCCTCGGCGCCGCCGGCGGTACCGCCGCGTCGATGTTCGCCTACGGCGGTGGGATGCCGTCGGGCGCGGGTGCGGTCGGGGGCGGGCGGGCGTTCACCCGGGCCGTGGAGGCGGAGAACGACGGTGCCGTCGCGCAGGACGGTGCGGCCGGACGTGCCCGCGGCACCGGCGGCGGTGGCGGTGGTGGGTTGGCAGGTGGTCTGGGCAAGCTCGGCGCTGCCGCCATGGCGTTGCAAGTGGCGAAGGCGGGCAAGGAGTTGGCCGAGGGGAGTATGGAGTCGATGGCCGCGCATGCGGACCTCGGGCACGGCAAGGACATGGGCGGCCAGGTGAGTATCCCCCCGCGCTACGGCACTGGCTCCGGCCCCGGGGAGGGTTTCGATGGTGCTTCGCCGCCTCCGCCCGCCCCGTCCGGCGGTCCGGACGCCCCTCCGGACATCGGGACGGTGCCTGCGCCGGTGTCGGCGGGAGCTGCGGAGCCGCCGCCTGCCGCCGCGCCCGCCGGTACCGGCGGGTCTGCGGGCTGGGGTGAGGAGCGGGCGGACGAGGGGCTGGTGTCGGAGATCGATCTGCGCTGGCCGTCGTCGCCGGCCGAGCCGCCGCCTGTCACCCGTGGCGGGGGCGAGGAGAACGGGGGAACACAGTGAGTCAGGTGCGGCCTGCTGTCTATTCGGGCTGGCAGTCCGAACGCGTCGGTTTCATGGGGTCGATGTCGCTGACCGGCTGCGTACTGGTCGCCGCCGCGGCCCTGTGCGTCCTGATCCCTGTCTACTCCCAGGACCTGTCCGGCGAGCTGGTCGCCCTGCCGGTCGCCGCGCTGCTGTTCGCGCTGGCCACGGTCCGTATCTACGGCATGACCGCCGATGAGTGGGCGGTGCTGGCCGTCCGTCACCAGATCAACGTCGCAGGAGCAAGGGACATGTTCTTCAGTGGGGTGTTCGCCCCCCGCCGTCGCTCGGACGACCAGCAGCCGATGGACCTGCCCGGGGTGCTGGCCCGGCTGCGGATCCTGTCCGCCCCCACCGGCGGCCAGGAAGAACTCGCCGTGGTCTACGACCCGTTGGAGAACACCTACAGCGCCGTCCTGGCCGTCCGCTACCCGGGGCTGGCTTTGGAGGACACCGACCAGATCAACCGGCGGGTGGCCGGGTGGGGTGCGGTGCTGCGCAGCCAGTGCGTGGAGAACGGGCCGGTGGTGCGGATCGCGGTGCACGAGCGGTCGCTGCCGGACGACGGCACCGCCCTGCAGTCCTGGACCGCCGCCCACACCGATCCCGCCGCCCCTCCCGCCGCGGTCGCGGTGGTCTCCGAACTCGCCGCGCGCGGGGGGACGGTGGCCAATACCCGCGCCACCTACCTGACCGTCACCCTGTCCGCATCGAGGGCGCGGCTGGCCGTCAAGGGGGCCGGCGGCGGCCGGCTCGGCGCGTGCGCGGTGCTGGTCAGGGAGATCACCGCGATGCACTCCGCGCTCGCCGCCGCCGACCTGACCGTCACCCGCCGTCTGGCGCCCCGCGAGCTCGCCCAGGTCATCCGCGAGGCCTTCGACCCCGACGCGGTCAGCGAGCTCGCCGTGCGCAACACCGCCGCGCAGCAGCGCACCTGGGAAGGCGTCGGGCCCGGCGTCGACCCCGACCTCGCCGGCCCCGCCGCGGCCCGTACCGCGTGGGGGAGTTACCAGCACGACGGCGCCATCTCCGTGACCTACCAGGTGCGCAGCTGGCCGGCCTCCGCCGTCTACGCGACCTGCCTGCAGTCCCTGCTGCGGCCGCGCCCCACCGCCCGCCGCTCACTGACCCTCGTCTACGAGCCGCTCGGCCCGCGCCGGGCGCGTGCGGAGCTGTCGAAGGAGCGCACCAAGCGGGATGTGGCGCGGCGGTTGCGGGCGAAGACGGGGCGGATCGAGTCGATGGACGAGCGGGCGGAGATGGCCCGTGCCCTGGAGCAGGACATGGCCCGCGCGTCCGGGCACGGCATCGTCCGCTTCACCGGCCTGGTCACCGTCACCGTCAGCGACCCGGACGATCTGGAGACCGCGTGCGCCGAGCTGCAGCAGGACGGTGCCGCCGCCGGCCTGGAACTGCGGCGGATGTGGGGTGCCCAGGATGCGGGGTTCGCCGCCGGGGCACTGCCGCTCGGCCAGGGCCTGTCCGCCCGGCGGGCGGTGATCTGACCGTGGCCTTCTTCACCCGCACCCGCGCCCGGGAGGACGACGACACCGCCCTGCCCTCCCAGCACCTGGGGCACCTGCTCGGCGAAGGCCGCCCGGCCCGCCCGGCCGCACCCCCGGCCAGGGGGAAGAAGGGGCGTGCGGGGCTGGGGTTCGTGCCGCCCCGCCGGGGCGTGAACGCCCCCTACGCCGGCCGCGCCGCCAACGAGGCCGCCCCGGAAGTCCACCGCGCCGACACCTCACAGGTCTCCGGTCTGTACCCGTTCCTGCACTCGGGGGCACTGCCGCCGGTCGGCGCCTACATGGGCTGGAACGTGCTGTCCATGCGTGCCTTCTCCGCGCACCCGAGTGTGTGGGTGGCCGAGGGCCTGGTCACCAACCCCAACGTCATGATCACCGGCATCCCCGGCTCCGGAAAGTCCGCCCACATCAAGGCCCTCGCCCTGCGGCTGATGGCGTTCGGCACCCGCACCCTGATCGCCGGGGATGTGAAGGGCGAATACGGCGACCTGTGCCGCTACCTCGGCCACTCCCCCCTCCTCCTCGGCCCCGGCATGACCGGCCGCCTCAACCCCCTGGACGCCGGCCCCCTCGGCCAGGGCCTGGAGACGGTGACCGACCGCGGGCTGCTCACCGCCCGGCTGACGGAGATCCACCGCCGCCGCCTGTCGCTGCTCAAGGCCCTGCTCGAACTCCAGCTGCGCCGCACCCTGCTGGCGGAGGAGGAGGAAGCGGTCTCCGCCGCGATCCGGGAGGTCACCGGCGAACTCGCCGGCAGCACACGGCTGACACCGCCCACCCTGCCCGCCGTGCACGCCGCGCTGAAGGACCCGTCCAAGGCCATGGCCTACGAACTGCGGGTGCGGGACGAGGACATCCAGACCACCCGCGAGCTGACCCGGTCGATCCGGGCCGCGCTCGGCGCCATGGTCACCGGGCATTTGGGCGGCCTCTTCGACGCCGAAACCTCCAGCGAGCTGGACTTCACGGCGCCGATCCAGTGCGTGGACATCTCCCGCATGAAGGACTACGGCGACGACATCGTCAGCATGATCCTCACCTGCGTCTCCTCCTGGGCGCAGGCCGCGATCGACACCCCGGGACCGCCCCGGCTGGTCGTGCGGGACGAGCTGTGGCGGCAGATGCGCTCCGGTGGCTCCTCCCAGGTCCGCAAGATCGACTCCGACCTGCGGCTGTCCCGTGCGGACGGCACCATCCAGGTCCTGGCCACCCACCGGCTCACCGACTTCGAATCGGTGGGTGCGGCGGACTCCGAGGCGGTCGCCATCGCCAAGGACATGATCAGCTCCTGCGAGACCCGTATCCAGCTCGCCCAGGACACCCGCCCCCTGCAGGCCATCCAGGAAGCCGTCGGACTGACCGAGGCCGAGTACGACCTCATCAGCTCCTGGGGCAAAGCCCACGTCGGCCGCGCCCTGTGGAAGGTCGGCAAAGCCGGCTCCCACCCCGTCCAGCTCCACCTCACCGCCCTGGAGAAGAAGCTGTTCCACACCGACGAGCGGATGACAGCGTGACCACCCCGGGCAAACCCGCCACCAGCAGCGGCGGGGGGATGCTGGCCCCGGCCCTGCTGCTCGCCGCCATCGCGCTGGCCGGCAGCACCCTGATCACCGCGCCGGTGGCCGCGCTGCTGTCCGGCCGCGGCTGGGCCACAGCAGGCGCGGACCCGGCCACCACCGTCCTCACCGCCCTCGTCCGCGGACCCGCACGCGCCTGGACCCCGCCCCCGCCCGCCTGGCTGTTCTGGGCTTTGACCGTGCTGCTGTGGGGGGTCCTCGGCTGGGCCGCGCTGTGGGCGTGGAAGCGCGTCGCCGGCCCGCACCGGGGCGGCGCCCAGTGGGGCGGCGCGAAGACCGAGCGCAGGCTCGCCGCCCCCGAGGACCCGGCCCGGCGCGCCAACCGGATCACCGCCGGCCGCGGCACGGCCACGAAGAAGATCGTGGCCGCCCAGCCCAACATCAGCGCCACCGTCTTCGGCGTTCCCGGCTCCTCGAAGACCACCGGCCTGGTCCTGCCCAACGCCGCCGAATGGCAAGGCCCTCTGGTGGTGACCACCACCAAGGCCGCCGACCTCGACATCATCCACGCCCGCCGCCGCGCGCTCGGCCCCGTGTGGGTCATCGCCCCCGCCGGCATCCCCGGCCGGACCACCAACAAGTGGTCCCCGGTCGACTACTGCACCGACGCGAAAGCGGCCGACCGCATGGCCGCATGGATGGCCGAGGCCGCCTCCTCCAGCGACGACAAACGCGCCGCACCCTGGATCGACCAGGCCAAGAACGTCCTCAAAGGCGTCCTCCTGGCAGCCCATTTGTCCGGCGGCGGCATCAACGGCATGCGCAAGTGGCTCGGCCTCGGCAAGGACGCCGTCGACCACGTCCGCGCCGTCCTCCTCCAGCACGGCTACACCGACGTCGCCGACGACTACGCCTCCCCCTGGCTGCGCCTGCACGACGACGGCATCGGCAGCATCCAGTTCAGCTTGAACGTCTTGTCCAGGGTGTATGCGGACGAGGAAGTCCGCGAGACCTGCAGTGCAACGGACTTCACCGTCGCCGACCTCCTCGACCAGAACGGCACGGTGTGCCTCATCGCGAACGAAGCGGACGCGGAACGCTTCGCGCCGCTGCTCACCTCGATCATCGCCAGCATCATCCACGGCGCCGAGGTCCGCTACAACGCCACCGGACAGCCCATCAACCCGTCCCTGGGCGTGATGGTCGACGAGGCCGGCAACATGCTCAGATACCCCCGCCTGCCCAACATCCTGACCACCGGCCGCGGCATGGGCATCGACGCCCTCACCGTCTGGCACGACCTCTCCCAGCTCCGCGAACGCCTCGGCCGCGAAAAAGCCAACACCGTCCTGTCCGCGTCAGGCTTGCGGATGCTGCTGCCCGGCTGCGGCGACCTGGAGACCCTGCGCTACTTCTCCAGCATGTACGGCTCCACCGAGACCCTGCGCACCTCCACCGGCTACTCCCGCGGCGAGGTCTCCACCAACACCTCGCCCACCGACAAAGACCTCGCCCCCGTCTACTTCCTCCAGCAGCTCCCCGACTTCACCGCCATCGCCCAGTACTCCAACCTCCCACCGGTCAAAGTGAAGATGCGGCTCACCTTCCGCGACAAGGACCTCAGAAAGCTCCTCGCCACACCCGCCCCAGGCACGCCGGATACGGTCAGCCTGGACAAGACCACCCCACCGGCGAAGGTGGGCGGCCGTGGCTGACACCCCGTTCGATCCGCTGGACGACCCAGCAGCCCTGTGGCCCGCCCCGCCCGCCCCCGGCGGCAAGCAGGGCAGCAAGAAGAAGGAGGCGGCGGAGCCGCAGCGGTGGGTGTGGGCGGCCATGACCCCGCCCGAACGCCGCGCCCGGCTGCGCGAACTCGCGGTCTGGACCGGCTGGCTCCGCACCACCTTCGAACTCCACAACGTCATCCCCCGCTGCTGGTACATGCACCCGCCCGTCGTCGAACACCTCACCGCCCTCTACGCGGGCTGGCTGCGCGTCTACGCCGGCGACGAGCCCGCCGGACTCGCCGAGGCCGACTGGATCACCACCCTGCACAACCTCACCCCCCGCCTCCAGCTCGCCGCCTGCGCCACCGGCACCCACCAGCCACCACCCCCACCAATCCCCGAACCCCCCAGTACCGCCGAGGACTTCGAGCTCTACCTGGCCACCTCCGAACCCACCACCACACCCGCCCACCACCCAGCACAGGCCGAACTCGACCGCCGCCTCGCAGCCGACCCGCCGCTGTAGTACGTACGTCCCGCGCCCGGCACCGCCCCGGCCCCGGCGGACGCCGGAGACACGCGCGCGAAGGGCGGAAGACACCGCCGACGGCAGTGTCAGTGCCCGCGCATAGAGTGGCCGTGCCTGGTTGACCGAGGGAGGGGACATGGGAGAACGCGACGACACCGCAGGGGAGTTGCGTCGTCACTGGGATGCGATGGTCGGGCTCGGGCGGGCCATGCCCGGCACGGGCCTGGCTGCTCTCGGCGAGGGCCTTCAGGCCTCGGGGCCGTGGCCGGAGGACCTGCGCGGGTGCCCGCTGATCGTGGACACCGACATCGGCGGTGACGCGGATGACGCCCTCGCCGTCGCGGTGGCCGCGCGCTGCGTCCCGCAGCTGGCCCTGGTCGTCACCGTCGACGAGACCGGAGAGCGGCACGGGCACGGCCAGCGTGCCCGGTTCGCCCGCTGGTTGCTGGACGCTGCCGGCAGGCCGGAGGTGCCCGTGGTGGCCGGCGCCGGCACGGGGGACACCGCCTACTACTGCGTCGACGGGCTCATCCCGCCCGGCGTTCCCGAGCAGGGCCGCGACGTCGTGGCGGCGGTACGGGCGGTGTGCGCTGCCGCCGACGGGCCGGTCCGCTGGGTGGGAATGGGGCCGATGTCCAATCTCGCCCAGGTCATCGCACAGGCCCCCGAGCTCGCTTCCCGGCTGCGCGTCACGCAGATGGGCGGCGCGCTGCGCTACCGCCATCCCGACCGCGCCGAGCACAACATCCGCCTCGATGTGCCCGCCGCCCGCGCGGTGCTGCAGGCGGTGCAGGACAAGAGGGTGGCGGCGCCGGAGTTCGTCACCTCCGAGGTGACCTTCACCCCGTCGCTGGAAGTCACCGCCGCCAGCCCCCTCTACCGGGCGCTGGCGGCCCCTGACGCGCCGGTGTGGGCCCGGATCCTCACCGGGCACATGGACCGGTGGTTCGCGCAGTTCCACCCCGGCACGATCCAGCACGACGCGCTGACTCTCTCGGCGGCGCTGGAGCTGCCGTTCGTCGACTCCGACTACCTGCGCATCACGATGGACGACATCGGCCGCACCACCGCGACGGCGGACGGGGTGCTGGTACGGGTGAGCCTGACAGCCGCCTACGAGGCCTTCATGACCTGGCTGCTGGCCAGACTCGACCCGCACGCCCCGGCCGGCACAGGCACGCCGATCGGCGCCGGCCGGTGACGCGGTGGAGCCGATCGAGCGCTCCTACACGAGCCTGACCGCCCTCCACGACGCCTACGGCCTGACACCTGCCGAACGGGCGGCCGTCACCGAGGCGTACGAGGTCTTCCGCGCCCACCACGGGCCGTTCATCACCTCCGTGGCCGTGCAGATGCTCCCCGACCTGCACGCGGACGCCGACGTCGGCCGCACCATCGTCTTCCTGGGCCGCGACGGCCACAGCTTCGCCGCCGCCGTCCGCGCGCTGGAACCCGGCTTCTTCGCGCGGCACTGCAAGGAAGCCGTGCTCTCCCGCGTCGTCGTCGACGCCGCCCTGCAGGACCTGGAGACCCACCGGGGCGAGCGTTTCCCCGCCGTCGACGGCTTCCGCCGCACCCGCAACCGCGTCCCGCCCGAGACGGTCCCCGGCGCCTACCGCCACCTGACCTCCTACCTGCGGGCCATGGGGATACCCGCCGGCCTGCCCGGCAGCACCGTCACCGTGGTCGACAGCAGCTTCAAGGGAACGGTCCAGGAGTTACTCTCCGCCACCTACCCGCAGACGGACTTCCAGGGGCGCTACGCCTTCTTCGGCGCCTCACCGGCCGACCCGCACCCCGGCACCAAGCACGGCTACGTCATCGACCTGCCGCCGGAACGGACCGCTGAAGGACGCGGGTTACCCTTCGACGAACTTCCGGACGACCCCGCGCTGACCTTCGCCAGCGGTGTCGCCCTCTCCGTGATCGAGGACACCCTGCACGGCCCCCTCGACACCCCCCTGCGCATCAGCGCCCTCGGGCCCGAGCAGCCCCTCCAGCGCAGTGACGGCGAGCCGCTCATGGGCTTCAACCCCGTCGTCGTCCCCGGCCGCTACCGCAGCCCGGCCGTGAGGGAAGCCGCCAAAGCAGCCGCCCTGCTCGCCGTCTTCGACCATGCCGCCGAGACGGCCCGCAGACGCGATGCCGGCGAGAACTGCGAGCACGAACTCATGCAAGCCCGCCGGGAGTTCACCCGCCATGTCAGAGCCTGGATCCGCCGGGACACCGGTGCGGACCCCGCGCTGAAGACCGTGCTCGACAGCCTCGTGCACCGCACCGAATGGCCGGCCATCGCACGACTGCACTCCGCCCTGGCCTCCGCCGGCATATCCGAGGAAGCCGCCGCCCCCCTGTGGCAGCACTTCGAAAGCCTGCCCACCCTCCACGACAAGAGAGCCTTCGCCGACGCCACCCCCACCGCACTCACCCCGCTGATGCTGATGCCCGACCACGAACTCGCCGCACACCAGGCCCGGCTCCAGCACGCCTCGGCCACCCTGGAGCCGGCCGCCGCAGGCCCCGATCCGGGCTGCCGCAGTGACGCCGTCCAGCGGCTGACCGAACGGGGCGCTCCACCGGACGCCGTGGAACGGGCACAGCAAGCCGCCCGGGAGGACGCCGCGTACGCACGCATCCAGGCCGGGCAGGCCGGCCGTCGGCTGGCGGCGTTCCGCGAGGAGATCCACGGCGCCGACCGGGAGGCGCAGCGGCGCACCACACTCACGGGCCACCAGCGCCTGACGGAACAGGCGATCCGGCAGCGCATCCTGCCACGACAACTCCCGCCACCGGCAGGGCAACCGCAGGGCCAGGCCGTTCCCCGCGCGCGTGCCCCGCAACAGCCCGTGAAGAGGCCGGGGCACAGCTATTGACCCTCGTCGCCCCGTGAACTCTGCGAAACGCGCAGACACCACACGCTTCCCACGGCACCATCGAGCGTACGCAGGCAGCGCGGACCAGAGGCATTCGGAGAGCCCGGGGCACAGAACACGGCAACAGGGGGAGGGGGACACATCATGGCCACGCCGGCACTCAGTGAGCAGGGGCGGCCGCAGCAGGAGGAGCCGGATACGAGTCCGCCGCCGGACACGGCGGCGGAGCGTTACACCACCGGGCCCGTGCCGCTCCTGGCGGACACCCGCTACCGGCTGACCCGCTCCGGCCCCGACGGACAGCCCGTGGACGGCGGCGCGGTCATCGGTCCCGCCGGCCGCACCGTCGCCACGCTCCACACCGTGGGACCCCACCGCTGGTACGGGCGGGTGGGGGACGACGTCACCCCGCTTACTGCCGTGCCGGAGAAGGCCGCCGCGGACGCGCTGCTGCTGCACGCCTTCGCCTCGGGCGAGTTGTTCGTCCGGCACCCCGTGCCCTTCCGGCCCGAGGAGGGAGAAGCCCGGTCCTCGCTGATCCGTGCCGGCCTGGGGCAGCTCCTGGACACCGCCCTCAACCCCCTTTACACCTCCGCCGGCCGCGCGTGGCCGCACCAGGAGAGCGCGCCGCCGGACCTCGCGCGCATCGGGGAACTCCATGAAGCCCTCGCGGCATGGCAGGCACCGGACTCCGCACTCGTCAGGCCCTCCCGAGCGCTGCAACTCGCAGGCCGGCTCGGCGATCTCACGGAGGCCGCCCTCGGCTGGAAGACGTCCCTGACCGGCCAGGCGCGCGGGTACCTGACGGTCCCGCTGCTGCGTCTGGCGGTTCACGCCGACCGGCTGGAGCAGCGCATCCGCGCCACCGTCGAGGAGGCGCGCGCCCAGCAGACCCGTGCCCAGCACTCTCAGGAGATGGAGTCATCGATCGTGGCCACGGCCCCCGAAGACCAGCCCACACCGCTCCCGTCCGCGCCTGCCGCACCTGCGGAGCCGGCCCGGCACACGGACGCGGCACCCGCAGCCCCGGAACCCCAGCAGGCTCCGGCCCGGCAAGGTTCCGGGCAGGACGCCCCCACTGCCCCGGCGGCTGCCGCTGACGAGTCCGGGCTGCTGCAGCGGGCGGCGGAGCTGGTGGTGTCCTCCCGGTTCGGGTCGGTGTCGATGCTGCAGCGCAAGCTGCGCATCGGCTTCGAACAGGCAGGCCGGCTGATGGACACGCTTCACGAGCGCGGGGTGGTCGGCCCGGCCGACGGCCTCAAGGCCCGCGACGTGCTGGTGTCCACGCGCGAGGAGGCGGATGCTGCCCTCGCCGGGCCGGCACCGCAGCATCCCGCGTCCGCGGCGCAGCCGGCGACGCCGTCCCCAGCGCCCGTGTCGTCCGGCAGCCCGCTCGCCGAGCGGGCGCGGGAGGCAGCACAGCGGGCGGCTGCCCACCGCCCCGAACTGCCGTTGTGGGTGGGCACCGATACGCCTCCGGGCCGCTTCGAGGAACGCGACGGGATCCTGTACTCGGAAGGGAATCCCATCTGGCAGCTGCGCAAGAGCACCCCGCAGCACCCCGACGCGGTACCGGAGGGCACCGCACCGGCACGCGTACCCAGCGGCAGCGAGGACCTCCGCGACGGCGTCGAGGCCGCCCTGCAGGCGTGGCAGGAGCACGTCCCCGCCGAAGCGGGCACCTTCGAAGACGTGCACGAGGCCATCGCCGGCGACCTGCGCGTGCTGGATGCGGCCCTCGACGACGCACGCGCCCCGTGGCAGAGGGCCACGGCCGCAGAGACATCCGCCGACGTGTCCATGGCCGCGGAGGCCGTCGGCGCGGCCCTGTCCGAGGCCGGCAGCCGCATCAACGGATCGCCTGCTGCGGACTGGCCCGAGTGGCAGCGCATCCAGGCCGTCCGGGGCGCGGTCACGCACCTGTGGGACACCCTCAAGGACCGGGCCGGGGGCTTCTGGGACCGGCTGCAGGACGACTACCGCTTCCAGGGCCTGTGGCGGACCGTGTCGGCCCGCGCATGCGAGGCGATCTCCGCGTGGGCCGGCCGGCTGGCCGACCGCCTCCAGCAGACCGCACCGGGCGAGGCACCGGCGGCCGAGGCCCTGCGCCACCTGTCCGACACCGCCCTGACCTACCGTCAGGAAGCCGATACGGCTGCCGCGGGCGACCCGCAGATGACCGCGTACGACCGGCATCTGGCCGAGGTCCGCCGGCTGCGGCAGGCCGCCGCCACCGGCGGCCCGGTCCCGTACGGCACCCGGGACGACGCGGTGCGGGGCACGCGTGAGATCTCCCTGGTGTTCCAGGAATGGGCCGCAACCCCGATGGGCCAGCGGCTGATGAACTCCGACCATCCGCGGCTGACGGCGTTCCGGGACGCCTGGCAGGACCTGCCGCACGCCAGCCTGCCCGACGGCCCCGGCCCCGCCGTCGGTCCCTACAGCACCGTCGCCCAGCGCGCCGGTGAACTCGCCGCCGTCGCCGAGCAGTCGGGGAAGTTCACCGCAGCCGACATCCAGGCCCTGCGCTCGGTCGCCGACGCGGCCGGGCACCACGCCGCCCGCCTCTCGGCCACCCTGCCCCGCCCCGGCGACGGACCGACGGCCGCCCCACCGGCGTCCGGGCGACGTCTCACTGCCCAGCCGGCGGCCGCCCAGGCAGCGGTGTCGCGCCCGCGCGCCGCGACACCCGGCCCGGCAGCCCCTGTCGCACGCACCCCCCGCATCCCGGCGTAAACAGGGCAGGGGGGTGCGGGCAAGCAACACGCCCGCACCCCCCTGCCCTTACGTCCGGCGGCTGCTCTACAGCGTCCGTCCTCTGCCCTGCGGCGGGTGCTGCGGCGCCGGGCGCCTGGCCGTCTGTGCGGTCGGCGGCGGAGCCGGCACCTGCTGCTGCGGGACCTGTGCGGCCTTGACCGTCACGTGGCGGCGGCCGGCGTCCTCGGCACGGCGCCGCTGCGGGCTGAGCCCCTCCCGCCGCTGCACTTCGGCGCTGATCCCCGCCACCCGGTCACGGAGCCCGTCCGCCCCAGAGCGCGCTTCGGCGGCCTGGCCGGCGGCGAACTCCCGGTCCTCCCGGGCCGCCTGGCCGGCACGCTCGACAACGGCCGCGGAAGCGCCCTGTCCGGCCAGGCGCCGCAACTGCTCCGCGCTCGCCGCATCGAGCGCGGCCGTATGCTGCTCGGCGGTCGCGGCCAGCCGCTCGGCGGCCTCCAAGGACACACGCGTCTGCTGCAGCGCCCGGGCCAGATCCCCATCGCTCCAGGTCGTCAGAGGGTCGAGGTTCGGCCCGGCGAGGCGGTCGATCCGGTCGAGCTGAGCGGACCACTCCGGCCCCATCTCCTGGCGCAGTTTCCCCTGCACCTGCAGGAAGTCGGCGCTCTCCACGGCTGTCCACGGGCGGGCCCGCTCGGCGGCGATGGAGTCGGCCAGCGCCGGCCGCTGCTGCCACCGGCCGTCGCGGCCGAGGCCGTTGATATAGCGCGGCTTCCCTTCGCCGCGGCGGAAGACGGCGACGTGGTCGGCGAGAGCCTGCTCGTCGACCAGCCGGGCCAGGTCCAGGATCCCCAGGTAGGACTGGTCGGCGTTGGCCTGCACGGTCAGGCGGCCGCTGCCGCGTTCCTTGACCTGCTCGTGGTAGCGGTGGACGATCCCCTGGTTGCTCAGGGCCTGCGAGACTCCCATGGCCACGACCTCGACGCGGAATCCGCTCTCGCGGTAGGCGCGCATGGTGGCGGCCACCGCTTCGCCGTCCTGGGAGGTCTCCTGGATGACGGCGTTGACCCTGGCCTCGCGGACGTACTCGTGGGCCTGGGCCATCCACCGGCGGCCGTCCGCCCGGGTGTAGGCCGCCATCAGCTTGTCGTCCTGCTGCATCAGACGCGCGTATGCGGGGTGGTACGGCTTGTACAGGTCGCTGTCGACGTCGATGAAGCCGCCCCGCTGGTTCAGGACGCCGGCGAGCATGTGGCCCACCCGTGTCTTGCCCGCTCCGGGCTGGCCGAGGAGCACGACCACGGTGGGCGTTTCCTGCGGGACGCGGCCGGCGAACTGCTGGGGGACGATCCGCTCCAGGAAGATCCTTCTGTTCTCCGCCTCGGGCAGTAAGTACCGTGCGGCTTCCGGGTCACTCACGCCTGATCACCCAGCACCTGGCGCGCGACGGCCGCGTAGTGGGCACGCACCCGCGCGACCTCCGCATGGTCGGCCGGGTCGAGCGCCTCGCGCGCCCGCGCGCACTCGCTCTGCCGCGCCTGCCACTCGGCGATCGCCGCCTGGTCCGGTTCCGGGGACGCCTCCTCGGCGGCGATGCGCGCACTGCAGGCGCCGACAGTGCTGTTGATGGCCTCGATCGCGGCCTCGTAGGCCACGGACTCCTCACTCGACCACGGAAAACCGGTCACTGAGGAGATCACTGACTCCTGCGTCGGGTCGGTCATCGCTCTCCACATTCCTTTCTGCAACAGACGAGTTGAAACGGCGGAGGTCTTTCCCGCGTACGGTCCGCATCGTGCACCAGGCGCTGCCCCGGGCACACGGCAAGGGCAAGAGGGAGCGCACCGGAGCGCGGCCGCTCCCGGGCCAAACCCGCCGTTCCTCCAGCCCCGGTGACCGCCTCCCCTCGGGTGCTCGCGGACCGCGCTCTGCCTTACAGTTTCCGGCCCCTGCCCTGGGGTGCTTGCTGCGGCTGGCCGCAGCAGGGAGGCCTGGGGCCCCCGGCCAGCTGCCGTCGCATGCCGGGCGCCGGCCCAGTCGGTGAGCGGTCAACTGAGCCCGTTCGCGGCGCACATTGGCCAGGCCGGGTGAGAGCGTGCTCTTATGCCGTGATGGGCTGACGCGGTGGCAGGCCCGGGATGGCGCCGTCCGCGAGGCTGGTGCGGATCTCGCGGACGGCCGGTCCGGGAGATCCGTGCAATTCGGTGCAGGCGATGATGACTTGCCCACTGGTCTGCGAAGGATGCCCGGAAGTGGCCAGGTCCGTCAGGCCGTCAAGCAGAGCGGCCCCGGTCCGCCGGTCTTCGGAGCTGTTTCCCAGGCCCGTGAAGGGGCCGTCGACGATCAGGAACTGCGGCACGGGCATCGCGGGCACCTCCAGTGCGGTGTCGCGCAGCGCCAGCAGCGTGCTGATGTTGATACGGGTCATGCCGTGTCCCGCGACGGCCCGTGTGTCGAACGCGCCGCCGTTGATGGTGACGGCGAAGTCCTCCGGGCTGACGGAGGCGCTGATGACCTCCGGGTCGCAGGCCCGCATCCGCCGCAGCAGGTGATGAGACCACCGGTCGGTGCCCTGTTTGACCATCAGGTCGGTGTCGTGCCGCGCAACGGTGTACGCGGCCTCAGCGGCCATCTTGTCCTTCTCCAGCTGCGGCAGTTGCGCGCGCAGTTCGGTCAGCTCCGCGACTTCCCGAAGGTGCTCAGTGTTCTGCTCCAGCCGCGCGGCCAGCTCCCGCACGGCGGCCTCGGCCTCGACCACTGCCTGCTGCTGCGGTGCGATCACGTCCCGGGCGAAGGCATGCGCTGTGGCCGAAGCTTCCGCCACGGCCCGGTCGGCGTCGGCGGCCCGGCTGCGGGCGTCATCGGCGGCCTGCGCGGCGCGCCCGGCGGCCGCATGGGCCCGCTCGACGGCCTGCTGCGCCTGGGACATCCGCTGTTGAAACTGCTCGGCGCGCTGCTGGCGTTCGGGGTCGAACCGTCGGCACACCGGGCAGTCGTCCTCCGACAGCCCTGTTGGATCGAGCGCCCGCAAGCACTGGGGGCACAGGCTGCGGTCGGTAGCGGCCTCCCGCAGCCCGGCCAGGCGCCCCCGGGCCTCAGCAGCAACCGCCTCCAGGCGCCGCGCCGTCCGGACCTGACCATCGGCGGCCGCGCGAGCTGCCCGCCGCGCCTCCTCCGCCACAGAGACCTTCTGCTGGAGTGCCGCGAGTTCGGCGTGCAGACGGCTGAGGGCCGCACCGGCCTGCCGGGCCTTGGCGGACTCCTCCTCGTGCTGCGCGGCCCACTGAGCGGCGCGACGCTGAAGATCCTCGACGGACGGCAGCTCGCGTTCCTCACGGTCACGCAGGATCTTCTTCACCCGATTGCTGGCCGACCGCCACTTCTTCGTCTTGCTGCCGTACTCCTGGCGCAGCGCGTCGACCGTCTCGTCGTCGGCACCCAGCAGCACCCGCCCCACCGCGATCCGCTGCTCCTTGTCCTGCCGGCCGAGGTAGTGGTTCGGCAAGTCCCGCTGGCGTGCGTAGAGCCACGGAATCAGCAGCTCCAGAGTGACCCGCGTACGCCCCGCACCCAGCCTGGGGATGCCGAGCAGGTCCTGGAAGACGTCTGCGGCAGACCTGCGGGACTCGCTGCGCCTGACCGGATGGTGCTCGTCTGTGCCCCGCGTGATGTTCGTGAAGAGCACGTCCTGCGACGGGTTCACCGTGCTGCGGGTGATCCGCCACCGCGTCGTCCCGACGCAGGCCGTGAACCCGATACAGCTGCATGACGCCGCGGCCGCCATCAGCTTCATGCCCTCCACGCCCAGCGTCCACCACAGGGCTTCCAGCAGTGTGCTCTTGCCCGAGCGGGTCTCCCCGGTCAGCGCGGTCATCGGGGCCTCGAACCGTCGCTTGTGCATCACCCCGTCGACCTCGAACAATGCGTACTCGACGTTGAATGTGGCCATCTGTCGCCTCCCCGCAGACTTGACCGCGATCCCACACGGTGCCCGCAGCAGGTAACGATGCTCCGCTTGTCCGAGTAACGTCCGATTCGCGCTGGCGACTCGTTCAGGGGTGCCACGCCGCAACGCTGCGGACAGCATGGCCACGTGGGCCAGGAGGCCGTTAACAAGGCTGCTTTCAGGTCGTGTTGCGGCGTTCCTCGGCCTCCCGCGAGATCTTGCTGATGAGATGCCAGAATGGGTCTGCCGAACCCCCGCCCGTAGCCGACCACGGAGTACCCGATGCGTCCGCACCGAAGATCTCGGCAACGCGGCATTCCCAGCACCGCCGGCACTGGCAGTCGCCCGCGGTATGCGTCGGGGACACCCGATCAGCCGTCTCGTAGACACGGGCGGCCAACGCCTCTGCTCGCGCCCTCCACTTGCCTGCATCCGCCCGAGCGTTCGATGCCTCGCGCTCGGCTCGCCGCATTGCGCCGATCATCGCCCAGTCCGGGCCGCCACCGCTGTAGTAACTCACTGTTCATCCCATATCGGCACTGTTGAGCTCGGTGCCCGAAACAACGTCGCCGTCGCCCAGTGAGACACGCCGCATCACACCAGCCCTCGCCTCCGGTCCCGAATGCCTCGATGCTGTCCCTTCACGATCAGAGGCCGTGGTAGACCCGCGATCTGGTGGGGCCAGCGGTGGGTCGGCTCCTCAGGGACTGCGCGGGATGGGCGTGTTCCCCGGTGGAAACACCACCGCCGGGGGCGTCGAGGGATGGAGCCTGCGCCTGCGCCCCGCCACCTGAAGCCGCTGCGGCTGTCCGTCCCGGGTGTTCTCGGGGTGCGGCCTGTCCGGGGGCGGCGGACGCTGGGGGTATGGGCGCGCCGGTCGTTGTGCATCCGCCGTCGCCTGCGGGTGGACGGCGGGTCACCGTGCGCGGGGAGCCCGTCGGGGTGGCCTGGCGTGATGCCGAGGAACTGCTCGACGATCCGGCCTGCGTCGAATGGCGGGGCGGCCGACCGCACGAGTACGGGTCGCCTGAGGCTCAGCCCGGGTGCCGGGGCGTGGTGCCGGTGGCCCGTGTGCACGGCTGCCCGGTGGGCAGGGGCGGGCGCGTGTCTCTGCCCACCGGTTACGCGAGATGGGCGCGTGGGGCCAGTGTGCGCCCGGCCGTACCCCGGTGGGGTGAGGACCGTGCTGCGTGTCGTCCTGTGCGCTGGCTCGTTGAACGGGTTGAGGGTGCCGGTAGCTTCGTACGGGGTCGTCCCTCCGGCTGGTGTCTTTCTTGCCCAGTGAGGGGCATGGGCCGTTGAGTGCACGCAATGAGGCCCGTCCTGGTGCCCTCCCTCGCGGGGGTCAGGGGCGGGTCTTGTTGTGTGTTTCGGGGCTGTGGCTGCCTGTGTCATAGCACCTTGACGACGGGACAGGGCCGGCACGGTCGTTCTGTGCGGGCCCTGTCGTCGGCATGTGCGTGCCCTGCGGGCACGCGCGGGACCGGTCGCGCTCGATGCGTCCGGTCCCCATGGCTTTTTGCGGATCGTCCTGCTGTGGTGGCTCCGCGTCGATCCCCCATACGGGTGATTGTGACTGAGTGCTTCAGTTGGCCAGTTCGCGATGGATCCGGCCAGTTGAGCACCTGTAGTCCCCCTACCGACCGCCGATTGTCCGGATCACCTCCGACGCATCCCGGTCGCTGCGCAAGGACACCTCGGTCGCGAGGATCGACAGCTTGCTGGCCATCGCCATCAGCAGACTGGGCAGGATGCACTCGGGTCCGGTTCGTTTCGAGTGACTGGCTGAGCTGGGACTTTGTACAGGTGGGCTGGCCGTGGGTGCTGGTGGCTCCTACCTTCGGAGTGAGGGGGTGGGGTCATGGCGTCTCTGCTGGAGGATCTGGAGCGGCGTGAGTCGGCGATCCGGGAGCGGGTGGGCGAACTGCGGGGGCAGGTTGCGGAGTTGAGCGAGCAGTTGGAGGCGTTCGAGGAGATGCTCGCGCAAGTGGAGATCGCCCGGCTGGTGGTGCGGGAGGTCCTCGATGACGCGGCTGAGGAGCCGGTGCCGCGGCCTGCGGCCGGGCCTGGGCAGGCGGGTGGGGACTCGCCGATTGGGGTGGTGACGGTGCCGGACCGGGCGGCGGGGATGGACACGTCGGTGTTGCCGGCCGGGTACCGCGACATCATGGAGGTGCTCACCGCCGCGGGGCGGCCGATGCGGTCGAAGGCGGTCTCGGTGGCGATCGGCCGGGGCGAGAGCCCCTCGAAGGTGGAATCGGTGCGCGTGAAACTCAAGCGTCTTGCGCGGCGGGGCTGGCTCACCGAGGACAGTCCAGGCCTGTTCGCGGTGGTGGAACACCCTGAGGGGCAGGGGTCGTCGAGCCGGGGTTCTTCCGGGTGAGGGTCCTTCTTCCTACGGTCGAAGGTGCCAACCGAAACGCCCGCAGGAAGAAGAACTTCGTGGAACGGTACGACGCGCCGCCCAGTGCTGACGACTTTGAGGCGGCGACAAAATTGTTTGAGGTGCTCGTGACGGATCTGGCCGCGCCCAAGGCGGGCGAGCTGGCCCATCATGAGCTGGAGGAACTCCTCGAAGAGAGGGGCCGTGACCTGCTGCGGCAGCTGTTCCAGGATCACCTGGACCTGCGTGAACGCCGCGAACGAGAGGCCGCGGCAGTGCGTCGCCCACACGTTCTTGGCCCCGACGGACTGCCCCGGCCGCGGCTGGAGACCGGGCACGGGCGGCTGCTGGCCACGGTGTTCGGCACCGTGACGGTCTCCCGGTGCGCCTGGCGGCGCCTCGACGCGTCGAACGTGCACCCGGCGGATGCCGTGCTGTCGCTGCCGCGGGGCCGGCACTCCCACGGCCTGGCCCGCCTCGCCGTCCAGGCGGCCACCCGCATGTCTTATGACGCGGCCCACGAGGCGATTACCCGACGGTGCGGCCGCGTGCTCGGCAAGCGCCGCCTGGCCGGTCTGCTCGTCGAGGCCGCCGGTGACATCGACAGCTTCTACGGAGCGAAGGTCTTCGAACCGGGCACCGACTCCACGGTGTTGGTGCTGTCCACGGACGGCAAGGGCATCGTGATGAGGCCCGAGGCCCTGCGCGAGGTCACCCGCCAGGCCGCCGCGAAGCGGCAGCACACTTTCCGCACGCGCCTGGCCGCCGGGGAGAAGAGCGGCAGAAAACGCATGGCCACGCTCGGCGCGGTCTATGACGCCGGGGCCGCACCCCGCCGCCCGCACGACGTAATCACCCCGCCCGGCGGCTTCGCGGACGGGCACATCCGCAGTCCCGGCCCCGTCGCCCGGAACAAGTGGCTGTACGGCTCGGTCGAACGCGACGCCGAGCACGTCGTCCAGCAGGTCTTCGACCACGCGCAGGCCCGCGACCCCGGCCACCGCCGCACCTGGGTCGTCCTGGTCGACGGCGCCCGCCACCAGCTCGGCCTCGTCCAGGCGGAAGCCCGCCTCCACCATGTCGACGTGCACATCGTCATCGACATCATCCACGTCCTGGAAAAGTTGTGGTCCGCGGCCTGGTGCTTCCACCGCCCCGGCGACCAGAGCGCCGAGGACTGGGTCGCCACCCATGCCCTCGCCATCCTGAACGGCCAGGCCGGCGAGACCGCCGATACTCTTCAAGTCCAGGCCGATCAGGCCGAGTTGGCGGGCGAGCTGCGTCGCGGTGTCGATGCGTGTGTCCGCTACCTGCGCGGCAACGTCGACTTCCTTCACTACGACCAGGCCCTCGAGGCCGGCTGGCCGATCGCCACCGGGATCATCGAGGGCGCGGCCAGGCATCTCGTCGCCGACCGTCTCGACATCAGCGGCGCCCGCTGGGGCCTCGCTGGCGCCGAAGCCGTCCTCAATCTCCGTGCCGTCACCGCCAACGGCGACCTCGACGCCTACTGGCGACACCACATCGCCGCAGAACACCGCCGCCTCTACCCGCCTGACCAGGCCCGATACGAACTTACCGCTTAACGACGATCTCACTCAGAACGATCCGCACCCGATGCACTCCTCATCCGATCCGGCCGCGGCGATCCGGGCGTAGGACTTGCCCAGCTCGGTAGCGAACTCCTCCTCGATGGCCGCGCCTTCCTCCTCTGGAGACCGCGCTGAAGGGAGGGTGAGCTGGGCCATGCCACGGTCCGCCATAAGGCAGGCCAGGCGGGCGCACTCCTCGTCGAGGACGGTCACGTCGACGTGCATGCGGGAACTCCTTCGCGATGGTTCGGGTGTTCCTGCATACCGGACTGCGAGGTCGCGCCGGGCTCAACTGGCCAACTGAAGCTCTCAGTCACAGTGATGGATGTGCTCGGGGGTGTTGGGTTGTGTGCCGGCCGCCCCCACTGGGGGTGGGGCCCCACGCGGCCGGGCACAGGGGCAGGGTGTCACATCCTTCCCGGAGGGGCGTGGGCCGGGGGAGTGCAGCGCTGCGTCCGGTGCGGGTTGGTGACCTGTGCATGGTTGTGCTCGTTGAACGTGTCGTGGCCTTGGCCGTTTTGACGCACGGGGCGGGCGGGGCTGTGCGGCCGGGGGTCTGTCGTCCGTTCTTCTCCCGGTGGGGATCTGCGGTCTGGGTCCGGGGTTCGTCCTTCCGCTGTTGCTGCGCCGGTTCCCGGTGGCGGACGGGCCCCATCGCCGAGGAGGAGCAAGATAGGGGTAACGCCCGTGTTCTGGGGTGGGTTTGGGGGATTGGCTGCTGTGTCAGTGGTGACGGCGTTCAGACTCGGCGGGAGCCTTCGGCGTAGCAGCGACAAGGGAGTCCATGGTGTCTGACGACCGCAGCCCCCGCACCAGCGTGCTCGGTACCGGCGGTTTTCCGCCGCCGACGCTGGCGGAGAACTTTGACGATGTGATCGGGGTGCGCGCGATCCTGTCTGTTACCGGCCCCGACAGCCTCGCCGTGGACCGGGAGATCGAGGAAGCGCTCGCCGAACGCACCGGGGCGGCGCGGGGTGTGGTGCCGGTGTGGGTGCGTCCGCAGGAGCCGGGCGGCCGCCCGGACCTCGTACGAGCCCTCTACAGCGCCCTCGGTCTCGGCCACCACCGCACGCAGCCGCGCACCCTGTCGGCCGCCGAGGACCTGATCGCAGCCGAACTCCGGCGTACAGGGCCGTTGTTGATCGTGTCGGGGGCTCATGTGCTGGGCACGGAGGCGTTGTACCTGCTGTACAGGATGTGGTCAGTGGGCGTGCCGCAGGGGTTTCCGCTGGTGCTCGCTGGCGACGAGCGCCTGGGGCGGGTGCTGTGGCGGCGGAGGCTGGCGAGTCTGGACTCGTGTGTGTATGTCCGGCATCGCCTGTCGGCCTGAGAGGGCGGGGTGCTGTTCTGGGGTTCTCCGGAGGTTTTCGGGGAAGGAAGTGCCCTGGGTGCTGGTGCGGCATCCGGCAGGTTGACGGTCTGTCACGGCTCTTCGATTCCTGATATCTTGACAGTGAGTTCAGGATCTGGAGGGATCAGGCTCCCGGGGTGGAGACGCCGTGCTGCTGGCTGCACGGAGCGCGCAGGTGGCTGGAGCGCAGCGGAAGCCACCAGCCCGGGCGAAGCCCGGGACACGGCCCGCAACGCGGGCCGTAGGCACTCCAGTTGCTCTCCGCGCGCAGCGCGGGGATTCAGGCGGTGAGCGCAGCGAACCCCC
>NZ_JBHSPB010000038.1:0-30642 GCF_042656465.1 Streptomyces gamaensis
CACCTACGGCGGTATGGCCCGTCACGGCGGCGGTGCGTTCTCCGGCAAGGACCCGTCCAAGGTGGACCGTTCGGCGGCGTACGCGATGCGCTGGGTCGCGAAGAACGTGGTCGCGGCCGGTCTGGCCGCGCGCTGCGAGGTGCAGGTGGCGTACGCGATCGGCAAGGCCGAGCCGGTGGGTCTGTTCGTGGAGACCTTCGGCACGAACACGGTGGAGACCGAGCGGATCGAGAACGCGGTCTCGGAGGTCTTCGACCTCCGCCCGGCCGCGATCATCCGCGACCTCGACCTGCTGCGCCCGATCTACTCCAGGACGGCGGCGTACGGGCACTTCGGGCGTGAGCTGCCGGAGTTCACGTGGGAGCGCACCGACCGCGTCGAGGCACTGAAGAAGGCCGCAGGCCTGTAAGTAAGCCAGTCGCGCTGCGCGCAGCGCGTGTGCGGCCCCGGACCGGTTGTGGTCCGGGGCCGCTGCTGTGCCCCCGGCACGGGGGCCCCGCTTGCTGTCGTGCGTCCTGTTGTTCGTCGAGAACGCCGCTATCCGTGCCGTCTGCGCTGTGCCGGCCCGGGGGCAACCCCCGGACCCCCGGCATGAGGGCCCCGCTTGCTGTTGTCCGTCGGAAACGCCGCTGTCCGTGCCGTCTGCTAAGACTGAAACCGTGAGCAGCGAGAACGGGCAGCCGGGGCCGGAGCGGGCCGCGGTGCCGCCGGGGGGTGAGCAGCTCGCGCTCATCCGCGAGACCGTGCGCAAGGCCAAACCGCCCAAGGCCAGACCCCGCACGTGGCGCGGCGCGCCGCTGGCCGCCGAGCTGCCCGTCGCCCGTGTCCTCGTCGACAAGGGCCCCGTCCACCTCGACCAGCTGTGGCACTACGCCGTGCCCGCCGAGCTCGACGCCGACGCCCAGCCGGGCACCCGGGTACGGGTGCGGTTCGGCGCGGGCACGCGCCAGGTGCGCGAGGGGCGCCGCGAGGGCGGCGGGCTCCTCGACGGATTCATCGTCGAGCGCGTCGCCGAGTCCGACTACCGGGGCCCGCTGGCCGCGATAGCCCAGGTGCTCTCGCCCGAGCCCGTGCTGGGCCCCGCCCTGCTGGCGCTGTGCCGTTCCGTCGCCGACCGCTACGCGGGCTCGCTCGCCGACGTGCTGCAGCTGGCCGTACCGCCCCGGCACGCCCGTATCGAGGCCGAGTCCTCTCCCCGGCCGCTCCCGCCGCCTCCCGTGCCGGAGCCCGGCAGCTGGTCCCGCTATCCGACGGGCCCGGCCTTCCTCGACGCCGTCGCCCGCGGCGACGCCCCGCGCGCCGTGTGGACCGCCCTGCCCGGCCCGCACTGGCCGCAGGAGCTGGCGCGGGCCGCGGCAGCCGCCCTGGCCTCCGGGCGCGGTGCGCTGATCGTCGTCCCGGACGGACGGGCCGCCGCCCGCGTGGACGACGCCCTCACCGCCCTGCTCGGGGCGGGCCGGCACGTGCTGCTGACGGCCGAGCTCGGGCCGGAGGAGCGCTACCGCCGCTGGCTCGCGGTCAACCGGGGCGCGGTACGGGCCGTCGTCGGCACCCGCGCCGCGATGTTCGCGCCCGTGCGCGACCTCGGTCTCGTCGCCGTCTGGGACGACGGGGACTCCAGCCACAGCACCCCGCAGGCCCCGCACCCGCACGCGCGCGAGGTGCTGGTCTCCCGGGCCCTGGCCGAGAAGGCGGCCTTCCTGCTCGGCGGCTTCGGCTGCACCGTGGAGGCGGCCCGGCTCGTCGCCACCGGCTGGGCGCTGCCGCTGGCCGCGCCCCGCGAGGTGCTGCGTACGTGCGCGCCCCGCGTCCGTACCGTGGGGGAGGCGGACGAGGCGCGCGACGCCGCCGCGCGGGCCGCCCGGCTGCCCTCCGTCGCCTGGGAGACCGCCCGCGAGGGCCTGCGGCACGGGCCCGTCCTCGTCCAGGTGCCGCGCCGCGGCTACGCCCCCCGGCTGGCCTGCGAGCGCTGCCGCGAGCCGGCCCGGTGCGGGCACTGCGCCGGGCCCCTGGAGGCGCCCGGGCCCGATGCCCCGCTGCGCTGTGGCTGGTGCGGGCGCGAGCGGGCCGACTGGTACTGCGCCGGGTGCGGCGGCGGCCGGCTGCGCGCGCGGATCGTGGGAGCCCGCCGCACGGCGGAGGAACTGGGCCGGGCCTTCCCGTCCGTGCCCGTGCGCACCTCGGGACGCGATCATGTCCTGGCCACCGTCCCGGACAGCCCCGCGATCGTCGTCTCCACGCCCGGCGCCGAACCGGCCGCCGAGGGCGGCTACGCGGCCGCCCTGCTCCTGGACGGCTGGGCCCTGCTGGGCTTCCCGGACCTGCGTGCCGAGGAGGAGGCGCTGCGCCGCTGGCTGGGTGCGGCCGCGCTGGTGCGCGGACGGGAGGCGGGCGGCACCGTGGTCGTCGTCGCCGAGTCTTCGCTGCGCCCCGTCCAGGCGCTGGTGCGCTGGGATCCCGCCGGGCACGCGCGCCGGGAGCTGGCCGACCGGGCCGAGCTGGGCTTCCCCCCGGTGTCCCGGATGGCGTCCGTCGCGGGCCCCCCGCAGGACGTCGCCGCGTTCCTCGCGACGGCCGAACTGCCGCCGGACGCCGAGGTGTTGGGCCCCGTACCGCTGCCGGTGCCCCGGCCCGGCCGGCCCCGCCGCCCCGGTGGTCCCCCGCCGGGGGAGCAGTGGGACCGGGCGCTGCTGCGCGTACCCCCGGGCCGCGGGGCCGCGCTGGCCACGGCGCTCAAGACGGCCCAGGCGACCCGGCTGGCCCGCCGCGAGGGCGAGCCGGTCGCGCTGTGGGTCGACCCCCTGGACATCGGCTGACGGGCGCCCGCGCGCCCGTCCAGGTCGTCGGATCGGGGTACACGTGCCGCCTGCGGGGTGGCGTCCGGCACGGGTGGGATGCGGGCCCCGCGGGCCGGGCGCGTGACGCGGGACGGCATCGGACCGCAGGGCCCGTTCCGCCGCCGGACGCCGACCGTATGCCGACCGCACGGCGCGGACGTGGCCCGGACTCCCGGGCGGGTGGCGGACGGTCGGGGCGACTCCTGCGGCTCGGAGCGGTACCGGCCCTCGCAGCCCGTTCCGCCGCCGTGCGCCGACCGTACGCCGATCGCACGGCGCGGACGTGGCCGGAACTCCCGGACGAGTGGCGGGCGGTCGGGGCGATTCGAGCGGCGCGCGGCCTGGAGCGGTACGGGCTCTTGCGGCCCGTTTCCGCCGCCGTGCCCGACCGCGCGCCGACCGCACGGCGCGGACGCTCCCGGACTCCCGGACGGCTGGGGGTGATTCCCGCGCTGCGCGGCCTGGAGCGGTACCAGCCGTCGGGGCCCGTTCCGCCGCCGGACGCCGACCGTATGCCGACCGCACGGCGCGGACGTGGCCCGGACTCCCGGACGGCTGTGGGCGATTCCCGCGGCGCGTAGCCCGGAGCGGTATCCGCCCTCGCGGCCGGCCGCGAAGTCGCCGGCCCGGTCGGGCAGCCGGCGAGGCTGCCGGTTTTCCGGGGCGCGGAGGTGCGCCTCACATGCCGTGGCCGGCAGGGGCGTTGGCGCCCGGCCCGGAGGGCTACCCGTTGCGTGGGCCCGGGAAGGCCGGGGGGCGGGGCTCGTCGCGGTGGGCGGGGGCCGGGCGGTCGGTGACGCTGCGGGCCGCCGGGACGACCGGGACCGCCGGGGCCTCCGCGGTCCGTACCCCGTCCGCGCCGTCCGCCGTGCTCTGCCCGCCCGCGCGGCGCGCCCCGTACCGCCGGTGCACCGCCTGCTTGGTGACGCCGAGCGCCGATCCCACCGCGTCCCACGAGAAGCCCAGCGAGCGGTCGAAGTCCACCGCGGCCGTCACCAGCGTCTCGACACTGTCCCGCAACTCCTGTGCCAGGCGGACGGTCGGCGCCGGCGCTCGCCCGTAGACGACGAAGCCCGCGGACGGGCCGGTGCGCCGCGGGCGGTAGACGTTGCCGAGCTGGGCGGTGAGGGTGCGCAGGGCATCCACCTGCCTGCGGACCCGCTCGATGTCCCGGACCAGTAGATGCAGGCTGGCCCGTGCCTGGGCGTCGTGGGTTGCGTGGTCGGCCATGAAGAAGCCTCTCGGACCGGCGGGGTAAAAGGACGGAATATGGCGAGAGTTGACGCGCAATGGAAGCGGGCCGCAGCCTGCGGCCCGGTTCGGTCAATCTCACTTGACCACAACGCGCTACGGGCCGCCGGGTCACGGTATGGGGGCGCACATCCTCCGGAATGAGGCGTGCGACTGCCCGTACGCCCCCTGGGAGGGCCCTCTAGACTGGTGCGCCGTTCCGTCCGGCGTCCGGACGAGCCGGCCGCGCACCGGCCCGGCGCCTTCCGACGCGCCGTCACGACGCGGCACCCGCAGAGCAGAGCGGCACACGCAGAGCAGAGAGGTAGTCCGCCACCCATGAGGCTCGTCTTCGCCGGTACCCCCGAGGTCGCCGTCCCCGCCCTCGACGCCCTGATCGCCTCGGACCGGCACGAGGTCGTCGCCGTGGTCACCCGGCCGGACGCCCCCGCCGGCCGCGGCCGGCGGCTCGTCGCGAGCCCGGTCGCCGAGCGTGCGCAGGAGGCGGGCATCGAGGTGCTCAAGCCCGCCCGCCCGCGCGAGCCCGAGTTCCTCGACCGGCTGCGTGAACTGGCTCCCGACTGCTGCCCGGTCGTCGCCTACGGCGCCCTGCTGCCCAAGGCCGCCCTGGAGATCCCCGCGCACGGCTGGGTCAACCTGCACTTCTCGCTGCTGCCCGCCTGGCGCGGCGCCGCCCCTGTCCAGCACGCCGTGCTCGCGGGCGACGAGGTCACCGGCGCCTCGACCTTCCTCATCGAGGAGGGCCTGGACTCCGGGCCCGTCTACGGGGTGGTCACCGAGCAGGTGCGGCCCACCGACACCAGCGGCGACCTGCTGACCCGGCTCGCCTTCGCGGGCGCCGGACTGCTCGCCGCCACCATGGACGGCATCGAGGACGGCACCCTCAAGGCCGTGCCGCAGCCCGCCGAGGGCATCACGCTCGCCCCGAAGATCGAGGTCGCGGACGCCCGCATCGACTGGGCCGCGCCCGCGCTGCGCGTGGACCGTGTGGTGCGCGGCTGCGCCCCCAGCCCCGGCGCCTGGACCACCTTCCGCGGCGAACGCCTGAAGATCATGTCGGTGGCCCTGACGCCCGACCGCGCGGCCCTGGCCCCCGGCGAGCTCGCCCCCGCCAAGAACTCCGTGCACGCCGGCACCGGCTCCCACGCGGTCGAGCTGCTGTGGGTCCAGCCTCAGGGCAAGAAGCCGATGAAGGCCGCCGACTGGGCCCGGGGTGTGCGTATCGGTGCTGGTGAGAAGCTCGGCGGGGCGTAGGCTTGGTGAGCTCTCCCGGGCCGTGCCCGGGAGCCGTGACCCCTTTCGCAACCGGAGCACCTTTCGTGAACGACCGCGCACGCCGCCGCCCCGCACGCCCCCACCGCAGGCCCAAGAAGGACCCGGTGCGCATCCTCGCCTTCGAGGCGCTGCGGGCCGTCGACGAGCGCGACGCGTACGCGAACCTGGTGCTCCCGCCCCTGCTGCGCAAGGCCCGCGAGCGGGGGGACTTCGACGCCCGCGACGCGGCCCTCGCCACCGAGCTGGTCTACGGCACGCTGCGCCGGCGGGGCACCTACGACGCGATCGTCGCCGCCTGCGTGGACCGGCCGCTGCGCGAGGTGGACCCGCCGGTGCTGGACGTGCTCGGCCTGGGCGCCCACCAGCTGCTCGGGACCCGTATCCCGCCGCACGCGGCCGTCTCCGCCAGCGTCGAGCTGGCGCGCGTGGTCCTCGGCGACGGGCGCGCGAAGTTCGTCAACGCCGTGCTGCGCAGGATCGCCGCCGACGACCTGGAGGGCTGGCTGGAGCGGGTCGCCCCGCCCTACGAGGACGACCCCGAGGAGCACCTCGCCGTCGTCCACTCCCACCCGCGCTGGGTCGTCTCCGCCCTGTGGGACGCGCTCGGCGGCGGCCGCGCCGCCATCGAGGACCTGCTGGCCGCCGACAACGAGCGGCCCGAGGTCACCCTCGTCGCCCGCCCCGGCCGGGCGACGCCCGAGGAACTGCTGACCGCCGCAGGCCAGGACCGCGCCCGGGCCGGCCGCTGGTCGCCGTACGCGGTGCGGCTCGCCGAGGGCGGCGACCCCGGGGCGCTGGACGCGGTGCGCGAGGGCCGGGCGGGCGTCCAGGACGAGGGCAGCCAGCTCGTCGCGCTCGCCCTGGCGAACGCCCCCCTGGACGGGCCCGACGCCCGCTGGCTCGACGGCTGCGCCGGCCCCGGCGGCAAGGCGGCGCTGCTCGGCGCGCTCGCCGCGCGGCGCGGAGCCGCGCTGCTGGCCTCCGAGAAGCAGCCGCACCGTGCCCGGCTCGTCGCCCGGGCGCTGGCCGGCAACCCCGGCCCGTACCAGGTGATCGCCGCCGACGGCACCCGCCCGCCGTGGCGGCCCGGCTCCTTCGACCGGGTCCTCGTCGACGTGCCCTGCTCGGGCCTCGGCGCCCTGCGCCGCCGCCCCGAGGCCCGCTGGCGCCGCCGCCCCGAGGACGTGTCCGGCTTCGCGACGCTCCAACGCGGGCTGCTGCGCGAGGCGTTGGCGGCCGTGCGGGTCGGCGGTGTCGTCGGCTACGCGACGTGCTCGCCGCATCCGGCGGAGACGCGGGTCGTCGTGGACGACGTGCTGCGGGGACGCGGCGGGCCCGCGCCGCAGGCGGAGTGGATCGACGCGCGTCCCCTCATGCCGGGGGTTCCCTCCCTGGGCGAGGGCCCGGACGTGCAGCTGTGGCCGCACGTGCACGGGACGGACGCGATGTACCTGGCGCTGCTGCGGCGTACGGGCTGAGGCCCTCGGCCGTCGACGGCCGGTCCGCCGGGACCGGGGAGGCCGGGCACCACCGGTGCCGCCCCACGTCAAGCGCATCCCGAGTGGCATGGCAGGCTTGTCGCATGGCAGTGCAGATCAACCCCAGCATCCTCTCCGCCGACTTCGCCCGTCTCGCCGACGAGGCGCGGGCGGTCAAGGGCGCCGACTGGCTCCACGTCGACGTCATGGACAACCACTTCGTGCCCAACCTCACCCTGGGCGTGCCGGTCGTCGAGTCGCTGAGCCGGGCCACGGACACCCCGCTGGACTGCCATCTGATGATCGAGGACCCGGACCGCTGGGCGCCGCAGTACGTCGAGGCCGGCGCCGGGTCGGTGACCTTCCACGCGGAGGCGGCCGCCGCGCCCGTGCGGCTGGCGCGGGAGATCCGGGCCAAGGGCGCCCGCGCCTCGATGGCGCTCAGGCCGGCGACGCCGATCGAGCCGTACGAGGACCTGCTGCCCGAGCTGGACATGCTGCTGATCATGACGGTGGAGCCCGGCTTCGGCGGCCAGGCCTTCCTGGACATCATGCTGCCGAAGATCCGCCGCACCCGGGAGCTCATCGACCGGCACGGGCTGCAGCTGTGGCTGCAGGTCGACGGCGGGGTCTCGGAGCGGACCATCGAGCGCTGCGCCGAGGCCGGCGCGGACGTCTTCGTGGCGGGCTCCGCCGTCTACGGTAGCCAGGACCCGGCGGCCGCCGTACGCTCCCTGCGCGCGCAGGCGGAGCGGGCCACGGCCACCGCGGCCCGGCCCTGCGCGCACTGACGCCGTGCCCGGCACTCGCCCGAAATGCTGAGGGCGCAGGCCGGGGTCTGATCAAGGACCGCCGTTTCTGACAGGATGACGGTGGAGTCCACAGCACGAACACAGAAGTGAGGGGACCGTGGTGTCGACGGGCCGTTCAGCCACACCGATGGGGCCCGCCGAGCTGGTGCAGGCGGCGGCCATGGCTCGCCGTTTCTATCTTGAGGGCAAGTCGAAGATCCAGATCGCCGAGGAGTTCGGCGTCAGCCGCTTCAAGGTCGCGCGGGTGCTGGAGAGCGCCCTGGAGCGGGATCTGGTGCGGATCGAGATCCGGGTGCCCGCCGAGCTGGACGCGGAGCGCTCCGACGCGCTGCGCTCGCGCTACGGTCTGCGGCACGCCGTCGTCGTCGAGTCCCCGGCGGACGCCGCCGAGGACGCGCCCGACCCGGAGAACCTCGGCGAGGTGGCGGCGGACCTGCTCGGCGAGCTGGTGCACGAGGGCGATGTGCTGGGGCTGGCCTGGGGCCGTTCGACCATCCACATGGCGGCCGCCCTGCACCGGCTGCCGCCGTGCACGGTCGTCCAGCTCACCGGGGTCTACGACGCGGGCACGGCCGAGCGCGGCTCGGTGGAGGCCGTGCGCAGGGCGGCGCAGGTCTCCGGCGGCGAGGCGCACCCGATCTACGCGCCGATGCTGCTGCCCGACTCGGCGACCGCCGCCGCGCTGCGCGGCCAGACCGGCATCGCCCGCGCCTTCGAGTACTTCGACAAGGTCACCGTCGCCGCCGTCTCCATCGGCTCCTGGGAGCCGGGCATCTCGACGGTCTACGACATGCTCGACGAGGAGGAGCGCGCGCACTACGCGTCGCTGGGCGCCGCCGCGGAGATGTCCGCGCACCTCTTCGCGGCCGACGGCCGCCGCATCGGCCGGGACCTGGGGGAGCGCTGCATCACCGTCGAGGCCGACCGGCTGCGCCGGATACCGGAGGTCGTGGCGATCGCCGGCGGCCAGCGCAAGGCGGCGGCGATCGGCGCCGTGCTGCGCTCGGGGCTCGTGACGAGCCTGGTGACGGACACCGCCGCCGCCGACTATCTGCTGACGGAGACGGGCCCCGGTCCACGCCCCGCGCTGGAGCGGGCCGACCCGGACGGCTCCTGAGCCCGGCGGTCCCGACAGCGGGGTGAGCGGCTGGGGCCGGGCGGCGGTCGTACGCGTACGACCGCCGCCCGGCCCCAGCCGTTTCCGCTGCCCCGTCCCCGGATGTGGCCGAAGGACCGAAGGTGTCTGGCCGAACGTACAGAGATCACCGACAGAGCCGGTCAAAAGGTACAGAATGCCGCTTCGATTCCCCACGGAGCGGCGACATCATGGATGATGGGTCCAGGAGCCACAGCCCGGTCCGGCCACGGTTCTGCGCTGACTCCCACCCGCTCAGCAGGTCGAAACCGCAGGTGAGAGAGTTAGCAATGCGTTTCCTCAACGACCAGAAGCCGCCGTACGACCTCACGTACGACGACGTGTTCATGGTGCCGAGCCGCTCCGCGGTCGGTTCCCGCCAGGGCGTCGATCTGTCCTCCCAGGACGGTACGGGCACCACCATCCCGCTCGTGGTCGCCAACATGACCGCGATCGCCGGCCGCCGCATGGCCGAGACGGTCGCCCGCCGCGGCGGCCTCGTGGTCATCCCCCAGGACATCCCGATCGAGGTCGTCACCGACGTCATCTCCTGGGTCAAGACCCGCCACCACGTGCTGGACACCCCGATCGTCCTCACGCCCACCCAGACCGTCGCGGACGCGCTGTCCCTGCTGCCCAAGCGGGCGCACGGCGCGGGTGTCGTCGTCGACGCCGACCACCGCCCCGTCGGCGTGGTCACCGAGCACGACCTGACCGGCGTGGACCGCTTCACCCAGCTGTCCGAGGTCATGTCCAAGGAGCTGCTCCTCCTCGACGCCGGCATCGACCCCCGCGAGGCCTTCAACCAGCTCGACGCCGCCCACCGCAAGCTCGCCCCCGCCGTCGACGCGGACGGCCGGCTCGTGGGCATCCTCACCCGCAAGGGCGCCCTGCGCGCGACCCTGTACAAGCCCGCCGTCGACGGCGAGGGCAAGCTGCGCATCGCCGCCGCCGTCGGCATCAACGGCGACGTCGCCGGCAAGGCCAAGGCCCTGCTGGAGGCCGGTGCCGACACGATCGTCGTGGACACCGCGCACGGTCACCAGGAAGGCATGATCGCCGCGGTCAAGGCGGTCCGGTCGCTGGACCCGAGCGTCCCGATCGTCGCGGGCAACATCGTCGCCGCCGAGGGCGTGCGCGACCTCATCGAGGCCGGCGCGGACATCATCAAGGTCGGTGTGGGCCCCGGCGCCATGTGCACCACCCGCATGATGACCGGCGTGGGCCGCCCGCAGTTCTCCGCCGTCCTGGAGTGCGCCGCCGAGGCGAAGAAGTACGGCAAGCACGTGTGGGCCGACGGCGGCGTCCGGCACCCGCGCGACGTGGCCATGGCGCTGGCCGCCGGCGCGTCCAACGTCATGATCGGCTCCTGGTTCGCCGGGACCTACGAGTCCCCGGGCGACCTGCAGCAGACCGCCGACGGCCGGCTGTACAAGGAGAGCTTCGGCATGGCCTCCGCGCGCGCCGTGCGCAACCGCACCTCCGAGGAGTCCGCCTACGACCGCGCCCGCAAGGCGCTGTTCGAGGAGGGCATCTCCACCTCGCGCATGTTCCTCGACCCGGCCCGTCCGGGCGTCGAGGACCTGATCGACTCGATCATCGCCGGTGTCCGCTCCTCCTGCACCTACGCGGGCGCCGGCTCCCTGGAGGAGTTCGCCGAGCGCGCCGTCGTCGGTGTCCAGAGCGCCGCCGGCTACGCCGAGGGCAAGCCGCTGCACGCCAGCTGGCAGTAACCGGCCGGGCGGCGCGAGCCGCCTCCGTTTCCCGCGGGGCGCGGGCCTGAGCTTCAGGCCCGCGCCCCGTTCTTCGTGTCCCGGCCGGATTCCGGTTCGCTCCGGCACGGCGTGCCCGGATGTACCGATTCATGACCTGACGTGCAACGATCGCCCGTTGATGACCCCCCTGCGCAACGTTCGTACGCGCATACGCAAGAATGGTGCATTACGAGCGCAGGTTTCCACCTCGTAAGGTCTGCGCTAGTACGTGGAGTGGCGGGAACCGCTGGCTCGGCGGTTTCTTTCGCTACGGGTGGCCCCGGCTCGGGCCGGCGCCCCGGCGCGAGCCGTCACTGCCGGTACCGCCCCTCACAGGCCGGCAGCGACGAATGGAGCCACCCAGTGTTGGACAACGGCACAGCGCCCCCCGCCGCGGGCAAGCGCGGGCGGGGCGGGCGGCCCGGCAGCGGCCCCGGCTCCGGGGTCATGCGGCGCAAGCCGGTCGAGCTCCTGGTCGCCGAGGGCGGCCAGGGCGAGGGCGGCACACTGCGCCGCTCCCTCGGCATGTGGCAGCTGACGATGATCAGCATCGGGGCGACGCTCGGCACCGGCATCTTCGTCGTGCTCGGCACGGCCGTGCCCAAGGCGGGCCCCGCCGTGATCGTCTCCTTCGTCATCGCCGGGCTCACCGCGCTGTTCTCCGCCCTGTCCTACGCGGAGCTCGCCGGCACCATCCCGGTCTCCGGCTCCTCCTACTCCTACGCCTACGCGACCCTCGGCGAGCTCGTCGCCTGGGTGTGCGGCTGGTGTCTGATCCTGGAGTACGGCGTCTCGGTCGCGGCCGTCGCCGTCGGCTGGGGCCAGTACCTCAACGAACTCCTCGACGGCACGATCGGGGTCACCATCCCCGACTGGCTCGCCCAGCCCCCCGGCGACGGCGGCCTGTTCAACCTGCCCGCGCTGATCGTCGTCCTGCTGTGCATGGCCTTCCTGCTGGGCGGTGCCAAGGAGAGCGCCCGCGCCAACACCGTCATGGTCGTGGTGAAGATCGCGGCACTGCTGCTGTTCTGCGCCGTCGCCTTCCAGGGCATCAAGGCCGGCAACTACAAGCCGTTCATGCCGCTCGGCATCGCGGGCATGAGCTCCGCGGGCGCCTCGCTGTTCTTCTCCTACATCGGCTTCGACGCCGCCTCCACGGCCGGCGAGGAGGCCAAGAACGCCCAGCGCGACCTGCCGCGCGCCATCATGCTCTCGCTGATCATCGTCACCGCCCTGTACTGCCTGGTCGCGGCCGTGGCCGTCGGCGCGATGCCCTGGCAGAAGTTCGAGGGCACCGAGGCGGCACTCGCCGGGATCATGAAGGACGTCACCGGACAGGGCTTCTGGGCCGTCCTGCTCGCCGCCGGCGCCGTCATCGCGATCGCCAGCGTCGTGCTCACCGTGCTCTACGGGCAGACCCGCATCCTCTTCGCGATGGCCCGCGACGGCCTGGTGCCCAAGGTCTTCGCCAAGGTGCACGCCAAGAGCGGGGTGCCGCGCGCCAACACCCTCATCGTCTCCGCGTTCTGCGGCATCCTCGCCGCCGCCGTCCCGCTCGGCCAGCTCGCCGACGCCACCAGCATCGGCACGCTCTTCGCCTTCGCGCTGGTCAACGTGGCCGTCATCGTGCTGCGCCGGACCCGGCCCGACATGAAGCGCGGCTTCCGCGTGCCGCTCAGCCCGATCTTCCCGGGCATCGGCTTCCTGCTGTGCGTGTACATGATGGGCAGCCTCGACGTGATCACCTGGGTGGTGTTCGCGGTCTGGATGGCGGTCGGGCTCGTGATCTACTTCTGGTACGGGAAGAGCCGCTCGCGGCTCGCCCGGGAAGCAGTGCAGGCCCCTGGCAAGACCCCCTAGCAGAAGTGATCCACCCGCAGTGCGACTGAACGAGCTCGACGAACGCATCGTGCACGCCCTGGCCGAGGACGCCAGGCGCTCCTACGCCGACATCGGCGCGGAGATCGGCCTCTCCGCGCCCGCCGTCAAACGGCGCGTCGACCGGCTCCGCGCCGAGGGCGCCATCACCGGGTTCACCGTCCGAGTGGACCCGGCCGCCCTCGGCTGGGAGACCGAGGGCTTCATCGAGCTCTACTGCCGCCGCAACACCTCGCCCGAGGCGATCCACCGCGGCCTGTCGCGCTACCCCGAGGTGGCGTCGGCCTCCACCGTCACCGGGGAGGCCGACGCCATCGTGCAGATCTTCGCCTCCGACATGCGGCACTTCGAGCGGGTCCTGGAACGGATCGCGGGGGAGCCCTTCGTCGAGCGCACCAAGTCGGTGCTCGTCCTCTCCCCGCTGCTGCGCCGCTTCAGCTCCGGCGCCCCCTCCTGACGTACCGGCCCGGACACGGGCCGTATCCGATGCGCGGGTCTCGCGCACGGCTTCCGCGGAACGCGCAACGATCGACCGCCAAACGTCGGAAACACGCAACGATTCGTTCACTCACACGCAATATCCACGCCTTGTCCACCGGAGTTACCGAACCGTACCGTCAAGGCGTCGTAAACGAGCGCCCGTTGGGGCAACGCAAGGTGAACGAGGTCGAGCATGACGCCGCTGCGCATCGCGCTGTTCCAGGGCCCCGCCGGCGTTCCCGCGACCACGGACGCGAGCCTGGCCGCCCTCGACGCCGCCGCCCGCCGGGCCGCCGCCGCGGGCGCCCGGCTGCTGCTCACCAATGAGCTCTACCTCACCGGTTACGCCCTCGGCGCGGCCGTGCGCGAGCGCGCCGAGCCCGCCGACGGCCCCGGCGCCCGCGCCGTCGCCCGGATCGCCGCCGAGCACGGCCTGGCCATCGGCCACGGCTACCCCGAGCGCGACGGCGAGCACGTCTTCAACTCCCTGCAGCTGACGGGCCCCGACGGCCGCCACCTCGCGCGCTACCGCAAGACCCACCTCTTCGGCGCCTACGAGACGGCCCACTTCACCCCCGGCGACGCACCCGTGGTGCAGGCCGGACTCGACGGGGTCCGGCTCGGGCTGCTCATCTGCTACGACGTCGAGTTCCCCGAGCCCGTACGGGCGCACGCCCTGGCCGGCACCGAGCTGCTGCTCGCGCCGACCGCGCTCATGCGCCCGTACGAGATCGTCCCGCAGACCCTCGTCCCGGCCCGCGCGTGGGAGAACCAGCTCTACCTCGCCTACGTCAACCGCTGCGGCACGGAAGGGGAGTTCGCCTTCGCCGGGCTGTCCTGCCTCGCCGCGCCCGACGGGACCGTACGGGCGCGCGCGGGCGCCGGCGAGGACCTGCTGGTCGCCGACGTCGACCCCGCCCTCGTCGCCGCCTCGCGCGCCGAGAACACCTATCTGCGCGACCGCCGGCCGGAGCTGTACACCTCGCTCGTGTGAGCCGGGCCGTACGCCCCTGCCGCCCGTTCCGCTGCTTCCTCCAACCCCCTGTGCCCGTAGGAGAGTCCACGCGATGACGTCCATGGTGCCCACCGCCGCCCACGACGAGCAGGAGCCGCCGGCCCTGCCGCCCATCACCATGGTCGGCCCGGACTTCCCCTTCCCCTACGACGACTTCCTCGCCCACCCCGCGGGCCTCGGCCAGATCCCCGCGGCCGAGCACGGCAGCGAGGTCGCGGTCATCGGCGGCGGCCTGTCCGGCATCATCACCGCCTACGAGCTGATGAAGATGGGCCTGAGGCCGGTCGTCTACGAGGCCGACCAAATCGGCGGCAGGCTGCGCACCGTCGGCTTCGACGGCTGCGACCCCTCGCTGACCGCCGAGATGGGAGCGATGCGCTTCCCCCCGAGCTCCACCGCGCTCCAGTACTACATCGACCTGGTCGGCCTGGAGACCAAGCCGTTCCCCAACCCGCTCGCCCCCGACACCCCCTCGACCGTCGTCGACCTCAAGGGACAGAGCCACTACGCGCGGACGATCGACGACCTGCCGCCGGTCTACCGCGAGGTCGCCGAAGCCTGGAACGCCTGTCTGGAGGAGGGAGCCGACTTCTCCGCCATGAACCGGGCCCTGCGCGAGCGCGACGTACCGCGCATCCGCGAGATCTGGGCCCGCCTGGTGGAGAAGCTCGACAACCAGACCTTCTACGGCTTCCTGTGCGACTCGAAGGCCTTCACCTCCTTCCGGCACCGCGAGATCTTCGGCCAGGTCGGCTTCGGCACCGGCGGCTGGGACACCGACTTCCCCAACTCCATCCTGGAGATCCTGCGCGTCGTCTACACCGAGGCCGACGACCACCACCGGGGCATCGTCGGCGGCAGCCAGCAGCTGCCGCTGCGGCTGTGGGAGCGCGAGCCGGACAAGCTCGTGCACTGGCCCGCGGGCACCTCGCTGTCCTCGCTGCACGACGGCGCGCCGCGCCCGGCGGTCACCCGGCTGCACCGTACGGCCGGCAACCGCATCACCGTCACCGACGCGACCGGGGACATCCGCTCCTACCGGGCCGCGGTGTTCACCGCGCAGTCCTGGATGCTGCTGTCGAAGATCCAGTGCGACGACGAGCTGTTCCCCATCGACCACTGGACGGCGATGGAGCGCACCCACTACATGGAGTCGTCCAAGCTGTTCGTGCCGGTCGACCGGCCGTTCTGGCTGGACAAGGACGAGGAGACGGGCCGGGACGTGATGTCGATGACGCTCACCGACCGGATGACGCGCGGCACCTACCTGCTGGACGACGGGCCCGGCAAGCCCGCCGTGATCTGCCTCTCCTACACCTGGTGCGACGACAGCCTCAAGTGGCTGCCGCTGTCGGCGAACGAGCGCATGGAGGTCATGCTCAAGTCGCTCGGCGAGATCTATCCCAAGGTCGACATCCGCAAGCACATCATCGGCAACCCGGTGACGGTCTCCTGGGAGAACGAGCCGTACTTCATGGGCGCGTTCAAGGCGAACCTGCCCGGCCACTACCGCTACCAGCGGCGGCTGTTCACCCACTTCATGCAGGAGCGGCTGCCCGAGGACAAGCGCGGCATCTTCCTCGCCGGCGACGACATCTCCTGGACGGCGGGCTGGGCCGAGGGCGCCGTGCAGACCGCGCTGAACGCCGTGTGGGGCGTCATGCGCCGGTTCGGCGGGACGACGGACGCCGCCAACCCGGGGCCCGGCGACCGCTTCGACGAGCTCGCTCCGGCCGAACTCCCCGAGGACTGACGGTGGTTGCCCCGGGCCGGGGCCGGGCGCCGCCGCCCGGCCTCAGCCCAGGGGCGTCAGCAGACAGCGGCCCACCAGGCCCACACCGGAGTCGATGCGGTCCGCGAACTCCTCGGCCACGTCCGGCTTGTCCTTCAGCGCCCACAGGGTGCGGAACGACGCCCACGCCGCGCCGCGCGCCGCCGCCAGGCTCCACGAACCCACCAGGTGCGTCAGCGGATCGGCGGCGTCCAGCAGGTCGGGCCCCGGCATCAGCTCCTCGCGGACCCGCTCCTCCATGCCGGTCAGCAGCCGGCCGATCCGCTCGAAGTCCGCCTCCAGCACATGGGGTTCGACATCCAGGGCGCGGCAGGTGTCGACGAGGGAGAGCGCGAGGTCGTGGCCGATGTGCGCGTTGATGCCGGCCAGCGCGAACTGCAGGGGCGCCACCGCCGGATGGCCGCGCAGCCGGAACAGCGGCCGCCACGCCGCCGGCGGGCGCTGCCCGGCCGCCACCCGGTCGACGGCGGCCAGATAGCGCCCGGCGAACAGGACGTCCAGCTCGGTCGTCGCCGACCGGTCCGCGAACTCCCCGGCCGCCACCCGCTGCGAGACCTCCTGGGTCACCTGGAGATAGACGCGGTTGAAGACCGCCACCCCGTCCCTCGGGGGCAGGGCCTCCGCCAGGGCGCGCATCCGCGCCAGGACCCGCTCGATCCCGGCGGGCACCGCCTGCCGCCGCTGCTCCGGGGGTGCGCCGTGCTGCGTCTGTCGTGTCGTGCGCGTCGAAGTCATACACACAGGGTGACAGCTGAGTACGGAGCGTAGCGACCCCTGTGGTGCCGGATGACCGGAACGGATGAACCGGCACCGGGCGCCGGTTCGGGCGGGGGGCCGGAACGGCGGGGCTGAGCGGGCTTGGCGAAGTCCGGTGCGGTTCGGGTGACGCCCCGAAGGGACGCGGGGCCTTTGCGGTGTGCGGCTCCGCCGTGTGGGCGCGACCGGCCACGACGCACCCGCAGCCGACGTGCCGGACTTCCAGCGGAGCGCTCAGGCCTCGCGGCGCGCCGTGTCGGGGCCGTCGGTGCCGGCCTCGGCCTCGGCGGCGCTGTCGTAGCCGCTCGTCCCCGCGTCCAGCAGCGGTTCCTGACGCCGCAGATGGGCCGGGGCCAGGGCACGCAGCACGTGGTAGCCGGAGAGCACCACGATCGTGCCGAGCGCGATACCGCTCAGCTCGAAGGTGTCGCTGATCCGCAGCCCGACGCCGCCGATCCCGATGATCACGCCCGCGGCGACCGGCACCAGGTTCAGCGGATTGCGCAGGTCCACCTTGTTGTGCACCCAGATCTGCGCGCCCAGCAGCCCGATCATGCCGTAGAGGATCACGGTGATGCCGCCGAGCACCCCGCCCGGGACGGCCGCGACGACCGCGCCGAACTTCGGGCACAGCCCGAAGAGCAGGGCGAAGCCGGCCGCCGCCCAGTAGGCGGCGGTGGAGTAGACGCGGGTGGCCGCCATGACGCCGATGTTCTCGGAGTAGGTGGTGTTGGCCGGTCCGCCGACCGCGGTGGAGAGCATGGTCGCCGCGCCGTCCGCGGAGATCGCGGTGCCCAGCTGGTCGTCCAGCGGATCGTCGATCATCTCGCCGACGGCCTTGACGTGCCCGGCGTTCTCCGCGATCAGCGCGATGACGACCGGCAGCGCGACGAGCGCCGCCGACCAGCCGAAGCTCGGCGCGTGCAGCGAGGGCAGACCGAACCAGTCGGCCTTCGCCACGCCCGAGAGGTCCAGCCGCCAGTGGTCGACCGCCTCCGTGCCGCCGTTGACCGAGTGGATCTTCCCGAAGACCCGGTCGAAGACCCAGGAGATGCCGTAGCCGAAGAGCAGCCCCAGGAAAATGGCCACGCGGGACCAGAAGCCGCGCAGGCACACCACCGCGAGCCCGGTGAAGAGCATCGTCAGCAGCGCCGTCCACTGGTCCTGCGGCCAGTACGTCCGTGCCGTGACCGGGGCGAGATTGAAGCCGATGAGCATGACCACGGCACCGGTGACCACCGGCGGCATCGCCGCGTGGATGATGCGCGCCCCGAACCGCCGCACCACCAGCCCGGCCAGGAACAGCGCCGCGCCCACCACGAAGATCGCCCCGGTGACGGCCGCGCTGCCGCCGCCCTGGGCCCGGATGATCGCGGCCACGCCCACGAAGGACAGGCTGCACCCCAGATAGCTGGGCACCCGGCCGCGGGTGGCGAGCAGGAAGATCATGGTCGCGACACCCGACATCATGATCGCGAGGTTGGGGTCCAGGCCCATCAGTACCGGGGCCACGAACGAGGCGCCGAACATGGCCACCACGTGCTGGGCGCCCAGCCCCGCGGTGCGCGGCCACGACAGCCGCTCGTCCGGTCTGACCACGGCTCCGGGGGCCGGGGTGCGCCCGTCGCCGTGCAGGGTCCAGCGCACGCCGAGGCCCATGAATGCTCCCAAAACGTCGAGATGTCGAGATTTCGGACCATGCTAAGCCGTCGCGCGGGGTGCCCCGCGCCACCCGGACACCTGCGGAAACCGCCACCGGAGGGCGCGGGGGGCTGCTGCAATCGGCGGAAGTTCTGGTCCGTAGGACTGTATGCCCGGAGGCTGCTGCTGTGTCGCGCCCCATGCGAGGTATGTCTCGCTATGTCCGATTCCTGCAATCCAGGAGACAAGCATGCGTAACCTCGTCGGCCGCACTGCGGCCGCTGCCGTTCTCGCCGCGGTCGCGATCGTCCCCGCCGCCGGACTGGCCCAGGCCGCGCCGTCCTCGCCGGCGCACCAGGCCTGGGACCACGACCACGACCGTGACCGGGACAAGGACCGCGACCGGGACCGGGACAAGGACCGGGACCGGGACCGCGACCGCGACAAGGGCCGCGACCACCGCCGGGACCGCGACTGCGACCACCGCTGGGACCGGGACAAGGACCGGGACCGCGACCGCGACTGCGACCACGACCGCTGGCGGCATCACGAAGGCTGGGGTCACCACCACGACGGGTGGGGCCACCACCACGAGGGCTGGGGCCGTCACCACGACGACTGTGACGAAGGCTGGGGCGGCGGCTGGGGCGGGTGGGGCGGCCACGGCCGTCACCACCGCGGCCACGGCGGCTGGGGCGGCGGCTGGGGTGGCGGCTGCGACGGCGGCTGGGGCGGCGGCTGGGGTGGCTGGGGTGGCTGGGGCGGCGGCTGCGACGGCGGCTGGGGCGGCGGCTGGGGCGGTGGGCACCACCGCCACCACGGCGGCCTCGGGCTCCTCGGCATCCTCTGACCGGCACCTCGTCACCGACGGATGACACGGACCGTACGACGGACCCGGCTCACGGGCCCGCCGTACGGCCCGGCCGTTCCCCCCTCGTTCCGTCTTCCTCCTCTCCTTCCGATCCTTCTCCTTCCGGCTCTTCTCCTTCCGAGCGGTCCCCTTCCGCTCCCACGGCGGCCCCTCGCGGGGCCGCCGTCGCACGGGCCGGGGCACGCAGCACGCCCGCCCCGGCCACCAGACCCGCCGTCAGGGCGGTGACCACCGCGAACGAGACCGGCAGCGAAGCCGCGTCCGCGATCCGGCCGATGACCGTCGGGGCGATCAGCCCGGACGTGTAGACCACCGTCGCCACGGTCGCGATCGACCGCCCCGCGTCCCGCCCGCCGCGCCCCGCCGCCGCGAACGCCAGCGGCACGACCACCGAGACCCCGACGCCGATCAGGGCGAAACCGGCCACGGCCGCCCCGGAGCCGCCGGCCGAGGGGGCCGCGACCACCAGCGCACCGCCCGCCACCGCCAGCAGCCCGCCCGCACGTACGGTCCGTACCGCGCCCAGGCGCCGCACCACCGCGTCCCCCGCGAGCCGCGCCCCCGCCATCGCACAGGAGAAGACCGTCGTGCAGCCCGCCGCGAGCCCCGCCCCCGCGTCCAGCACGTCGCGCAGATAGACCGCCGACCAGTCCAGGCTCGCGCCCTCGGCGAACACCGCGCAGAAACCGACCGCGCCGATCACCAGCACCCCGCGCACGGGCAGCAGCTCACGCGCCCGCCGCCGCGCCCCGGCAGCAGGTACGGGCGCGGGAGCCGGCGGCGGGTCGAGGACCCAGCGGCACACCACCAGCCCCACGGCGGCCAACACCCCGGCCGCCAGGCCGAGATGGAGCCGCGCGTCCAGGCCGGCGTGCGCTGCGGCCGTACCCACCGCCGAACCGGCGAGCGTCCCCACGCACCACATCCCGTGCAGCGACGACATCACCGGCCGCCCCAGCCGCTCCTCGGTCCGTACCCCGAGCGCGTTCATCGCCACATCGGCCGTCCCGGACGTCGCCCCGTAGCAGGCCAGCGCCGCGCACAGGGCGGGCAGGCCGGGGGAGAGGGCCGGCAGCGCGAGTGAGGCGCACCACAGCGCGAGCAGCAGCCGCAGCCCGGCCCGGGACCCCAGCCGCCGCACGACGCGCGAGGCGAAGGGCATCGCGCACGCCGAAGCGAGCGCGGGAAAGGCCAGCGCCAGCCCGAGTTGGCCCGAGGTCAGCCCCAAGCGGTCCTGCAGCCAGGGGATCCGGGTCGCGAAACCGCCGGCGACCGCGCCGTGCACGGCGAAGACGGCCGCCAACGCCCGCCGTGCGCGGGCCAGTTGACGGCCCGTCCCCGTCGCATCGGAGGTCATGGACCGCCATCCTTCCCCAGCGCCCCCGCCCCGGGGAAGGCGGCCGGCGCCGCGTGACGGGCGCCGCACTCCGTCAGATCTCCGTGGACACCGCGCCGCACCTCGGCGTACGCTCGGACTCGTCGGATCTGCAGAGTTCAAGGAATTCGCAGGTCGGACGCCTTGCAGTAGTTGTGAGACCGATTGATCGCAAGCGCACTCCGGGGTCGGTGAAAGTCCGAACCGGCGGTTACAGTCCGCGACCCGACCGCAGCCAGCGGCCGGTTGACCAGGTGAAATTCCTGGACCGACGGTTAAAGTCCGGATGGGAGGCAGTGCGCGGCGGGCGTGTGTCGGTCGCACCGTCCGGCGGCGGCGCTCCCGAAGAAGGGGTGAGCTGTCGGTCAGGGCCCCGCCCGGGCCCCGGTGTACCGCACACACTTCGTGTGTCCCTGGTGACACACCCGTCTTCGTCGTCCCCGTACGACAGCCCCGGAGTCCGTGCCCGAAGAGGCAGGAGGACCCGGTGGCCACCGCGACCGAAGCCGACGCGATGCGGCGCGCCCTCGCGCTCGCCGCCCGCGGCCTTGGCTCGACCAGCCCCAACCCCGTCGTCGGCTGTGTGCTGCTCGACGCCCGGGGCCGGGCCGTCGGCGAGGGCTGGCACCAGCGGGCCGGCGGACCGCACGCCGAAGTCAGCGCCCTGTGCTCCGCCGCCGAAGCCGGCCACGACGTCCGCGGCGGCACCGCCGTCGTCACCCTCGAACCCTGCAACCACACCGGCCGCACCGGCCCCTGCGCCCAGGCGCTCATCGCCGCCGGCGTCGGCCGCGTCGTCTACGCCGTCGCCGACCCGACACCCGCCGCGACCGGCGGGGCGGCCACCCTGGCCGCCGCGGGCATCGACACCGAGGGCGGGTTGCTCGCCGACGAGGCCACCGCCGGCAACATCGCCTGGCTCACCTCCGTCCTGAGCGGCCGCCCCTACGTGTTGTGGAAGTACGCCGCCACCCTCGACGGCCGCAGCGCCGCCGCCGACGGCAGCAGCCGCTGGATCACCTCCGCCGAGTCCCGCGCCGATGTGCACCGGCTGCGCGCCGAGGCCGACGCGGTGATCGTCGGCGCGGGCACCCTGCGCGCCGACGACCCCCATCTGGCCGCCCGCGGCTGGGAGGACGTCAGCCAGCCGCTGCGCGTCGTCGTCGACACCCACGCCACCGTGCGGCCCGGCGCCCGCGTCCTCGACGACGCGGCACCCACGCTGATCGCCGTCGGCGAGGACGCCGACACCACGCACCTGCCCGGCGTCGACATCGTCCGGCTGCCCCACGAGGGCACGGGCCTGGCCGTCGACGCGCTGCTCGCCGAACTCCACCGCCGGGGCGTGCGCTCCGTCCTGCTGGAGGGCGGGCCCGCCCTCGCCGGAGCCTTCGTCGCGGCCGGCGCCGTCGACCGCGTCGTCGGCTATCTCGCGCCCGCCCTGCTCGGCGCGGGCCCCGCCGCCCTCGGCGACGCCGGAATCGCCACCGTCACCGCCGCGCTGCGCCTGGGCATCACCGATGTCACCCGGCTCGGCCCCGACCTGCGCATCACCGCCGCCCCCACCGCCCACGCCCCCGAGGAGAGCTGAACGTGTTCACCGGAATCGTCGAAGAACTGGGTGAAGTCGTCGCCGTCGAGGAACTCGGCGACTCTTCCCGCTTCCGGCTGCGCGGCCCCGTCGTCACCCAAGGCGCCCGGCACGGCGACTCCATCGCCGTCAACGGCGTGTGCCTGACCGTCGTCGGTACCGCCGACGGCGAGTTCACCGCCGACGTGATGGCCGAGACCCTGCGCCGCTCCAGCCTCGGCGCCCTCGCCACCGGCTCCCGCGTCAACCTCGAACGCCCCATGGCGCTCGGCGGCCGGCTCGGCGGACACCTCGTCCAGGGCCACGTCGACGGCACCGGCACGATCCTGGAGCGCACCCCCGGCGAACGCTGGGAGGCCGTGAAGATCTCCCTGCCCGCCGCGCTCGCCCGCTACGTCGTCGACAAGGGCTCCATCACCGTCGACGGCATCAGCCTGACCGTCGTCGAGGCCGGCCCGGACTTCTTCACCGTCAGCCTCATCCCCACCACCCTCGAACTGACCACCCTCGGCATCAAGCAGGCCGGCGACCCCGTCAACCTCGAAGTGGACGTGCTCGCCAAGTACGTCGAGCGCCTGCTCTCCGGCCCGGCCCGCGACACCGAGGAGACGGCCGCGTGAACGTCATCGACCGGCTCGGCGACGAGGCGTTCACGGCCTTCGGCCAGCACGTCATCTGGTCCGACATGATCGGCAACACCATCGGGCTCGCCGCCCTCGCGCTCGGCTGGCGGCGCTCCATCTGGACCTGGCCCGCCCAGCTCCTCTCCGGAGCGATCCTCGTCACCGCCTACGCCTCCGCCCACCTCTCCGGCGGAGTCGGCAAGCAACTCCTCGTCATCGGCGTGGCCCTGTGGGGCTGGCGGCAGTGGCAGCGCGGCCGGCGCACCGCGCAGGACGGCTCGATCGCCGTGCGCTTCGCCACCTGGCGCGAACGCGCCGTCCTGCTCGGGGGCACCGCCGTGGGCACCGCCGCCGTCGGCGCCCTCTTCGTGGCCGTACCCCAACTGTCCTGGAACCCCTGGCCGGACGCCTACATCTTCGTCGGCACGCTCGCCGCCATGGTCGCCCAGGCCCGCGGGCTCATCGAGTTCTGGTTCGCCTGGCTGCTCGTCGACGTCGTCGGCGTCCCCCTCGCCTTCACCAGCGGGCTCGCCTTCTCCGGCCTGGTCTACGTCATCTACCTCGCCCTCGTGCTGTGGGGCCTGCGCGACTGGTGGCTGCGCTCCCGTACGGGCGCGGAGCCCGCCCTGGAAGGAGCGGCAGCGTGACCGTCACCGCCGAAACCCCCTACGTGCCGGACGAGTTGACGCTGGACTCCGTGGAACGGGCGATCGCCGACATCGCCGCGGGCCGTCCGGTGGTCGTCGTGGACGACGAGGACCGGGAGAACGAGGGCGACCTGGTCGTCGCCGCCGAGAAGATCACCGCCGAGACCGTCGCCTTCATGATGAGCCAGTGCCGCGGGCTGATCTGCGTCCCCATGGAGGGCGAGGACCTCGACCGGCTCGACCTGCCGCAGATGGTCCAGGACAACACCGAGTCGATGCGCACCGCCTTCACCGTCTCCGTCGACGCCTCCCGGGCCCACGGCACCGACACCGGCATCTCGGCGGCCGACCGCGCCACCACCATCCGGCTGCTCGCACAGCCCGCCGCCACCGCGGGCGACTTCGTCCGGCCCGGACACGTCTTCCCGCTGCGCGCCCGGCCTGGCGGCGTCCTCGTCCGTACCGGCCACACCGAGGCCGGCGTCGACCTGGCCAGGCTCGCCGGGCTGCGGCCCGCCGCCGCCATCGTGGAGATCGCGGGCGAGGACGGGCGCATGCTGCGGCTGCCCGAACTCGTGCCCTTCGCCCGCCGGCACGGACTGTCGATCATCTCCATCGCGGACCTCGTCGCCCACCGCGCCGCGCAGTCCCCGGCCGCCGCCCCGCCCGAGCTGCCGCCGGGGCCCGCCGTCCGGCGCGAGGCCACCACCAGACTGCCCACCGCCTTCGGCGACTTCCGCGCCCACGGCTACCGCGCCGACGGCACCGAACACATCGCGCTCGTCGCCGGAGACCTCGGCGACGGCGAGGACGTCCTGGTGCGGCTGCACTCCGAGTGCCTCACCGGCGACGTCCTCGGCTCGCTGCGCTGCGACTGCGGCCCGCAGCTGCGGGCCTCCCTGGAACGCGTCGCCGAGGAGGGCCGCGGCGTCGTGCTCTACCTGCGCGGCCACGAGGGCCGCGGCATCGGACTGCTGCCCAAACTGCGCGCGTACGAGCTGCAGGAGCACGGCCGCGACACGCTCGACGCCAACCTCGACCTCGGCCTGCCCGCCGACGGCCGCGACTACGCCGCGGGCGCCCGCATCCTCGCCGACCTCGGCGTGCGCTCCCTGCGGCTGATGACCAACAACCCCGACAAGACCGAGGCCCTCGTCCGGTACGGCCTGCGCGTGACCGGCCGGGAGCCCGTGCCCGTCGAGGCCGGCGAGCACAATCTGCGGTACCTGCGCACCAAGCGGGACCGGATGGGGCACGACCTGCCCTGGCTCGACCCCGCGCCGGTGCCCGCCTGCGGCAACCAGTGACCGGCCACCGACGAGCAGACCCGGCCCATCGGACCGGACCCGAACCCACGAGACCCGAATCCACCGAAGGAGAGACGTGAGCGGCAAGGGCGCCCCCGAACTGAGTGTGAGGAACTGCCAGGACCTGCGCGTGGCCGTGATCGCCGCGCAGTGGCACGAGAAGGCCATGGACGGCCTCCTCGACGGCGCCCTGCGCGCCCTGCACGAACTCGGCATCGACGAACCGACGGTGCTGCGCGTCCCCGGCAGCTGGGAGCTGCCCGTCGCCGCCAAGGTGCTGGCCGGCCGCGGCTACCACGCGATCGTCGCCCTCGGCGTCGTGATCCGGGGCGGCACCCCGCACTTCGACTACGTGTGCCAGGGCGTCACCCAGGGCCTGACCCAGGTCGCCGTCGACACCGGAGTCCCCGTCGGCTTCGGCGTCCTGACCTGCGACACCGACGAGCAGGCCGTGCAGCGGGCCGGGCTGCCCGGCTCCACCGAGGACAAGGGCCACGAGGCGGTCACCGCGGCCGTCGCCACGGCGGTGATCCTGCGCTCCGTGTCCGAGCCCTGGCACTGAGGCGGGCGGCGGACCCCGTAGGGTAGGACCACCATGTCCAAGAAGACGTTCGAGGAGCTCTTCGCCGAGCTCCAGCAGAAAGCCTCCGGCGACCCCGCCACCTCCCGCACCGCCGAGCTGGTGGGCAAGGGTGTCCATGCCATCGGCAAGAAGGTGGTCGAGGAGGCCGCCGAGGTGTGGATGGCCGCCGAGTACGAGGGCGCCGAGGCCACCGCCGAGGAGATCTCCCAGCTGCTGTACCACCTTCAGGTGATGATGGTGGCCCGGGGCATCTCCCTCGACGACGTCTACGCCCATCTGTAGACGGGTCACCCGACCACCGGCAGTACCGAAAACCGAGCAGTACCCCCAGCAACTCCCCGCACATCCCCGCACGAAGGAAGCACACCTCATGCTGCGCATCGCCGTTCCCAACAAGGGTTCTCTCTCCGAGCCTGCGTCGGCGATGCTCCATGAGGCCGGCTACCGCCAGCGCAAGGACCGCAGGGAGCTCGTGCTCGTCGACTCCGACAACGACGTCGAGTTCTTCTTCCTGCGCCCGCGCGACATCGCCGTCTACGTCGGCTCCGGCAAGCTCGACATCGGCATCACCGGCCGCGACCTGCTGCTGGACTCCGGCTCGCAGGCCGAGGAGATCATGCAGCTGGGCTTCGCCGGCTCGACCTTCCGCTACGCCACCCGGCCGGGCACGGCCAAGGAGGTCACCGACTTCGGCGGGATGACGATCGCGACGTCCTTCCCCGGCCTGGTCACCAAGCACCTCGCCGACCACGGCGTGGACGCCGCCGTCGTCCACCTCGACGGCGCCGTCGAGACCGCCATCCAGCTGGGCGTCGCCGAGATCATCGCGGACGTCGTGGAGACCGGCACCACCCTGCGCAACGCCGGTCTGGAGGTCATCGGCGAGCCGATCCTCACCTCCGAGGCCGTCGTCATCCGCCGCGCCGGGGCCCCCGTGGACGACCCCAAGGTGCGCCAGTTCCTCCGCCGTATGCAGGGCGTCCTCGTCGCCCGCCGCTACGTGATGATGGACTACGACATCCGCGTCGAGCAGGTCGAGCGCGCCGTCGCCCTGACCCCCGGCCTGGAGTCGCCCACCGTCTCCCCGCTGCACCACGAGGGCTGGGTCGCGGTCCGCTCGATGGTTCCCTCCAGCGACGCCCAGCGCATCATGGACGAGCTCTACGAGCTGGGCGCGCGCGCCATCCTCACCACCACCATCCACGCCTGCCGTCTGTGACGGGCGTTCCCCCGGACCGCCCCCGCGACCGAACCCACCGGAAATGACCGCCGTGCCCACCCCCGTGCCCCCGCCGCCCGCCCTGCCGCAGCTGCCCGTCACCTTCCGCCCGACCCGGACCCGGGCCGTGCTGCTGAGCCTCGGCGCCGCCCTGGCCGTTGTGCTCGCCGTGGTGTCGTTCCTGCTCCCGGCGCTGACGGCGGGGGACCGGGCGACGTTCGTCGTCACCGGACTGCTGCTGTTCGGCGCGGCCTGGGCGCTCGCCCGGCCCAAGGTCGTCGCCGCCCCGGACGGGGTCACCGTCGTGAACCTCGCCACCACCCGGCACCTGGAGTGGGCCCAGATCGTCCGGGTCAATCTGCGCAACGGCGACGCCTGGGTGCAGCTCGACCTCTCCGACGGCACCACCCTGCCCGCCATGGGCATCCAGCCGGGCATCGCCAGGCAGCAGGCGATCGCCGACGCCCGCACCCTGAGGGCCCTCGCCGAGGCGCACGGCACCGGCAACGCCGCGCGCTAGCACGCGAAACCGGGGGCGGGTGCCCGCCCCCGCGCCGCGACTCCTTGACTAATCTGGTGCCACGGGCACATTCCCTGCCCCGTCCCGCACACCGACCGGCCGCGCTCTCCGCGCGCCCCGCGGGGCACCTGCGAACCGAGGAGTGACCCTCTCCGGCAATGGACGGACCGTCCTGCAGTACCTGCGCCGCCGCCCTCTCCCTCAAGGCGGCGGCATGAGCATCACCCTGTCCCTGCTGCTGCTCGCGGCAGCACTCCTGCTGATCCTGGCCAACGGCTTCTTCGTCGCCGCCGAGTTCGGGCTCGTCACCGTCGAGCGGCCGGACGCCGAGCGGGCCGCCGCCGACGGCGACCACCGCGCCCGTACCGTCGTCGCCTCCCTGCGGGAGCTCTCCTTCCAGCTGTCGGGCAGCCAACTCGGCATCACCATCACCTCGTTGGCGGTCGGCATGCTCGCCGAGCCCGCGCTCGGCTCGCTGCTCTCCGGCCCGCTGCTCGCCGCCGGGCTGCCGGACGGGGCCGCCTCCGGCGTGGCCGTCGTCACCGGCATGCTGCTCGCCGCCGCCGTGCAGATGGTCGTCGGCGAACTCGTGCCGAAGAACTGGGCGGTCTCCCGGCCGCTGGACGTCGCACGGTTCGTCGCGGGCCCGCAGAGCCTGTTCTCCCGGCTGTTCCGCCCCGTGATCACCCTGCTGAACGCGGTCGCCAACCGGCTCGTACGGACCCTGGGCGTCGAACCCGCCGACGAGCTCGCCTCCGCCCGCACCCCCGGTGAACTCGTCTCCCTGGCCCGGCACTCGGCCCGCGCCGGCGCCCTGGAGGAGGACACCGCCGACCTGTTCGTGCGCACCCTCTCCCTCGGCGAGCTGACGGCACAGCATGTGATGACCCCTCGGGTCAAGGTCAGCGCCCTGCAGTCGTCCGCGACCGCCGAGGACGTCCTCAACCTCACCCGGGCCACCGGCCTTTCCCGCTTCCCCGTCTACCGCGAACGGCTCGACGAGGTCGTCGGCATGGTGCACCTGAAGGACGCGCTCGCGGTGCCCGGCGAGGAGCGGCTGCGCACGCCCGTCACCCGGATCGCCGTGCCGCCCCTGCTCGTTCCCGGCAGCCTGCCCGTCGCGCCGCTGCTGGAGCGGCTGCGCAGCGAGCAGCCGATAGCCGTCGTCGTCGACGAGTACGGCGGTACCGCCGGCGTGGTCACGCTGGAGGACATCGTCGAGGAACTGGTCGGCGAGGTCCGCGACGAGCACGACCGCGAGGACGCCGACGCCCCCGAACTCGCCCCCGTCCCCTGCGAGGACGGCCGCTCGGCGTGGGAGGCCGACGGCGGCTGCCGGGTGGAACGCCTGGAGCGCACCGGCCTGAAGGTCCCCGACGGCCCGTACGAGACCGTCGCCGGACTCGTCGCCGATCTGCTCGGCCGTATCCCCGTCCCCGGCGACGTGGCCGAACTGCCCGGCGGCTGGCGGCTGTCGGTGCGTCAGGTGGGGCACCACCGGGCCGAGCGGGTGCGCCTCGTACGCGGCGCACCCGCCCCGGCCGTCGCCGCCGGCCCGGCACGGGGGGAGCGACGGTGAACACGCTCCAGCTCCTCTTCGCGGCCCTGCTGGTACTCGCCAACGGCTTCTTCGTCGGCGCCGAGTTCGCGCTCGTCTCCGTGCGGCGCAGCCAGATCGAACCGTACGCGGCCGACGGCTCGGCCCGCGCCCGTACCGTCCTGACCGGGCTGGAGAGCCTGCCGCAGATGATGGCGGCCGCCCAGTTCGGCATCACCGTCTGCTCACTGACCCTCGGCGCGGTCGCCGAACCGACCGTCGCCCGGCTGCTGGAGCCCGTCTTCGGGGCCGTGCGTCTGCCCGAGGGACTCGTCCACCCGCTCGGCTACGTCGTCGCGCTCGCGCTCGTGGTCTTCCTGCACCTGGTCATCGGCGAGATGGTGCCGAAGAACCTGGCCATGTCCGCCCCCGACCGGGCGGCGCTGTGGCTCGGCCCGGGGCTCGTCGCCTTCGCCCGGCTGTGCCGGCCGGTGACCGCGCTGCTGGGGGCGTGCGCGCACGCGGTGCTGCGGGTCTTCCGCGTCGAGCCCAAGGAGGAGATCGAGGCCGTCTTCACCAGCGAGCAGCTCACCCACCTCGTGGAGGACTCCCGCCAGGCGGGCCTCCTCGAAGCCGCCGAGCAGGAACGGCTGGAGGACGCGCTGGAGCTGGGCAGCCGCCCCGTCACCGACGTACTCCTCGACCCGGCCGCCCTGGTGACGGTCACCCCCTCGGTCACCCCCCGGCAGATCGAGGAACTGACCGTCCGCACCGGCTACTCCCGCTTCCCGGTGTGCGCCACGGGCGGGGCCGTCATGGGCTATCTGCACGTCAAGGACGTCCTGGACCTGGAGGACCGGGACCGGGCGGTGCCGCAGCACGTGTGGCGGCGCGTGGAGACGCTGCGGGCCGAACTGCCGCTGGACGACGCCCTCACCGTCATGCGCCACTCCGCCGCCCACCTCGCGGCGGTCGCCGACGCCTCGGGACGGGTGCTGGGGCTGGTGGCCCTGGAGGACGTCCTGGAACTGCTCGTCGGCGAGGTCCGCGACCCCGCCCACCGCGCGCCCGCCGGCGAGGACGACCGGGCGGTGCCGGGTGCCCGGCCCGTCCCGGGAGACCGGGCCGCCGAGGACGCACTGGTCGGCTGACGGGCAGGGGCGGGGCCCTCGGGGGCCCCGCCCGCGCACCTCAGTCCTTCGCCGGGCCGCCGCCGTCCCCCCACGCCGGGCCGTGGCGGCCCGGGCCCGAGAGGACCTCGCCGTAGGCCTGCATCAGATCCGGCAGGCGCAGGGTGACGAGGTCGTCGCGGGTGGGGGTGCCCGCGTAGCCCGACAGCCGCAGATCGCGGTACGCGCAGGACTTCTCGTACAGCGTGCGCACGAAACGGCCGTTGCCCAGCTCGTCGATCCAGCCCTGGCCCACCACATGGCCGCTGATGCTGCGCAGCTCCTCCAGGGCCTCCTCGTCCCAGCGGTCGCCGTTCTCGGCGGCCAGCACCTCGCCGATGCGGGTGAGCTCGCCGGGGCGGTAACTGGGGAAGTCCACGCGCGTGGTGAAGCGGGATCCGAGACCCGGGTTGGTGGCGAGCAGCCGGTCCATGCCCTCCGGATAGCCGGCGAGGATGACCACCAGCCGGTCGCGGTTGTCCTCGGCGCGTTTGAGCAGCACCTGCAGGGCCTCGTCGCCGTACGCGTCGCCCTTGCTGTAGCCGGAGTTGGACAGGCTGTACGCCTCGTCGACGAAAAGGACCCCGCCGAGCGCGGAGTCGATCAGCTCATTGGCCTTGACGGCGGTCTGCCCCAGGAACTCCCCGACGAGATCGGCGCGCTGGGCCTCGACGAGGTGGTCGCCGCCGAGCAGCCCGAGCGCGTAGAACACCCGGCCCAGGATGCGGGCGACGGTCGTCTTGCCGGTGCCGGAGGGGCCCGAGAAGATGAAGTGCCGCTTGGGGGGCTGCACGGGCAGGCCCTGGCCCGCGCGCAGCCGGGCCATGTGCAACTGCGCGGACAGCGCCCGCACCTGCCGTTTGACCGGCTCCAGGCCCACCATCCGCTCCAGCTCCGACAGCGCCCGCGCGAGCAGCACCGGGTCGGAGCGGCCCGGCAGCGGACGGTCGGCGGGCTGGGCGGGCACCCGCACCCGGCGGCGCAGCCCGTCGGAGCCGGGCGGGCCGGGAGGGGGCGCGGGGCTGGCCGCGCTCTCGCGGTCCGTGCCGGTCAGCAGGCCGCGCCCGCCCGGGGGTTCCGGGGCGGCCGCCGGGCC
>NZ_JBHSPB010000039.1:0-28713 GCF_042656465.1 Streptomyces gamaensis
CGAGGACGACGTTCAGGGGCTGGTTGGGCAGAGCGTCCATGGTGACGTCGTGCTCGTGGACGCCGAGGAGATCGGCGAGCTGCCACGCGGACATGCCCGCGTTGCGCAGACAGCGGCGGAGCCCCTCGGCCCAGGACCGGCGCCGCCCCGTGACAGCGAGGGCCTCAGCCCAGACGAACACAACCGCACCCTGCGCAGTGCCCGGCATCCGGCCGCACACCACACCAGCCACGCAAGAACGGGAAAGCGCCCGTGAGCCTCGACATGCTCCGCCCGGACACACCTGCCCACGCGCAGCGCTGGACCAAGCTCAAACAGCTTCACGCCGGCCAGCGACGGCTTCGAAGAGCACGACATGCTGACCGCACAGGACGTCGACACCTCGTACCCGCGACAGCGACACCGTCCGCCAGATGTTCCACACCGTCCCCGGCACCTCGGCCCGCCTCCACGAACCCGGCGGACTACTCCCGATCACCAACCTCCGCGAGGCAATGCGCCTGGCCATGTGCGTCCTGCGCCCGGAGGAGAACCGTGAGCTGCGCCGTGTCGACGACAACGCCTTCACCACCGCGTCAGCGGGGTCCGGCCCCTGGGCGACAGCGCTGAAACGAAGGGAGACCCGGACCGACGTTCCGGAGCTATGGGCTCTCCTGCCGCTGCGGCCCAGCGGCCGGAAGGACCATCGGGACTTCCCCCAACCCTGGCCGCCCTCTCAGCGGCGGCGGTACGGTGCTGAGCCGACGCTCAACAGTCCATGGAGAGGAACCGGTACCCGAGCAAGCACGGCAGCCCGCCGCCCGCACCGAAGCCGCCGGCCCGAAGGTCCCGCCCACCTATCCGCCCAGGACCCCACCGCCGCCGAAGTCACCGACCTCGCCGCGGCCGCCCGAACGGGACCCGGCCGCCGTCCCGCCCCCGGCGGTCTACCGAAGCCGGATAACGATGGCCAACCGCCGCGGCGTCAACTGGCCCATGGAATCGGCACGGTGGACACCGAACAAGGCCACCACGCGGATCCTGGCACAGCTGCGGGACTGGGGATTCACGGCCGACGAGAGCGCAGTGGGCGAGGTCGTCATCCTGCTCGTCACCGAGGCCGTCACCGGTGGCCAGGGCCGTATCAGCGTGCACATGGCCCCGAAGGACAGCCAGGTCCTCATCGCCGTACGCACCCATCACCCCGGACAGGCCCCCGCCGGCCACAGCACGGTCCGCCAAGTCGCCGCGCACCAGGTCGTGGCCGAGTGCGGAGCCCACACCAGCACCGAGGGACCGACCGTGTGGGCACTCATCGGCCTCTCGCCGCCCCAGCGCGTCCCTCCACAGACCACGACAGCGTCGACCACCGGGCTCCCCACAGGCCGCTGACCGCTCCAGCACGGAAGAACAGCAACAGCGGAGGCCCCCGGACCGTAGTCCCGGCCGGGCGCCGGGTCACCGCGCCCGGGCCGAGGGGCTGTGGCGCGGCGCCGGGCTGCTCAGGCCAATGTCGCCGTGGCGAGCACGTCGTAGCAGTAGTTGAGGTTGTACTCGCCCTTGAGCTTCAGTCCCCCGAAGACCCTGCCAACAGGAAGCTCCTGCAGATGGAGGTCACCAGTGGCAATGTCACCGACCGCGAAGGCGGCGGTGGTGTCGTCCGACCTCATCAGGACCGCCTTCTTGCTGTCCAGCTCCACAGGGTGGTAAACCCAGCCTGCGAACTCGTTGGCATTCTCCGGGGGTTGCTTGAGAACCGACGAGATGGCCTGACGCGTGTACCGGACCTTGTTCTCGTTACCGCTCTGCGCCGACGTCAGAACGACGTACAAGTTTCCGGTGTGTGGGTCCTTCACGACGTCGGACGCTTTGAGTTCCCTTGCTTGCTTCGGCGCAGGATTACCCATAGGACTCCTTTCAGACCATTCCGGGGAAAAGTAGACCGCCCCAGTGTGAGCGGTTGAGGATCTTCCGGCCTCTGCAGTCCGGCAACCACTCGTTCGGTGACAAATCCGAGGACTCGTCCCCGGACGGCGTCCGTACCAAGCCTGTTTCATAGGTGGTCGCCGAGGAACTGCGCGACGCCGAGATCGAGCTGGAATTCCTCACCGGCCCCTGGCCGGCAAGCAAGACCCGGCCGGGCACCGCGCCGCCCTGTTCGCGTTCTTCGCCGCCATGGCCGAGTCCGAACCCGACTACATCCACGACAAGACCCTCCAAGGCCAGGAGACCGCCCGCGCCAAGGGCAAGGACATCGGCGGCGTGCCGGTCTCCGACGACAACATGCTCGCCACCGCCGTACGCCTGCTCGACACCGAACACCTCTCGCTGCGCGAGATCGCCTCCCGACTGGTGATCCGCACCGGCAAGAAGCACGGCCCGCCCCCTCCCCCGCCACCGTCATGTCGTTGATCACCTTCGTCGAGAACAGCGTCTCGCCGTCGGCATCGACGGCGACCGCCCAGTGGTGCCCCTTGCCGATGTCCACTCCGGCCCAGATCTCGGGCACGTTCCCCTCCGCCAGCTCGTCGTTCATCGATCCCGCAGACGACCTCGCCGACGTTGTCCTACGCAGCGATCGAAAGTCGCATCTCCCAATTGGCGGTCGAGTCGTCGCGGGGCTCCGGGTGGCCAAGTTCCTTAAGCCATCGAGCGGTCTCGCCAGTGACAGCCATGCCCAGAGCCCATGGGCCCTCCGAGCAACCACACTTGAAAGGTAGGACACCGGTGACCGGGATGTGGTCTGCGACGAGGACCGGGAAGCCGACTGGGACGACGATGCCGACGAACGGGACCGGTGAGGCGTGATCCCCAGCTTTCACCGGACCAAGGGCGGTGGCCCGCTGCTCGGGGTGCGCCCCGGAGAGCCGGGCCCCTTCGGTACGTACGAGGAAGAGGACCCAGCTCCGCTGGAGGCGGACCAGGGCGAGCCCGTCACGGATTTGTCCCCCCGCCCTGGAGATCAGTCCGGCTGACGCTACAGCCGTCGTCGTGCGGTTCTCAGTTCGGGTGGCAGGCCAGGAAGAGACGGGCGCGCTCGTCGAGCTCGGCGGCGCACCGCACGCCGCGGGCCTGGTACGGGCGCAGGCCGGAGCGCAGGGACCGGACCGCCTTCAGGGTGGGGGTGGACTTCACCCCGGCCATAGTGCCGATGGTCCGCCTCCAGGTGATGCACGCCTGCTCGATGCTGCCCTGCTTGGCCTGCTGTCCGGCTTCGGCGACCAGGTCGAGGGCGATGACCCTCGCGTACGTCGCCCCGGGCCTCGATGATGCGGCCCGCGCGTACTGCCGGGCCGCGTTCGGGGCATCCGCGAGCGTCTCGAAGAGACCTTCGCCGTGCGGGAGTGGACGGTGGCGGCAGGCGGACCCCACACCAGGGTCGGCGTTGCCTCGGCCGCGCCGCCTTCGCGGCCCGATCCGCAGGCACGCACGCCAGCCCCCATCAACCTGACCGCCTCCGGGCGGGCACACAGAGCAAGCCGTCCGGCCCCCGGGCAGAACCCGGCGGTCGGACGGCGCTCCGCAACCTCACTGAAGGGAGCCGCAGCCCTCAGACGCGCTCCCCTGCCTCCTGCCCGGCCTCCTCGTACGGCTTCATCGTCCCGGCCCTGGCCACCCACTCGATCCCACCGCGCGGGGGGCGCAGGATCACCTGATCATCCGGGCGGGTAGCCCGCCGACCATCGTTCGGCCCCCACAACGACCCGACCCACTGAACGACGCCCACGCGCTGTGTCGCCGGGTCCCAGACCCGTTCGCCACGCTTGGGCAGATTGTTGCTCATGCCAACGCTCACGCCACTCCATGCGGAACCGCCTCTGGCCAACGTCACATCCGGCACCCCACTACTGAGATTCCGGGCGTGATGTCGCGCCTCGGAATGACCTCTGAACTGGGGGCTCATCCGTCCCCAAAGCGACACCACGCCGAGATCATCAGTAACCACACTCCCCGGGTGAGCGCCCCGATCAACGCCGCCAACGCTCGCCGGGGATCGCCCCGCCTGCGGCTGCCGCGCCTGGAGCGGGCGAACCTGCGGCGGCACGGCCCCCGGCCCGCCGCACTGCGCACGTCTACCGTCCTGCGCCCGCTCAAGTGCCGCACGCAGCGCCGTCGGACTCTCGGCGTCCATCCGCTCCTCCGCAGCCGGGCGGCGTGTCGCTGACCACGCGCCATGGACATCGACCCACACCAGCCAACCCGGGAACGTGGCCTGTAACTTCGCCCGCTCCGTGTGCCTCGCCAGCAGCTCAGCGACGGGCACCCTCGGACACACTGGCATTGTCATCCTCTCTCGCCTCCCAACGTCGGAGCAGCACCGCGACCCGCGCCGCTGCTACTTTCGGAGCGTCCACATCACCGAGCAACCGATAGCCGACACGAAAGATCCCGTCAGGCTCCCGCTCGGACCGCTCAAACCACAACACCCGGCGTCCCGCCAGCACGTTGACCGGCCTGCCCCTGCCCGAAACGACTAGGGTTGGAAACGGTCGCGAAACGTTCGAGGTGGACCGTCGAGCGGGCACCCGGGCAGCCTCATCCGATGCCTCCGGCATGCCCCGTTCGTCACCAAGGTCAGGCGCCATGCCTGCTCGTTCTGCTGCTCGGGCTGACGGCGCAGGGAGTGCAGCGACTCGCCGTTGTTCAGCTGCCGGGCGATCTTGAGGCGATAGGCCGGATCGGACAAGTACTTCGCCGCGTGGATCGTCCTGCGAATAGCGCCGTACTCCTTCAACGCCGCTGCCAGGGCGTTCTGCCGGGAGGACGCGGAGAGCTTGCCGACAATCAGGGATGCGGTGGCGTGCCCGTACTTGAGCGACCCGGCCAGGTGCAGCAGCTCGTCCCAGTGCGCGGCGACCAGGTCGAGGTTGGCCTTCTTCGTCAATAGCGGCCCCGCCGTGGGGAACTTCTCCTCGTTGTCGGCCTTTGCGCCCATCCGGTACAGGGTGATCTTGCCCAGGTCGCGGATACGGGACGAGAGCTGCTTGCCGACCAGGTCGAGGTTGGCCAGGGTCACCCCGTGCGTGTCGGCGGCGTGCTCGGTGATCGGCAGGTCGGTGGCGTTGCCGAGGATCTCATCCAGCTGGCCCGCTCGGCGAGCGCGTCGCGCAGCTTGATCTGCGCCCTTGACTCCGAGCCGGACAGCGTCTGGTCAAAGAGCTGCGCGACGGAGTCCAGGACATCGACGGTGGACTGCGCCAGCAGCGTGAGCAGGATCGGGTGACGCCAGTTCGCCTCCCGCCGCTGAAGGGCCTGCGCGGTGAGCCAGCGGCCGATCTGGGCGAGGTGGCGGCGGCGCTCGGCGCGCAGCGCGGACAGGTCGAGGCTGTGTGCCTCCAGGCCGCGCAGGAACACCAGCTTGTCCACCTCGCCGCCCACGCTGTTGGGCGACGCCTGCACCGGCCCGGTCCTCAGCCAGTGCAGCCGCGTGGACCGTAGCGCCGGATCGACGACCGACAGGTTGTCCAGGCCGCAGGCGCGCTCACCGGTCAGCAGGTCGGTCACCGGGCGTGGGTCTCCTGCTCGGCAGCGGTGCGGGCGCTGGCGACCTTCTCCAGCAGCACGACCACGCCGGGCCGGATCACCTTCGCCGAGCGCAGGTACTCGTAGCCCAGGCGGAACAGCAGGCTCGGGGAGTCGTGCTCCATGGCGCGGGCCAGCAGGAAGTCGGCCGGCTCCTTGTGCTCGATGGCCTTCGGCTGCTTCCACCCGAGATAGTCGGCGTTCTCCTTCAGGTGGTCGGTGCGGCTCTGCTCGCGCTCTCCGTAGCCCTCCAGATCACCGGCGGCGAGCCCCAGCTGGCGGGCCAGCCGGCCGACCACCGCGGGCGGCGCAGCCGGGACGTCATCGGGGACACAGCCCAGCCAGGGCAGGGCGGACAGCTGCACGGCGGCGCCGAGCACGTTCACCGGCCGACGGAACTTCCGCAGGAACGCCCCGTCGGCCGGGGTGAGGGTGAAATAGCAGATCAGCTCGTCCCGCCCGATCGCCGGGGAGGATCGTAAGCCCTCCAGCTCCTCGTCCGAGAACACCCGCGTAGCCATCGGCCCCCTCCCACACCACTCGCATCAGCACAGACGGGCACTACCCGTACCCGGCCATCGGGCGTGGACAGTAGAGAGCTCCCGAACTGGACGCAGCAGTACGGGAGTTCCGATGTTCTGCGGCGCTCACGCGCGGGGCTCTGCTCGCGGAGGTTCGCCATCGTCGGATCTGCCTTGATCCGCTTCGAGTTGCGTACCGCGCTGAGCACCGTGGCCGGCAGCTCGTCCGGCCACTCCTCGGGCTCGACCATGGTCTGCCGACCGACGGTGAGAACGGACATCAGCAGCCCCTTGCCGACCTGCTGCTGGAGGGCCTCACGCATCCCGCCCTCGCGCGGCGTGATACCCGCAGCTTCCCGTACGGCCCGCTCGCAGTCCCGTGCCAGATACGGGTACGCCGGAGAGGACAGCGCCATCATCAGGTTCATCGCCTCGTGCGCAAGCCCGTCACAGAGCCGATTCCATGCCTCGCGGTCGTAGCCGCCCTCCTTGTAGTAGTCGATCGCGAGGGTAACCCCCTCCATCAACTCCTTCACCTTCGGAGCCATCTCGCCCAGAAACTTCTGGATCTGCTCGTCACTCACGTCGTTCAGCGGCGGCTCGTCGGCACTCAGCATGGCCGCGACGCTACCGACCCGCTCATGGTCACCGCGCCGTTTCCCGGGGATCAGCCCAGATCACAGGCTGCAGCACGGCCTAGCGCTGTCTTTTCCGCGAGAACTACTGGGACCCCCTCACGGAACTCGGCATCGCACTTCCGTCGCTCCTCCGCCATGACCCTCAACTACCCCTATGGTCACGACTCCACGATACGAGGGGATATCCAAAGCGGCTATGCGGAAAGCCGACGAGTGGGGGGCTCCCTGATGCGCGGGTTTCAACTACTCTTGCGCCGAGGCTGGTTCGGGAGGTGCACGGTTGGCGGCACTGGCAGCATGTGTGTCCTCTCCGGGTGCGGAGCAGTTGCTGTCGTCATCGCGCGGAGAACGGTTGGGTGAGGTGGCTGTCGCCGGTGCGGAGGTCACTCTCGGATTCGCTGCGAGGGGCCGGGGTGAGGGCGTGGAGGGCTGCCTGGAGCGTCCCGGAGTCGTGCTGCCAGCGCTTCGGGGCGATGAGCTTGAGCTTTGGCTCGGTCTCGCGGGGGAGGACCTGGTTTCGGCAGTAGATGACGGGGATGAGTCCTTGGCTGTGGCCGTAGAGCAGAACCGGCTTGGTCGCGATGAGGGAGCGGAGTTCGAGGCGTGCGACGGGCCCGAACAGGTAGACACGGCTGCCGGTGCGCTTCTGTCTGCCGATGACGATGAGGCCGTCGAGGTCTGCGGTGATGGTGTCCCAGTCGTAGGGGCGGCCGGTGAACGTGTTCCCGTAGTGGAGGAGTTCGATGCCGTGCGAGTGCTGTCCGGAGATCTGCTGGAGCCATGTGTCCCATTTGGGGCTGTTTCTGGCTCGGGGGCCGACGCTGACATAGACCCTGACGGGGGCGCCGGGGATGCGGCTGGCGGCGATTTTTGGCGAATTTGATCCCCGTGAGGCGGCTCTCCGGGGATGGCGGCCGACGACCGTAAGGGGGTCTCGACGTGGTCCAGGTTACCCGCGCCCTCGCGCGGTCACACACCAAGGCACCTGCTGCTGTTGCAGCGATGACTTTGTCGTCGCTCCGGCTGGCGGGTGCCTTTTGCATGCTTCCGTGCCGGTCCGGGCGCGGGTACACGTCCCCCTCAGGGAGGTTGAGATGACGTGATCTGAAACGGGCGGCGCCCGCATCTGCGGGACTTCTAGCCGCCCGGGGCGGAGTGAGGTGAGGCCAGTCACCTCGGCTCAGCGCCTCGTCCGAATCTCCGGTCTTGGCCTGCCAGGGCCTCCCGGAGGGGTTGTCCGACCCGATGCCACTCGGCTTCGGACAGTTCGATTTTCGGTTCTCCCCGGAACCACAAAGCACCTAGTGGGGGCTTTGTTATGCCTCCGTTGTTCCAGAAGGTGGTGTCATTGTGCACTACTCGCAGGGGCGGTGTCAGCCCCGGCGTGCCCGTTTAGCCTTGCTTGTCGTTTCGTGTGGGTCACATCTGTGTCCTGGGAGCGGTCTGTACCTGCCCGGCGGACACCGTCTGGTGCCGCGAACCGCAGTCATGTCACAGCGGTTCCCGGCACCGCCGCAGGCTGCTGCTGTCCGGCGGCGGGGATCCTCGCTGTCCGCGGCCGGGGCACCCAGCAGTTCGCGGCCGTGCGGACCCGTAGCGTGCCGGATGGGCCGGTGAGCACCGTGGCGGCGGTGGCCGCTGTGGAGTGCCGGGTGCCGGGACAGCGTCAGCGGCCGGGCCCGGCTGAAGGCGCGGTGGTGCGCAGGCAGCGGGTGAGGGTGCCGTTGCGGTTGGTGTGTTCGCCGTTCTACGCGGATGTGGCGTTGTCGGTGTATGTGAAGGTCGCGGCGCTGGCGGCGCGGCCGGAGGGCTGCCAGGCGAAGACAGTGACGATCGCCGCGTACCTGGGGATGTCGGTGTCGTCGGTGGAGCGCGGGATGACGCAGTTGCTGCGGCCGGGGCCGGATGGTGTGGTGGAGCTGCGTTCGCGGCGGCGGGCGTATGCGGGCGGGAAGGGGGAGTCAGCGCTGCGGACGGTGCGGCCGGTGGCGCGTGGGGAGGGGTTTGTGTGGCTGCCGGTGGCGGCTGCCGAGGATCTGACGCCCCGGCAGCTGCGTGTGTACGCGCTGATCGCTTATGCGCAGGTGCGGAGGATTGCGCTGACGGAGGCGGAGCTGGCGGCCGGTCTGCGGCACCGTTCGGGGAAGCGGGCGGGGGAGGCGTTGTCGGTGACGGCGGCGTCGGCCGTGGTGGATGAAGTGGAGGCGGCGGGCTGGGTGTCGGTGCAGCGGCGGGCGGGAGAGCGGGGGCGTCATCGGTACGTCGCGCACGACATCGCCCCCGAGGCCCGCCCGGCCGGTGTCTGCCCGGTGGCCGGCGGGGGCCTGGCGGCGGCCGTGGACAACGGTTCGCGGGGACCGGTCAGTTCCCAGGCTGGTGAGGGATCGGGTTCCCAAGCTGGCGAGGGATCCCTCGCATATGAGGAATCACTTAGGACTGACTCACCAGATGACGAGCGCGCGCCTGGGTCATCCGCCGTAGGCGAGGCTGAGGTGGGTAGGGACGCCGGGCCTGTTTCGGACGTGCGGGTCGGTTCAGGCGGGGGTGGTCTCGCGCTGCGCGCGGGCGCCAGCAGCCAGCACTCTCCCAGCAGAGAACGCGGCGACCGGTGCGGCGGGTCGCGGCGATCGTCCTACACCGGCCCTCAGCTGACGGTGAGTCCGCGGATCTACGCCGTGCTGGAGCCGGTGCACTGGCTGCTGGCCCGGGTGGACAACGCGTTCGTCGAGCGGAAGATCGCCCGGGAGGTGGGGCGGCAGCTGAGGGAGGGCATGGAGGCCGGACGGCTGCGGCACCGGCTGGCGGTGCGTCTGGCCGGCACGATGCCGTCGGAGATCCGGGACCCGGGCCGGTGGCTGCTGGGTGTGGCGCTGCCCCGCTGGGGCTGCGGGCACCTGGACTGCGAGACCGGGGTGATGTGGTCGACGGGGAAACCGTGCGAGGTGTGCGCCGAGGCCATCGCTGACAGGGCTTCAGCCCGCGAAGGGGAGGAGTGTGAGCGGCGCCGTCGACAGGCCGAGGCCGAGCAGGTCCGCCGCCGTGCCGCGTGTGCTGAGACTCAAGCGCGCGCCGGGCAGGAGCGTGCGGCCGGCGAGGCTGCCGATGAGGAACGGCAGGCGCTGCCGTGCGAGGACTGCGGTGCGGGCCGTGCCGGCGGGCTGTGCGAGACGTGCCGGTGCACGCGTGAAGCCCGGGACCTGGCAGAGACGGCGGTCCTGTACGCCGCTGCCGCCGTCACCGACATCGGTGATGCCGACGCCGTCGCGGCTGCGGCCGCGCACACCCGCCGCACACTGGCCCGGGACATCGAGGTCTCCCGCCAGGAGTTCCTGCAGATCCACCGGCTCGACGGCGCGGAGGGCCATGACGAGCCCGGGCAGCTGGACTTGGTACTCGCGCTCCGTGATCAGTTGGCCGCCGAACGCTGCGCAGCCGGTGCCCGTCGTACCGCGCTCGCTGTCCTCGCCCGCTCGCCGGAAGCGGAGGCCGAGGCGCAGCGGGCGTTCGCGGCCGAGAAGCGGCGCCGCCGGCACCGGTGGTGTCCGGACGGGCCGGTAGCTGTCGCGGCCGCGGAGAAAGCCGTTACTGATGCCCGTGAACGTGCTGCCGGGTACTTGCTGAACCAGCGGCTGGAGCAGCTGCGCACTGCCTGGAAACGCTGTGGCGGGGCTGCTGTTCCAGCACAGGAAGTGGTGGTGTTGGGCAGGTGATTCGGGATCCGGCAGGGCACCCGAAATGAGAGCCATTGCGTGGCTCCCCCGGTAGCCCAATGATTTCGCTGAGACGCGCGGTGTGCTTCTGCGCCCTGCTGCTCCGGCTGACCGGATCGAGGCGTCAGGTTCGGGGTCGGCCGAACAGCTGGTCGCGCAAAGGCAGCTCCCGGGCACGCGCGGCGGCCTCGGCACGTGCCTTCGTGTCCTGCTCCCGCAGCAAGGCGGCCTCACGGCGGGCCACGACCCGCACGGCGGCCGGATCCGCCGCGGCCGGAGTACCCGCGATGCCGGGCAGGTACCAGGCAAGCTGGGCCAGCAGGTCCCGCGCGGCTGCGGAGGCGGTCTCCCCGTCCTGCTCGATGCGGGCGGCGACGGCGGCGGCGTGCACGCACAGGTCGACGCGCGGGCTGTGGCCCGTGACGATCCGCCGCTCCAGCGGCCACACGGACAGGGCCAGGAGGCCGCGTGCCGGCGTGAGCCGGTCACCGGTCAGCGCAGGCACCACGAACAGGCCCAGACCGCCTCGGCCGGCTCTGGCCGCGTACGCGCGCTCCTGGTCACGGCGCAGCGAGGCGAGCCGGCCCGGGTCGAGCGCCCGGCCGAAGAAGGCGGCCTGCACAGCACTGACCAGCCTCACCCCGGCCGGGGCACCGAGAATCTCCAGCGACTGCCGGACCTGGAGCGGCACCGGCACCCGCGCGACGGCAGGGGCGGGCAACGGCGCAGACGCGGCCCCGAGCGCGGGGGCCAGCAGATCCGACCACGCCCGCTCGGCAGCCTGCAGCACCCCGAGCAGGCGATAGGCAAGGCGGGCGTCACCGCCCTCGGCAGCCGCCCGGACTGCGGGCCGCAGACAGGCCATCTGCTCTTCCAGCGCGTCAAGAGGAGTGACCACCCCACCATTTTAGCGCCGCGCGTTCCCCGCGCCGGAGACGGCGGCAGACGATGCGCCGATGCCGATCGAGTAGGCCCACGTCCGGCGTCGCCGCTATGCCGCAGCCATCGAGGCCGCTGCCCTGCGCCGGGCCCGTGCCGAGCGGGACGCCCGGTCGGCCGGGGCACAGGCCGTCGTCGCACGGCCGTCTTCGTTGCGCACGACGGCGTGAACACGGCGGTCGTCCGTTATGTCAATGCCCCGGTTGGCACGATGAGTTGGGGCAAAGGGGTGGAAATTTGTGCGGGATGACAGACGGCAGATACAGGCAGCGGTCCTGGGCAGCGCGGATTCGGAGGAGCCTCTGATGCTGCCGCTGGAGGCGATCGAGCTGGACGCCTTCCGGCACCGGCACGAGCACGACACGTTCTGATGCTCGGCGGATGCGGTGCTCAGCTGACCACAGAGCTCTATACCGATGGACATCTTTTTCCCGCGCGGTGGCCTGCGCGTGCACCTGTACCGGGCGGTGGAGCTGTTGTGGGACGAGGACGGCATAGAGCCGGTGCTGGGGGGGAGCCGGTGCCGGTCGACCGGGACACGCTGATCCGCCGCTGGTACGTGCACCGCATCCGCCTCGACAGCGAGGGAACGGGCCGACGGGTCCGGATCGGCACCGAGGCGTTCGCGCGGCCCACCGAGTGATTTGCCCCGGACGACTGCGCAATGACCGAGCGCGGCCTGTCGACACTGGCGGTCGAACGGATCGTCCGCTCCCGCACCAGCCGACCCGACTCGGCGTGGCCGACGGCAAGAGCCCGCGAAGCCCCGGACGCCCAGGCGCAGGTACTGCTGCGCCAGCTGGCCAGTGCCCTCAAGGTGGCATCCGTTGTCGTGGTGAACCAGGTGTGCCGCGAGATAGGTGTCACTTCCTGTCCGAAGACCCACCGTTGACCGTACAGGTGGGCTGGATTGGCTGCGCTGATCACCTCGGAGACAGAAAAATGGGCCTGAAGTCTCGGTCAGCCGATGGGTCTGCGATGCCGGTGAGCTCGCCGTACAGGATGGCGACGGGGGTCGTCCAGAGAACCACAGTTGTGCCAGGCCGGCCTCCCGGCTGTCCGGGGCACGCGTGTCAGACTCCGCCTCGCCTGTTCCCCGACCCCTCCGAGACCCTTCGGCACTGCCGCACGCACGGGAAGGAGCCCTGCATAGCCCGGCAGGACGTGAAGGACGAGGTCATCTATCTGCGCTCGGCAGGGGCCGACCTGGGCAAACGTTCCTGCTCGCATGCACCCGAACTCCCAGCCCCACGCGTCCTGGGAGCTGGAGCCTGGAGACCGAGCGATCCGGCACCGCCCAGGCCGAGATCCGCCGCCGGCCGGCATGGTTGGTTGCAGCCCGCGTCGAAGTAGTCGTCATGGAGGCCACCTCGGACTCCTGGCGGAGCATCTATGTCGGCGTACGCGGCTGAGTGGCTCTGGCTCGCTTTTCGTAGACGGAGATCATCCCGGTGCGGGTGCCGTGAACGCGTATTTTCTGCGTAAATGAGCGATGAGGACGACGCGTTGGCGGAGCAACGGCACCCCCGCACGACCGGCCATGATCCTCTTCTGGAGTTTGAGGTCCGTGATGCGTCCTTCGTTGACTCCCGAGCTGTACGGGTTGGTGATGCCGTTGGCCACGGCCTCGGCGTCCTCGCGCAGCACCTTGGCCAGGCTCACGCGAGGTGCCAGCCGTGTCTCGGTGAGCCGCCGCAGCCAGCCCGTCAGTGCGGTGCTGTCAGCCGCTGCGAGTATGGCGGGGAACTCGCGTACCAGCTCGTGGGCCTGGTGCAGTTCCGGGCAGGCGGCCAGGAGGCGGTCGAGGCGCTCGCGCACGTCGGGGCTGCGGTGCTTGGGGGCTATGGTGATCCACCGGGCGACCTCGCGGGGCGCCAGCGGACGTTGGTGGGGTTCGGGGAGGGGCAGTTGCCGCCGCAGCGGCTGCACCGCGGTCTTGACGCGCTGATAGTGCCCGCGATAGCCCTTCGCGGTGATCTCCTCGTGCAGTACGCGGGCGTTGTGCTCGCCCTCGTCCCAGCGCTGCCGCAGGTAACCCAGGTACGGATCGAGCGCGGTGGTACGGGGCGGCCCCGGGCGGCGGACGACGTTCTGCCACCGCGTCGCGCGGGCGTACTTGCGCACAGTGCGCCGGTCCAGATCAAGGTTCCGGGCGATCTCGCAACAGCTGCGGCTGCCCTGGGACAACTGCTGGTGGACGGCTTCGAACAGCCGCTTCGCATGCCGCTGGGCATACCCCAGCTCCTGCGGCGGACCCGGGGATCCCGGTTCGGGCGGCGCCGGCCCGGCGGGAGCGGCGGGTGCATCGGCCGCAGCGGCAGGGCAGGAGCGTTGAGCGGCCGCGATGTCCTGCACCCGCCGGGACAGGCCCTGCCAGAGGTGGAACCGGTCGCTGACGTGCTGTGCGTCGGGGGCTCCGTCGCGGACGCCAGGGTGCTCGCGCAGCCACGCGGCCAGGGGCGCCGCGTCGCGGCTCTCCCACAGGGTGACCGGCAGCCGGGTGTCGCCGTCCACCAGCAGGGTGCCGTACACCTCGGCATACAGCGCGAAGTCGTCCACCCCCAGCACGGCCGGCGTCACCGCCTCGGGGAGGGGGACGCGCATCAGATGACGCAGCACCGCGGTACGCGACAGGCGGATGCCCAGCAGCTGCAGCAGCCGTGCGCCACCGCGGCCGGCCAGCAGGATGCCGGCGTGCTCGACCAGACGCTGCAGCAGGGGCGTGCGCCGTTGGTAGCGGACGGTGAGGCCGTCGATCTGTTCGGCGAACGTGACCTTCGGGCAGGTGGAGTTCTCGCAGTACAGGCGCCGTACGGACAGCTCGATGCGGACGGGACGGCCACCGGGCGCGGCATCGGCGAGGCGCCGTACGTATCGGCTGTGCACCCAGTGGCTCGGTGCGCGACAGCCGGTGCACCACGCGGGCACCTCATCTGTCGCCGCGTGCGCGGTCGCGCGTGTTCCAGTGGCGCCGGTCGGCTGCATCTCCTGTCCTTCTTCACGCAGAGCGGAGAACTGGGTCAGCCGGTCGAGCACTTCCCGGTGCCGCGCTGCCTCGGAGCGCCGTCCGGCGATGCCGCGCATGGCGGGAGCGCCGAGATATGTGAAGCAGGTGAGATATCCGCTGGGTGCCAAGGCAAGAAGATACCTCTCAAGCATCTCCCTTACGTCGTCCGGCAGAAAATTGGTGAGCGGTAGGCAGGAGACAGTGGAGTCGTAGCTGTATTCTTCGAGGGGGAGTTCTGTAATGGAGTCCGAGATAATCCTGATGCACTCGGATGCGGCCGCCAGTACAGGTTCCGTCGCAAGCGATGCAGCCAACGTAAATTTGTTTTCGATGTCTTCCAACGATCCTCCGGCCCGAGCCATCTCGCCAGTGTACGTATCACGGTACTAGTCCCGGCCCCCACCTCAAGAACGCGCACCGGTCGGCGCTCGACGCGGAAGGGCAGCGGGCTGGCAGAGGGGTTTCGGCAAGACGGTTGCTGCTGGGGAAGAACGTTCTCGTGCGATACATGGTGCGCGAGGTCTCGCAGGGGGAGCCCGAAGCGGTGAAAAGCTTCCGCAGTGCCAAGGCAGTCACAATGTCCTCCCATTCGTCTCAACGGAATTCCACGGAATAAGGTGTGCTGATGTTATGAGACCGGCTGACATTGCGCGCGCTACGGCCTGTCCGGCGTTGTGGGCACCCAACCGTGCAAAAGCGATTCGACGATGGGTTCTCACCATATTAGGGCTTACCCGCAGTCTCTTCGCTGTGAGAGTTGCGGATTCTCCGTTAGCGAGAGCGATTATGATCTCCAGCTGCTGCTCCGTCAGGGACGCCTCAGGCTTGCCTCTGCCATCGCTGTCGAGGGCCCGTGCCCCCGCCCTGGCCAGCATGTGCAGTTCGCGAAAAGTGATCTTCATGTGCTGTGAGATGGCAGATTTCATCAAGGCCCGGCGTAACGGCAGTTCGAGCGGGAGGGGGGTCCTCGCGGGACTCTCCTTGGAGAGGCCGGGGCTTCGCTGACCACCCGCAGTACAGAGTCCGATCCTGTTCACGGAAACCTCCCAGGCATACGATGTTGGTTGCAGAAGTCCAGCTCGACCGGAAGACTTGTTGAAGACCGGATCTGCCAGGTTGCCCACAGACAACCCAAAACCGTGTCGTTCCGGCCCGGATGCCAGTCGGTTCAGCCTTTACGGCGAGAGTTTCGCCCCTGAGAATCGTTCTATTACTTCGCGCTTGATCAGCGCTTTCTCCACCTGTCCGAAACATTGGGCAAAGCATTCGTGTACGCCTGAGACGGGCTCGCGTGCTTCCTTAACCTGTGCAATCAGATGCAGCAGGGAGTCAAGGGCCGCTTCGAGGTCGGCGGTCGCTTCGTACATCTGTCGAGCGAGCATCTGGGAAACTCCGTCCCGCGCGGCGGGATGCTGTCCGGCCCCGCAGCGCGCTTCGGATGGGCTGAAAGAATTGCCTGGACGTAGGGCCATGCCAACCCCCTGGAGATCATTCTTGGTTCTCTGCGGCTTATCCTGCGCTCTGCTGCCGGCGGCTCCCTTTCCCCTGGCTCGGCACCGCATGTCCTGAATAGCGCCCGCCGCTCTCGCTGCGGCTCGGCGGTGCGGGTAGTCGCGGGCCGTCATACGTGGGCGGGTCGCCCGTTTGAGTGAGTTCAGCGTTCAACTATGCACCACGATCTGAGCACGGCGGGACGTGGAGGGCAATATGACACTCTGTGACACGAACTCGATCTAGCCAGGCACCGCTTTCCCGTAAGGAGGAGGGCGAACCAATTATCGATCGCATATTCGTTAATGAGGCTGAACTTGTGTTGTCGTGGTGAGCCATCCGGGGTTCAGGGCGAGCCCTGTCTCGGCGAGGCAGCCCTCAAGGAGGGCGGCCCGGTACTGGATCTTTCGGAGGCCGTGCCGCACGGTGCGGACGAGGCGATCTGTGCTGGTGAAGGCGACGTTGGCGGTGAACCCGTGCCGGAGCAGGAACCAGATGCCTTCGACCGGGTTGAGCTCGGGCGCGTAGGCGGGCAGCCGGTAGACCGTCAGCCAGTCCTGGGCATCGATGAACTTCCGCATGTCAGCGCACATCTGGGTGCCGAGATTGTCTCAGATGACGACGATCGGGGCGTCCAGCTGCCGGTGGGCAGCGATGAGCAGGTCGCGGAAGTCGGTCCAGGCGAAGCTCTCGCGTGCGCCTTTCTGGCCGCTGTGGTGGTAGGGCCGGTAGATCAGGCGGGGCCGGTCCCCCTGCCTGTAGCAGGCGAGCGCGGCCACGGACAGGCAGCGGGTGGTGCGGCCCCGGACCCAGACCACGGGGGTGCGGCCGCGTCAGGTCCGCTTGGTTGCACAGCGCCTCACGGCGCTCGGTCTCCTTCACCCAGCCCGTGATCGCGTCAACCTGGAGCGCATAGAGCCTTGCAAGCAGGGCGCATTCGCTGCCGAGCGCGATAAATAATCATCTCCACGGCCTTGGGGGTCGTGTTCAAAATAGCCGCCGTCTCGGAATTCGTGTATCCATAGGCAGCGGACATCAGCGCAACGCGACTCCGATTATCCACTGTGGACAATATTTCACTAACATGCATCCGCGCGACAACGACGGACGCTGGATCACAACAGCTAGACCTCCACCGAAAAAGTTCAGCACCGTCAACATAATTCTCCCCGCGCCGATTTTCACGCACCCAACGCCGGTATTCGTTAGGGAAGCACAGAAGGCATTGACCGATAAAGTAGGAGCGCAGGTTTGCCGCCTGATTGCGATCCCAGCCCTTCCCTGGGTCCTGCAAGCGTAGATTTTTTAAGGCCACAGCCACTACGATCCCGGCAAGTTCGCTGACAGAGTCGGGATCAGACCTCACAGACAATGGAACAGACATGTGAATTCTGGCAAGATTCAGCAGTCGAGACGAAACCGTCCCTTTTGCTATCCATGCACGCATTACCGAGAACCCATATTCGCCGAGGCAGGATTCCCGGCCACCCGGACGCGAATTCGACACAGAGACCTCCGGCACTTGTTGTCAGATCCGGGGTTTGAAAGTGCTACCGGCCGAAAAACCCTTAACCCGGCAAGTGGGTATCTGCCGCAAATTGCCGCCAAATTGCGGGCAGGGTGAGAGACGGAGACACTTACCAGGCTGGGGCATTCGCAGCTCTACGGCTGCTGCAGGGCATGCAGGAGCGAGCAGGCACCAGGTCACGAATAAATTCTCCAGGCAGTTAAGAAAGTGCGAAGATTCTGATGAGGGAAAGGCCAGGTAGCGGCCGACGGTTTCGGTGAGCTTCTTGCGGGTGTCAGCAGCGCGGGTTGGTCCTCTCAAGGGCTTCCGCGCTGGTTGGTTCAAGGGATTTCGCGAGACCGTGAGGAAAAATCTGCCAAGTCACATGTCAGGGCGTCGGACAGGGAGGATCGGCAACGCCCAGTGGGCTTCTCAGTAAAAAGGCTGCCACAGAAAACATGCCGTGGTCGGCCCGTAGGTAAGAGGCTGAATTTGGTCCTGGAGCTGGAAAATTGGGCAGCACCCGCCAGACTCTTAGCCAAGCGTGACATAAGGATGGGCCGCGCATCAACCATCCTTCAAAAGGAATGCAGTTCGACAGTTCGAATCTCTAGAGATCTTCTCGTAAGCGTGCTGGGTTGCCTGCGTTGGTCTGGTCGTGCAGGTGGTCTCCGCTCAGCGTCGTGAGTTCGTCGAGGTGTTCACCGGGCTTCGCCCGCGGCAGTTCCAGCGGCTGGTCAGGGCCGTTCACGGGGCCGGTGGGCAGGACCTGGATCCCGGCCGGCCAGGTCGCCCGTGGTCGCTGTTGCCGGAGGACCGGGTGCTGCTGGTGGCGATGTACTGCCGGACGAACCTGTCCATGCCCCAGTTCGCCCCGCTGTTCGGGATCTCCACTGCGGCAGTCGGCCGGATCCCCTCTCCAAGGCCGCCGCCCCGATCGCTGCCTCGGCTATATTCTCGCTGGCCATACAGGTGATCCTCCCTGATCGGAGTTACACCGTTCTATTGGCTCTTCCAACATTTTCGTAGCTGTTGGTCACCTGAACTGGCCTGTGGCTCAGAGGTATTAAGGTGGCACGCTGGCAGCGTGTGCCATGGGGCTGGAGGACCTGCTGCCGCAGCTGGCCACGGTGCAGGTCGAGACGGTTGAGGCCGGGCGAGAATCTGGTATGGATGAGGGCACGGACGCACGCCGACATCCCGGCTTCCTGTCCGGGGTGCCGACGGGTGTCGAGCTGGGAGCACAGCCGGTATGTACGGCATGTCGCGGACGGGGTCGTCGGTGGCCCCCGGTAATGATCGACCTGTCGGTGCGGCGGATGTACTACGAGAACGAACCCGGACTGTGCGAAGCAAACGTTCGCCGAGCAAGTCGCGGGACTGACGGTGCGCTACCAGCGCCGGACTCCGGCCCTGCAGGCTGTCGTTGAGGAGGTGGCCCGCGCCCTGGCGGGCACGGTTGGCGCCTGGGCACCTGCACCAGCTGCTCGGCTGGGCCAGCATACTGGCCTGTCCTGCGTGTCCCCCTGCCCGAGCGGCTGGTGCCCCGTGTGCTGGGGATCGATCGGTCACTTCGTAGCAGTCGACACGATCGACCGTACACGCGCGCCGACCTACCAAAGCCCGCTGCCTTACAATCACCATGGCCGGTGCGCAGCACCAGGCCCCCGGGTATCCCAAAGCCCGGGGTTGCTGCGGCCCGCAGCTCAACTGTCCTCTCTTCACGGGACAGCGGCGAGCGCGGAACATCGGCCTAGCGGACCGGGTACCCGGGCTCTCGAAGGGCCTCCCGGTCCGCCTCTTGGGTTCACCGACCATATCGTTCGGCTGCTCGAGTCCGTTGGCTGACAACACAGTTGTGTCGGGGCCCCACAGCGGTCCCGCACCTGAACGCGGGTATTAAGAACCGCCCCGGGCCTGGCCTGGCGGGATCCAACGGCGATAACTACCGTCGCACTAGCAAAGTCTGAAGACTTCGCCCCGAGGACCAGAAAGGTTATTCAACACTGGTTCTGCAGCTCAGGGACACGGTATCTGTCCGGCTGACAGGTACCTGGAGGCTATCTAGCCTCGCCCGACGGATGTTGCGGTTCAGGAGCTGAGAGGCGGTCACCGACCTGCCCTAGCCTGGACGCCAACAGGTTCTGGATAATCTTCCGGCGCTCGATAACTCCAGCCGACGGCTGGCGGCCCTACTTGTTGACGCAACGGTTGCCGACAGCAGGGTTGAGGAAGCCGATGAAGTCGATGGTGTTGCCGCAGACATTGGTGTCGACGTCGACGGGCAGGATGATGACGTTGCCCGACCCCACACCCGGGGAGTGCTCAGCGTGGGCGCCGTCATGGGCAGCGGCCACGCCGGCACCAGCGAACATCAGACCACCCGTGACAGCCGCACCCGCGATGATCTTCTTAACCATTCTCTCTCCTTAGAAATGCTGATACGACCAGTCAGGCCGCACACTCATAGAACGATCAGATCTCAGCCGGGACACTTCGAAATTACGAGCGAAACCTCGGGGCGGATGCGTCACGACCACCAAGATCCCTGTGTCGACCGCGGAGGTGTTCAGCGAGGCGTCTGACTCGGACCCTGACTTCGGCCGCACACCGAAAGACCTGGCAAAACGTCAGGGAACCAGCCCACCCTGACGAGTACAGATGCCGAGCGTCAGCGATCTCGGAAGCTGACAGGCCGAGTCCGCCGCTCTCCGCCGGGTTGCCACGAGCCCTCAGCAGTCCCGGAACAACCCACCGATCCGCGAGACGACCGCACTACGTCGCTGACTCTGTCGGTGCGCCCGTCCCCGGGCCTGGCCGATGCGGCGCCGACGCGCCATCCAGGAGGTTCGCCGGGCAGGCAAGCCAGATCCCCCGCCCGGCGGAACCACCCCCGCGTACCGCTTGTGCCGAACCTTGCCAACACAGTTCGGGAGCGGTGAGCGGGCAACGGCACCCCGGAACTCCTGTGCCCCGGGCGGCTGGTGCCCTCTGCTCAAGCTAGGCCCACCGGGCAGCCGTCACCAGATGGTCCCTACGCACATCCGTCATTTATGGGACCCATGGCCGCCTACCCCAACTCCTTCGACACCCCGCAGGCAACGACCCACTGAGACGCCAGCCAGCGCCAACTCCGCGGTCATGGCGGTATTCAGGCGAAGCAGGGCCCGGCCAGTCCTCTCTTCTGGGGTGGATCAAGCCCGCCGCATCGACCGAGGTCCGCTTCGGCACCTTCCGGGCCGGGGCCGTCGACGTCCCGCTCCACCTCACCGCCGACGCCGACGCACTGCCCACCACGCGGACCGAGGTCGGCTGGGAGCAGCTGCGCGCGGTGGAGAAAGGTCGGCGCTCGCCGCCCTCCTGCCCCAGCCGGCCTGACCGGCTCCCCGGAAGCGACGGCGTCCCATCACCTTCGGCTGTTGCGCGGGGAAGATGTGTCTCCATTCCGGACGGGCGTGTCGCAGCCCTGGGAATTCAGGAAACTCCCCGTGAGCACAGTCTGCGGTCAGCAGGATGAGCGTATGGGGCATAGGGAAATGGGTCCGGGCCGGATGCGGCCGATCCTGGGCAGGTATCCGGAGGGCCCGGTGGAGGCGGTCGTGGAGGCCGACGCGTCGCCGCCGCGCTTGGATGTGAACACGGTGCTGGTTCGGGGATCGTTGTTCGGGGTAGCCGTGCAGGACGTCGGCGAGACACCTCGGTGGCGGGGCGTGGTCGCGGTTGATGGCGATCCGCGAAATTGGCTCTGGTCGGCATCTCGTGACGGTCACGCTAGCAACAGGGCGCAGGTGCGGAGGAGTTGGAACGACTCGCAGCCGCATATCTGCCACTTGATCATCTTACTGAGTGTTTGGTCCGCATATTCGCGTTTGGTTCCGGCAGGTCAGGCGCCGCGCCAGTTGGGGGTGGTTTCGCCGGTGAGGCGGCGGCTCATGAGGTCGATCATCGCGAGCTGGATCATGGCTTCGGAGCGGTGTGGGTGGGTCTCGTAGTCCTGGGCGAGTTTACGGTGGTGCATGAGCCAGCCGATGCTTCGCTCCACCGCACAGCGTTTCGGGATCGGGATGAATCCCTTGGTCCCGGGGTGCGGGTGGTGATTTCCATATTTCGCCGACCAGTGTGCACCGCATCTGGCGGGCCTTCGGCCTGCAGCCGCACCGGGACGAGGAGTTCGAGGCCGCGCCCGGTCTCGCCGCAGTCCGAGACGGGTCCGGTTCGTTTCGAGGGACTGGCTGAGCTGGTGTTTTGCGGAGCAGCCCGGGAGGTGCTGATCGCTCCTGCCTTCGGCATGTCAACGGCCATCGGGGCGGTGCCGTACCTCTGCCCGGTGTTTGGGAGGTGTCATAGCAGGGTGGTGAGGAGTCGGTTGCCGAGCTGGGTGACGAACGGTTCTGTCTGCCAGGGTGTGAGTTCGTGCCATGCCCATTGGATACGGCGGGTGGTGATGCGGCTGGTGTGCGGGGGTGCGGTGTCGAGGCTGTGGTGGAGGAGTTCGGCGGCGGAGCGCGGTTCGCCGGCGCGTACCAGGGCTGTGGCCCGCTGGGTGAGGACGATGGCGTGTTGTGCCTGGCCGCGGGTGTCGGCAGCGGTGTGGGGGACGGTACTGAGGTCGTCGTAGGCGGTGCGGGGTTGGCCGGTGTAGAGTCGGCAGACGGCCTCGAAGCCCGTGAGGTGCTGCGGGCCGAAGACCAGGCCCGCAGGCCCCACTGGGGTGTCGTCGGCCGGGGAGTGTGTGTCGTGGGCCGCCCGGTGCAGGGCGGTGGCGGCAGCGCGGTGGTCGCCGCAGCGGGCGGCCAGGCTGGCCAGCCAGCCGTTCGCCCACGCACGCACGGCCGGGTCGGGGCAGTGGTGTGCCTCGCGGGCAGCGGCCTGGGCCAGTTGCCGTGCCGTGCCGGCTCCTGCGCTGGAGTGGAGGGCGACGAGGGCATGGTCGAGATGGACCAGGGGACGCCAGGGTGATCCGGCGGGCAGGAGACGGGCCTGGCGGGTGGCCTCGGCGAAGTGGGCCCGCGCGGCTGCGTCGTCGTGGGTCTCGAAGGCAAGCCGGCCCGCCAGGCAGAAAACGGAGACGGCGGCCGTGTGCAGTTCCGGCACAAGGCGTTCGGGGACCGGCCCGGCGAGGAGCTGCCGGGATGCTTCGACGATGGGGGCCAGCATCAGCTGGAGCCGGGCGAAGGGCAGGCGGTCGAGCTGGTCCCGGACCTGTGAGACTGCGGTGGCCAGTTGTGCGGCCACCTCCTCGTCCAGACGGGCCGGATCTCCCAGTGCCGCCTGCACAGCAGACGGGAGCAGAACGTGGAGTGCGATGCCGCTGCTGGTGAGGGTGCGGGTGACGTTCTCCCGCAGCAGGCGCAGCTGTGCGGCCCCGGCGCCCATGCAGGCGAGGGCGAGGAGGAGTTCAGAGAAGTCCGACCCCGGCCCCAGCGCGGGACTACCGGCCGGAGTACGGGCGTAGAGGTGGGCGAGCAGCAGCTGGTGCCGCTCGCTGGGGAGGACCGGCGCGCTGTGGTGCTCCCAGCGGGAGAGGGACCGCATCAGCCCCGCCGTGGTGGGGAGCCGGGACGGGGGATGTGCAAGGAGGCGTGCCTGTTCCAGCAGGGCCCGCGCGCAGCCGGCCAGGGACAGGCCCCGGCGCTGCCGCAAGGCCCTGAGTGCGGCGGCCCCGGCCACCGAGTCACTGCGCGCCATGCACACCCTCTTCCGGCCCGACGCGCGGCGACGCCACGCGTGAGGTGTCAGACAACTCCCCAAGTCTTGCGGGGCCAGACCCTGTTGATCAACTCTGTGTCATCACCTGTCACCTTCCCGTGGTATCACTGGACGTGCTGAGATGGTTCAGTGTTCAAACGGGCCGCCGTCGCTGACAGAGACCGGGAGTACAGGCGTCTCGTGGACGCGCTGCAGCACGCCTGCCGGCCGCCCTGGCTCAAGCTGCCGGAGTCGGGGCAGGGCCGGGACACGATGGCGGTCCCGGAGCCCGGCCGGTGGATTCCCGGGGGACAGGGCGTGCACATGGTGGAAGCCGGGGACAGGCACGGCTGGGACGCCGTCCGCATGCCGGCTGCCTACGCCTGTGCCGTTCTCGACGCGCTCGGACAGGACACCGGCGCGGTCATCGACGACCAGCTCAACGGCGTCTACTACTGGCTCGTCCCCACCCGGGCGCTCGTCCTGCCCCCCGTGAGGGACTGCCCCTTCGACGTCCTGGGCAACGGCACCAGCATCGCCGTCCCAGGGCTCGCGCGCCAACGGCCGGTCACCTGGCGCGTCCAACCCCTCCCGGACCGGATCCTCACCTGCCCCCGGACCCTGAGCGCAGCCATCATCACCGCAGGTCTCGCAACCACCGGCGAGGCAGCCGGACAGAGGCGGCGAGTCAGCTGTACACCACCACAGCACGGTCACTGGTCGGCACCCGGACCAGCCGGCCCCCTTCGGAGGCGTTCACCCGGGCCACCATGGCCATGAAACCGTCTCCCTCCAGCGCGCCCCCGATGATGGCCGCCCTAAACGGCGACCCGCCGGCCCGGCTCATGCTCGCTTTCCACACGAACGGGCTCCCTCTCCCCGCTGCCTGCGGCAGCCAAGTGACGGCATCGACCGCCCCCAGTAATCCTGCCCATCCAGCGCTCCAGGGCCGGGCCATGGCACCCCCGTTCGCCTCGGCCATGGGCGATCTCAGTGCGCAGTACCGGCCGTTGGGCGACGCACAGCCGTTGCAACGGACCGCCGCCGACACCCTGGTCATGCTGCCCGAGGTCAACGCGTGCCAGGAGCAGCCACAGGCCGAGCAGCCGCTCAGGGAGTGGGGTACGGCGGGACGCCTGCCGATACGGACCCAGCACGCCGAGCGGAATGCTGCGGCCCCGGGAGATACCGCCTCCTTACATGCATCCCGTCCTTTTACGTCTGCGATGTCATGGAAAGCAAAGCAGGCGATCCGTACGGCACCGGCCACACGGAAATATCCGCATCCCGACTCGAAACCCACCCGCTCGGCTTCTCCTGCCGCCAGGATACAAGAATCGTTCCTGCGTATATCTCCGAGAATACATTTACGCCTGGTGAGGACAGTTGCTCTGCCCCATGGATAAAGTCTGCCCCGCAAAGGCTGCGGTCTGTACGGGCCAGAGGTGCGCTCCCCAGCCGGGAGAACTCTGCCGCCAGCAGAGTCAACTCTTGCTCTACCGGCGGACGGTGGCACGGTCAGCGATGAGGCGGCTTCGCGGGATATCGCCATCCATTATCGTTCTCCTGTCCACCTTGACAGGGCTGGTTCTCGGAAATCTACTGAAGTGAGACAGGTGATTTCTGCACCGCAGCATGTTCCTGGTTCGGCTTGCACCGGAGGCCCACCCTTCCGGCTTTCCGGGGGCGTGTTGTGCCGGTGTGCGAGCGTTCCGGCGCGAGCCGGGGCACGGCCCGGTACTGCAAGATGAACGGTGCCGAATTGCTGCGGACAGCGCCTCGATACCCCTTGCTCACACCGTCCGGCACATCCACGAACTCCCCACCACGGAGCCCTCGTCACGGACGACAATAACCGCTGAACCCGGCCAGACCGCCACAGCGGCCGGGCCACGCCCGGCAGTTCAACGGACACCCTCCAACCGGCAACTGACACCCCGGACGCAGCGATGTCCGTGGACACCGAGCCCGGCGGTGCATCACAGCGACGGCGCCGGTAATCCTGCCGACCAGTCCTGTCGTGGCGGCATGGGGCATGCTGTACAAGACCCCGGCTCTGGACGCCGACGACCACCATGTGCTCGATGAGATCGAGCAGATGCGAGTGCGGCTGCGCCACCAGAAGCGGGAGCAGCCTCGCCGGTCCGGCCAGCTGCGGCGCAACCCCACGGCCTGTGCCATCGCCGGCTCGAACACCATCGAGGGTTACGCCGCCGCCACCGTCGATGACATCGAGGCCCTGATGGCGGGCGAGGAGCCGTTGGAGACGGCGAAGCGGACCCGGGCGAGCTGGCGGATACCAGCGGGCGATGACCTACATCCAGGCTCTCGTCGGCGCCGGGGAAGGCTTCCGCTACGACGCCGGTCTGCTGGGCCGGTGGCACTTCATGCTGCAGGGCCACCATCTCGACAAGCACCCGGGCCGCTGACACGACGGTCCGATCTACATCACCAGCGCCCAGAACACCTACCTACCGCGTCCTGCAACAGGTCGGCCCTGGGCCCCCGCCGCGATACCCACCCGTGGATCCTCTTCTGCCCGGAAGCCCACTACCGCCAGGCCCAGCAGGCACAGCGCCGCACCGACCTGCTCTCCCGCGCCCCACCTAAACGAGACCGCCGAGCACGACGCCCCCTTGTCACTGGTACGCCGAAGACTCCCGTCAAGTCTGTCCGCCATCACCACTGACACAGCATCAAATCCACCAAACCCATCCCAGAAAACCCACGTTACCCCTGCACTCCCCCTACATAGCGATGAGTCCCGTCCTCCACCGGGAACCGGCGCAGCAAAGCGGAAAGGACAAGCCCCGGACCGCAGCCGGGAATTCCCACCGGGAGGAGACGACAGCTCCCGGCCACACAGCCCAGCCGCCCCGCGCGCAAGGACGGCCAAGACCTCAACCACCCCAACGAGCGGAATCGTGTACAGGTTCACCGACCCGCGCACCGGGCGCAGCACCGCACTCCCCCGCCCACGTCCCCGGAAAGGCTGTGACACCCTGGCCCTGTGCCCGGCCGCGTGGGGCCCCACCCCGGTGGGGGCGGCCGGGCCACAGCCAATAGTCCCGGCCCGGCACGTCTATCACCCGTGGGGGACCTCCGCGAATCCACTACGGCAGGACAATCCGCAAGAGGCCATGGGACCGGACGCATTGAGCGCGACCGGTCCCGCGCGTGCCGCGGAGCGTGCATATGACGACGACCGGCCCGCACGCATAATCATGCGGGTCCTGCCCAGCCACAGCCCCGAAACGCACAACGAGACCCGCCCCTGACCCCCGCGAGGGAGAGCACCGGGAACGGGTCTCGTTGTGTGCACTCAACAGCTGATGCCCCTCACTGAGCAAAAAGCACACCAGCCGGAGGGCTGACCCCGTATCGTCGAAGCTACCGGTGCCCTCAGCCCGTTCAACGAGCCAGCACGCAGACAGACACGCGGCGTGGCCTTCGTCTCCGGGAGGCGCGGCCGGGCGCATACTGGCCCCACGCACCCATCTCGCGCGTAACCAGCGAGCAGGGACACGCGCCCGTCCCTGCCCGCCGGGCAGCCGTGCACACGGGGCATCGTCACCCCCCGCTTCTGGCACCACGGACACTCCACCGCCCCGGCCGCACCCGCGCCGGCGGACGGCCGTGCCGCGCCTGCGGACACTGTCCCCGCGGTGGAGGTGCCGCCGCCGCCCGAGGAGTACCGCGAGCGCATCGCCGCCATCACCGCGGCCCTCGCCCCGCCGCACGACCCCCGCCGCCTGACCGCCGCCGACACCGACGCCGCGCAGCTCGACCGCGAGTTCACCGCCCGGTACGGGGACACGCACACCCACACCGTCCAGATCCGCGAACTCCGCGGCTGGACCGCCCACTTGAAGGGCGAGCCCGCGACCGCCGCCCGCTGGTACCTGCACACCACCGGCCTCCAGGCCCGGATCTGGGGAGCACACCACGCCCTCACCAAGGCCTCCGCACACCGGGCGGTACAGCACTGGAACGGCATCACCGACCCCGCCGACCGCCTCACCGTGGGCGCGGAACTGCTGCCCATGCTCACCGCCGTCACCGGCCAGGACAGCACCGCCTACCGCACCGTGCACACAGCCGTCGACACCGGCCGCACGAGCTGAGGATGGCAGCGCTGACGGTCCCGGCCAGGGCCGGGCCCAGCTTGACGAGATCGGCGTGAGCCTCGGGGGCGTTGCACGACCCGGTACGCGCAGGTCACCAGGTGGAGCCTTCCTGCTGCTGGCACCACTCCAGCGGGTGGGCTTCGAGCGTACCGTCCTGGAAGCACCGAACCTGGTCGTCGCCGGAGGGGTGGGCGGCCTCGATGACGATGCCGGACCACAGGGCGAGGATGTGCGCGCGCTCAGCCAGCACCGCACCCGCCAGGGCCTGGTCGAACTGGGAACGCATCGGCGGCGGCAGAGCGCGGCGGATCTCGGCGCCGCTGCGCAGCTGGTCAGTCGGGCCGTACGGCTCTATCGGCTGTGCGCCCACGGCGGGGCCTCCTCGCAGTCACCCGCCACGGTACCGCCCTTACGTCACCGTACGGGCAGGCTCCAGCGGGCCGACGCCGTTGGAGAACATGTGCATCACCGGGCGGCCTGCGGCTGGCCTCTGCGCCGCCCGGCGTGTGACCGTGCCCCTGCAGGCAGCGCCGGAGGCAGTCCTGTCCGTGATGTTGCGGCACCAGGGCCGAGCTGGGTACCGCAGCGCGTGGCCAGCGTTGTTCCTCGGCCGATAAGCAGGTGGCGGGCAGCAGGAGCGGAGAGGTGTGACGTCCCGTCTGCTGCCCGCCGGTCCAGGGGCGGCTATGCCGCGGCAGGGTGCGCCGGCTCGCCGTCATGCAGCTCGGCGACGCTGCCGTTCGTCAGGGCCGCGAGCGCCGCGCGGACCCGCTTCGCCTGGCGCGGCATGCAGTGCTCGCCGAGCTCACCGGCGCGGATCCATTTGTAGCTGAGCAGGTCCGGCGCCCGGCCCCCGGCCGACCGCAGCAGTTTCACCTCGACCGTGCCGGTGAGCGGGGCAGTCGCATAGACGAGGTCGACGCCGGCGGACGCGGTCCCGGTGGCGGGTACCCAGTCGTGCACGAGCAGCCGCGCCGGCTCCACGTCCAGACAGGTCTCCTCGCGGACCGTGCGGACGAGCGCGTGCGACGGCGCCTCTCCCTCACGCATCGGGCCCCCGGGCAGCCGGAAGTTCCGGCCCGGCTCGTCCCCGGCGCAGCAGGGACCGACCATCAGCACCTCCGGCTCGTCCGGGTCCTCCTGGCCCGGGCGCAGGATCAGCGCCAGGGCGGTCCTGCGCAGCGGCGGGGGGTGCCTCTATGTCCTTCGTCAAGCGAAGCGAGGCGTTCGGGGTTCGTAGAAGGTGCCGTCGCGGAGCATCGCGAACAGCACGTTGATGCGTTGCCGGGCCAGGCGGAGAAGTGCCTGGGTGTGGGTTTTCCCTCTGGCTCGGCATTTGTCGTAGTAGGTGCGGGAGGCGGGATCGTGCAGGGCGGCGAACGCGGAGAGGAACATGGCGCGTTTGAGGACGCGGTTGCCGCCTCTGGGGGCGTGTTCGCCGTGGATCGAGGTCCCGGACGACTTGGTGGCCGGGGCGAGGCCGGCGTAGGAGGCCAGGTGGGCGGAGGTGGGGAAGCTGGTGCCGTCGCCGACGGTGACCAGCAGTGTGGCGGCGGTCCTGACCGCGACCCCCGGAATCGAGG
>NZ_JBHSPB010000040.1:0-27376 GCF_042656465.1 Streptomyces gamaensis
GCGAAACCCTTCGCCTGGACGGCGACCGCCGACGAGATCCTCGCGAAGGTCCGTCTGACACAGCGCAACGTCAGAAAGCTCGTCGCGAACAACTCGAAGTGACACAAGCAGGATCACGAGACACTAGACGCCTGTTTTTCAGCCAGTACGCCCCTAAGAGCTGACTGATTCGTCAGGCTGGGGGCCCGGACATCACCGAGCCCCCAGCCGGCGTTGGTGCACGAGGCCCGCAGCTCGCAGGGGCCGCAGTACCGGGCAGCGAACCGGACGCGGGTGACCGGGGCACCCCGCTGAGTGCGGGCCTCGCGCCATTGAACGCTGGTCCGGCCACCGGGGCAGACCGCCTGGCGCCGGTCCCAGTCGACAGTGAAGCGGGTGTTGTCGAAGACAATTCCCGCCCTCTGTGCTGTAACCGTGGTGGCCTTGACCGGGCCGACCAGCTCGACATGGTGATCGTGCCGGGCACGGCGAATCTGTCCGGCATCGACGTATCCGGCGTCCACAAGATGTTCGTCCGGCAGGAGCCCGCGCCCCTCCAGGGCGGTGTGGATGTCCTGGAGGACGGCGGCGTCGGTCACCGGCGCCGGTGTGGTGTGGACGTGGGTGATCAGGTGCGGAGCGTCGGGTTCGCAGGTCTCGGTGAGGTGGACCTTGTAGCCGGACCAGCCCAGATCCGTTTGGCTCCAGTCCTCACCCCGGGCTCATGAGGGGTCCGTAAACGGATCAGGCCCGGCGGAAGGTCCTCCACTTCGCGCCAGCGCACCACTCCCCGGGCGTGACGGAACTGCTGGACCCACGTCCGCCGCAGGAAGTCCACCATGGGCAGAACCCGCAGCCCGGGCGGGGCCGTTGCCGACCAGACGGCCTGAAGCAGCACCATGCCGTCGGCCCCGCACTGGTCGGCGTGCCCGACACGCGCCGCCCACCGCGAGGAAGCGGCTGTCCTCCGGCCGGGCCGCATAGCGGTCGAACCACTCCGGGGCCGCCACCGTCACCAGCCAGTCCCCGGCCGCCTCGGCGAGCTGGTTAAACCCGGCCCACAGCGTCCCCACCACGAACTCCAGTCGGTTCACATCCCTGGTCGCGGCCAGGACATGCGTGGCATCCGTACGCTGCCGCCTGCCCGCCTTGACCAGCCCAGCCTCCCCGGCCACCCGCAGCACCGCGTCGAACACCGCCTGGCCCGCATCCGCCTCAACCAGCCGGGAACGGAACTCGCTGAGCACGGAGAAGTCGAACCCGGTATCCGTCAGTTCCAGGGAAAGGGCGTACTTCCAGTACAGACGCGAGCGGACCGCGTGCGCGGCCTGCCAGTCGGTCAGCCCCTCCGCGAACTGCAGCACCGACACCAGCGCCAGCCGGGCCGGCGACACCGCCGGCCGTCCCCGGGCGGGAAACAGCCCCGCGAACTCGGCGTCGGCAAGGACCGGCCCGAGCGCGTCCCGCACCCGCATCGCCAGACAGCCCTTCGGAAACACCACACGCGCCACCCACGCCGTCTCCTCCGGGACCTCCGACAGATCCACCCCACGCAACGACACCGAACCCCACCCCTGGAACACGACGAAGCCTGCGCAACCCCAACGGGGTCACACAGGCCGTCGTCACGCAGGCCCGGATTTACCAACAGCATCCGGGAAACCGGCCGGGGCCTTCGGCGTACTCCACAGGTGTACCGAGCGCGCATCCTGGCCGCTCTCCCGGGCCCTCAGTCCATGAGCGCGTCAAGGCCCCCCAGGGGACGCCGAGGAGCAGCACCGTCGCCGCAGTGAGACCTGCGTCACGCAGCGGACGCACGCTCGCCCGGCCAGTCCAACCGAATGAGCAGCCCATTCGGCCTGGCCGTCGACAGTGAGCCAAGCCACGCGCTCCTGGGCCTCACCGGGTTCACCGGAAATGGCATGCGAGTCGGCGCACGAGGGCACAATGCACTCGTGATCAGCGAGGTCATCACGGCCGTGGCAAGCGCGACTTTCCTACCGCTCGCCCGGAGGGTACGAAAGCTCTGGCAGCGCCGCTCGCCGCTTGCGGTCGTGGCAGCCCCGCACATTCCGAAGGCATGGAAGCTGGCGCTACCAGACGCGGAGCCCCTCCATGCCTCCGTTCCGCTGGCGCACAGCGGGCGCCGTTACCGGCAGATGTACGAATGGCTACGTACCAAGGGCGCCTACGACTATGGGCTGACCGCGCTCGACCTGCACGCGGAGAACCGAAGCACTGAACCACTCACGATCACCCACATCGGCGTCCGCAAAACAGACGTCGGCGTGCCTCTGCGCGCTGCTCTGGTGGCCTACCCACCAGCCGGCGCCGTGCAGAAGGAACTCATCTACTTCGATCTCGACGAGGCCGATCCCACGGGTCGACCTGCCCGATTCGACATGGGCTGTCTCGAACCCACCGGGGAGCAGTCCTACTTCCTCGACCGAGAGGTGAGGCTAGAGGCCGGAGACTCCCAGACATTTCACATCGCCGGAGCCGCACTCCGCTCACGCGTCTCGTGGGAACTCTCCATCACGATTCTGCAGGCCGGCAAAGACCGGACGATCACCGCCGTACCCGAGAGCGGGCCCCTGAAGACTTCCGGCACGCCTACGGAGGGCTTCGATGGAGAGTGGATCTGGAACTGGTTCGCCGGTGACGCAGCATCATTCATCCCAGCCCCGCATCCCATCGCGTAAACCCGCACACGAGCGACAACCTCCACAGTCGCCCGGCAGGGCGGATGACTCCGGTCACGGCCGCCCTCACCCCTCGAGGTCGTCGAGCTCGTCGAGATCTGCCTCCGTGAAGAGGAAGATCCCGCCGATGATCAGGGCTGCCCCGATGAACTGCCAGAGGGCCACACTCTCGCCGAGGAAAAGACGATCGCGGCGGCCGCGCCGATGGCCGCGACGACGTCGAGCAGGTTCTGACAGCCTACGAGTACCAGTGCGCCTTCTGCGGCTACGGCAGCAGGATCGGCGCGGTGCCGGTCGGACTGGAGGCCGCACACGTGCGCTGGTGGGCTTTCGTCCCGATCACACAGCGGCCGGGACCTTCGTCGCTCTGTGGTTGCAGCTGGGGTGAAGCGGCCTGTGTCTACCGTTGGCCGATCGGGAGCCCTCTGTCAGCCGGTCTCGGTACAGTCCCGGTCAACCGATAGGCAGGAGGGGGAGGCGTGGTCACCGATCGCGATTACGAGTCGATCATGGCGCAGCTCAGGGAAGTGATGCCGGGTCTGGCTGATCAGCTGGATCAGGAGGTCCGCCATGGGCGCGCGGTCACCGAGAAAGAGCTTCGGCAGGAGGGGCGGTACGAGGAACGGGCCAGCCGACTGGCCGCAATTGAGCTGCCGGCTCTCGGCAAGAGCGACGTCGCTGTGATCCCGTACACCAACGAGGAGCGCATCGAACTGATCCGCGAGGCACTCATCACACTCGCTGAGACCATGCACGCTACGCGGCAGGCGGCGCTGAAGACAGCCATCGAACGTGGGATGGAGCTCGAAATCTGGTTCGGCGACCCCGAGCTGGAAGCCCCGTCGCACATCGTTCTGCCGGAAGAGACGGCACAAGCAGAGGCCACCCTCCAGACGGTGCGAGAGCTTCTCGTGCACGATCCCGAGACACAACCGGAGGCCGTCCTGTGAGCAAGGCTAACCTGGTACAGGCCATTGAGAAGGCGATCGGCGCCCTGCAGCCGGTTTACCGCAACGCAGCAGACGAGTCCGATCTTTACGAGACATCACTGCTCGTGCTCTGCCTTGACGCCGCCAAAGAGGCCGGCGGATCCGCACTCCTCACCCAGGACGGTGCGACCGCGACCACTGAGCTTCACTTCCGCAGGTCCCCGGGAAAACTCTGGTCAGGCAATTTCACGTACGCACTGGTCAGTTTCCCTGGCACTCAGAAGCAACTTGAGATCCATCTCGGCGTGTACGTCGTCTCAGGCCGGTCAAAGGTGGCGCACGAGTGCGATGTCGCGATCATCGAACACCAGGAGGCCGAGCGCAGCAGACAGGCCGGAGTACACCCCAGGAACAACAAGCTCGTCGCGGCAATCGAGGCCAAGCACTACGGCACCTCACCCGCCCTCGGTATCGGCCGTAGCTTCCTCGGCCTGGCCCAAGAGCTCGGCGAGAAGAACTGCTCGCTGGTGTATCCGTCACGGAGCTCCGCCAATCTCGCGGGACTGATCGCCAAGCGGCATTGCGAGGCGTACGAGCAGCTCCTGCCGAGCACGCCGGCAGCCTCGCGGCTCCGCTCGCGCCTGGACCAGGCGATCCGGAACTGGAAGGCACGTATCTGACTCGCCGCTCTTTCCCCTCTTCCTTCACCTCGGTGGGAGCCGATGCCGACCTGTACAAGGTCCACGGGCACGGGCGTGAAGCGGGGGCCTCGACCGAGTTCGGTCGAGGCCCCGCTGGGCTCATCAGCTAGCCAGGGCTGGGGCGCCCACAGCAATTCGTTGATCTTGTCTGCGGTCGCCCGCAGTACCGGGTTGGCCAGGTTCTGGCAGCGGCGGCGCATACGGGCGGACTTACCCGACTCCCAGCCCATGATGGCGTCGACGACCGCGTCGGGGACGCCGAGGATGAGCAGGACCGTCGCGACGGTGTGGCGGGCGTCGTGGAGCCGCGCGCTGCGCCAGGCGACTTTGCGGGAGCTAAGGTTGGTGGCGTACTCGCGGGGTCGGCCATGTCCCACGATCCGTACAGGCTCGCGGAGTCGTGGGCCGGGTAGAGCGGTGCAGCCCCGCCCAGTCCGTTCGACACGCGGCACGGGCACCTGGGTGCGATCTCAACGAGAGCGTCGTCCGCAGCCGTCCACCCTCTTCAGGTCGTGGACGGGCCCATTCCCGCCGCCACACGACGTCAGCGTCGACCTGATCGTCACGCCCGACGAGGTCATCTCCTGCCCCGATCCGCACCGCCCCCATGGCAGCGCTTCCGACGGCTGCGGTCGCCCAGGCCGGCGCGGTTCGCATTGGCCACTGGTAAGGACCGCGATACCGAGAGTATGGTCGCTTGTATGGCGACCAAGAAGGTAACGGTGACAATCCCCGAGGATCTTCTGGACGAGATCCGCGCGGAGGCTGCGGAGCGGGGCCTGTCGGCGTACGTCGCCGAGGCGCTGCGCTTCAAGCGTGACCGGGACCGACTGCTGGAACTGGTCGACTGGCTGCGGGAAGAACACGGCCCCGTCACCGATGACGAGCGTGCGGCAGCGCTCGACGAGTTGGAAGAGATCGACTCCGAACACGAGCGGCGGCGCCGCAACGCCGGACGGCGCGGCGCCGGAGAAGCCGCGTGAAGAAGCGAGCCGGTGAGTACGAGCAGTGGCCGCCCCGTGTCTTCGTACTGGACTGTGAGGCCCTCTCCCTGGCCGTACGCGGCGACCGGAAGATGATCGCCTGGCTCGACCTCGCGGCCCGGGGGGAAGCAGAAGTGGTCACGTCGCCGATGACTCTGGTCGAGGCGTACGACGGCAGAACGACCGAACAGCGCTGGGACTGGGTACTGTCCCGCCTCCAGGTCGTCGACATCGGGAAGGACGAAGCCCGCCAGGCTCGTCGGCTACTGGCCAACGCCAAGTTGCACGGCCACAAGTACGCGATCGATGCGGTACTCGCCGTCATTGCACGACAGCAGAAGGGACAGGTCACCGTCTTCACGTCGGACACGGACGACCTGGAGAAGCTGGTTCCGGACACGGTCGTCGTCAAAAAGGTGTGACCCGACGCTCTACCGACCGTTCGCCCCGTAGGTCTTCCTCCACCGCCTCCGATGGCCCCGGTCGCCCTGGCCGGCTCCGTTGAGGCCAGCCAGCGCGGCCAATGGCGTACCGCTGTTCCAAAGGCCGAGCAGGTCGCGGTGGATGGCGATGATGCCGTTCGTGCGGGCGAATTCCTCGGAGGGGCCGCTCAAGCGGGTCGTCGTCACGAAGACGGCGGCATCCGCGCCGAAGTGGACCTTGGAGCCCAGCAGATCGCGCATTTCCCGGCTGGCGATCGAGCTCCTCGGCGCGTAGCGCTTGCACTGCACGACCATGGCCCGCCCGTCCGGCAGCCGGCCGACCACGTCCGCGCCCTGGTCACCGGTGCCGCCCACCCTGCGGACCTCCGAGCAGCCGTCACGGCGGCAGAGTTCCGCGACGAGTTCCTCGAACTCGGTACCGGACATCTTGTCCACGTCGGCCAGCGTCCGGTGGCCCGCCTTCACGGCCTCTTCCCGGCGCCAGCTCCGGTCCCGGCTCCGCAGCAGACGGTCCGTCCGCCACAGCCGCCACCCGGCCGCGCCCAGGCCGCCGACTCCGCCCACCGCCACGACGTACGGCCAGAGGACGGACCAGAACACCACGAACGTGATCAGCAGAAGCGCCCCGCCGGCCAGGCCGGCCCTGCCCATGGCCACCCGCCTGCGCCGGGCCGCGGAACGCCGCCTTCGCCGGTTCGCCATCACGGTCCCCCTCGGTCGCCCCGCCGGGCAGTCTGACGCACCGCCACCTCACAGGGGAAGGCCGCAGTCCCAGCCGCTGTCGTATCCGATCCGGGACACGGCGCGCGGCCACGGCCCGCTCCGCGTCGCGTCCGTGGCCCGCGTGGTCCACGACGGAGAGCCCGCCCGACAGTGAGCCGTACAGCGCTCCGGCCCCGCCTCCGGGCCCGTCCGCCCCTTTCGGCACTGCACGTCCCATTTGCGTCGATATGCTGGGCACTGTGACCAGACCTGGCCGGCTGCGGCCCCGGCCCCGTCCTCGCCGTGGCCGGGGGCTGCTCATCCTGCTGTCACCGGTGATCCTCACGGCAGTGATCGCCAGCGTGGCCTACACCACGCCCCCCAGCATCGCCTTCAGCCGGCTGCTGCCGGCCGCGCCCGCTCTGGCCGCCGCCATGTGGCCCGTACTGCCCACCGTGCTGCTGGGGACGATCTGCCTGGGGCTCATGATCGGACTCGGGGTCGCCTTCCCCCACCTGGCGACGGGGTACACGGCGGCGGGGATCGTCGCGGTCACCGTGGCGGCCGCGTACGGCAGTCATGTCCGGCTGCAGCGGGAGCGGACGCTGTTCCAGGTGCGGGCCGTCGCCGACGCGGCGCAGCAGGTGGTGATGAGCCCCATGCCGCGCCGCTTCGGGGACGTCGAGGTCGACGCGCTGTATCTGGCGGCCGCGGCGGAGTCCCGTATCGGCGGGGACTTCTACGAGGCGGCCGACACCCCGTACGGGGTGCGGCTGCTCATCGGCGACGTGCGGGGCAAGGGGCTGCCGGCGGTGGGGGCGGCCGCGGCGATGGTCAACTCCTTCCGGGAGGCGGCGTACGACGAGCCCGGCCTGGGCGACGTCGCGCGCCGTCTGGAGGCCAGCAGCAAGCGCTACAGCGCCGCGTTCCCGCCCGAGGAGATGGTGGAGCGCTTCGCCACCGCCCTGCTCGTCGAGATCCCCCACGAGGACGGCCGCGCCGTCCCGCACGAGGACGGCCACGTACGGATCCTCAACTGCGGACACCCTCCGCCGCTGCTGCTCGGCCGCGGGGAGCTGCGCGTGCTGGAGCCCACCGCCCCCTCGCCGATCCTCAGCCTGGCCGAGCTGATGGGCGATCAGTACACCGTCGACACCTTCGGCTTCGCCCCCGGCGGCCTGTTGCTGCTGTGCACCGACGGCGTCACCGAGGCGCGCGGCCGTGACGGCGAGTTCTTCCCGCTGGCGGACTGGCTGGCGGACTGGGCGCGACGGCAGACCGCCGCCGGCCCCCGCGAGTTGCTCGACGGGCTCCACCACGATCTTCTGCGCCACAGCGGCGGGGCCCTCGACGACGACATCGCCGCCCTCGCCGTGCGCCTGGGGCCGGCCCGCCGTCAGCCCTCCACACCTCCACGCAGCCCTTCGCCTAGTTCTTCACCTAGTTCTTCACCGCCACCGTGACGGAGCCCGTCAGCACCCGGTGGTCGGAGCAGAGCCCGCCGCCGCACGCGGTGGACGGGGCGAGGGCGTGGGCCGAGTACTCCCCGGCGATCCTGTCCTCGCGGACGAAGATGAAGTCGATCTTCTTGCCAGTGCCGCACGGGCTGAGGTCCCCGGGATCGGCGGTGCTGACCGTGGACTCGCCGTAGCCGGGGCAGTTGACCGGGTCGTTGTCGTCGAGTTCGCGGTAACGGCCGGTGTTGCGGCCGTTGTTGGGGGTGTTGACGGCGGTGGAGTACCACTCGTCCATGCGGCCCCAGTCGGGCTGCATGTTGAAGTCCCCGGCGACGACGACCGTGTCGCCCTTGGCGTAGTAGTCGTCCAGCCGGTCGCGCACGTAGTCGCCCTGGGGCTTGCGGAACGCGTCCACGAAGGTCAGGTGCGTGGCGCAGAACCGCATGTGCGACTTGTCCTTCAGCGGCGCGCACAGCAGCTTGCGCTTCTCGCGCTGGCCGTCGTCGGGGAGCGTGAAGCGGTCCGCGGGACCCAGGGGGCGCTTGCTGAAGATCGCGATGCCCTCCTCCTCGCCGCCGCACGCCGCCTTCCCGGCGGGGTACGCGCCCTCGAAGCGCGCGAAGTTCGTACTGTCCTCCGGCCAGCCCGCTGTGCGGAGGCTGTCCACCAGCGCCCGGTACTGGCTCGCGCACAGCTCGTTGAGCGCGACGAAGTCGGCGCCCCGGTTCTGGATCGACCTGGCGGCCGCGCCGACCATGCCGTTCGTGGTCGAGTTGTGGTTCATCGCGTCACCGGCGACGTTCCACTCCCAGACGGTGTAGGTGGCCGTGCCCTCCGCGGCCGGCGCGGCGACGGCCGGCGCGGCCAGCCCCACCGTGGTGAGAGCAACTGCCGCCAAGACCCGCAATGTACGCGATGTACGCATCGATCCCCCGTGAACATCAATGTTGATCAAGCTCTCATGTTCCATCAAACCGGCCGGATCACCAAGACCTGATCGCAAAGGCGAAGAAGATGAAGAAGACAGGGACGGCTATCGCAGTCCCGCCGCCCCGGCCCCCCGCCGCAGGACCTCCCGGAGCATCTCCGGGGTCAGCGTCCCGGTGAACATATTGCGCCGACTCGGGTGGTATCCGCCGAGCAGCCACAGCCCGCGCCCCTCTGCCTCGGCGCCGAGGAACACCTCGGCCCCGTGCCCGAAGACGGGCCTGGGGCGGGGCAGTTGCCATCCCGTGCCAGCCAGGACCGGCAGCAGCGCCTGCCAGGCGAAGGCGCCGAGGGCGACGACCGCCCGGAGCGTGGGGCGCAGGAGGCGCAGTTCGCGGGCGAGCCAGGGCCGGCAGGTGTCGCGTTCGGCGGTGGTGGGGCGGTTGCCGGGAGGCGCGCAGTGCACCGGCACCGTGATCCGTACGCCGTACAGCTCCAGGCCGTCGCCGCGGTGGGTCGCGGTCGGCTGCGAGGCCAGCCCGGTCTCGTACAGCGCCGCGTAGAGCGCGTCGCCGGAGGGGTCGCCGGTGAAGATGCGGCCGGTGCGGTTGCCGCCGTGGGCGGCCGGGGCCAGGCCGACGATCGCCAGCGCGGCGTCCGGCGGGCCGAAGCCGGGCACCGGGCGGGCCCAGTACTCCCAGTCCGCGAAGGCCGCGCGCCTGACCCGGGCGGCCTCCTCCCGCCAGGCGACCAGCCGCGGGCAGGCCCGGCAGCCGGCCACGGCCCGGTCGAGCGCGTCCACGGACGCCAGGACGGGTGCGGTACGCGCCGGGTGGCCGGGGTCGTCCGGCGCCGCCCTTCGGGGGGTCACGGGCATGCCCACCAGCAGACCACGTACCGCGGCCTCCGCGAAGCGGCCGCACCGCCGGATGGTGGGACGCCTCGCGACCGCACCGCCGCACCGCCGGACCGCCGGACGCCGGACGACCCCACCACCGGACGACCCCACCACTGGACCGCCGCACTGTCGGCACCGCCGGCACCGCCGCCCCCCGCCGCGATTCCCTCCCGATTTTTCGTTATGCGCCCGGACGCGGCATGGTCTCCCCCTCCGCCGGAACATCAGGAACGGCAGTCACAGCAGGAGCAGCAGGGACGAGGTGGGCAGCGCATGACGGACACGAGTGCGGCCGGTGTCGAACTGGTCGAGGCGGCGCGGGGCGGGGACCCCGCCGCGCGGGGCGAGTTGGTGGCCGTGTGCCTGCCGTTGGTCCACAACATCGTCGGGCGGGCCCTGCGCGGGCACGCGGACGTCGACGACGTCGTGCAGGAGACCCTGATCCGGGTGATCGGGGGACTGGAGGGGCTGGAGGACCCGGGCCGGTTCCGGGCCTGGCTCGCGGCCATCACCATGAACCAGATACGCGCCCACTGGCGCCGTCAGCACGGCGCGCAGCCGGTCGAGGCTCTGCCCGAGCCGCACGAGGTCCGCGACCCGGGCGCGGACTTCGTCGACGTGACGATCCTGCGGCTGGGCCTGGAGGGGCAGCGCCGGGAGGCCGTGCAGGCCACCCGGTGGCTGGACGACGTCGAACGGGCCGTGCTGTCCCTGTGGTGGGCGGAGGCCGCGGGACAGCTGACGCGCAGGGAGGTCGTCGCGGCGCTCGGGCTGCCGGCGGCGCACACGGCGGTCCGCGTCCAGCGTGCCAAGTTCCAGCTGGACGTGGCCCGTACGGTCGTCCGCGCGCTGTCCGCGCGGCCCCGGTGTGCCGGCCTCGGGACGGTCCTGCGGACGTGGGACGGGGTGCCCTCGCCGCTGTGGCGCAAGCGCGTCGCCCGGCACGTGCGCGGGTGCGGCGCGTGCGGCGGACTCGGGTCGGCGCTGGTACCGGCCGAAGGGCTGCTCGCCGGGCTCGGGCTGGTCCCGGTCGGTGTCGTCCTGCTGGAGCGCGTCCTGGGACAGCTGCGGCTGCCGATGGTGTCCGTGGCGTCGCGTGCCGCGTACGTCCCTCCTTGCGCGCCGGCACCGTCCCCTGCCCGTACGGCCGTCAGGGCCGCGGCTGCCGTGGCCGCTCTCGCCCTGCTCGCCGGGGGCGCGCTGGGCGGCGGCCGCTGGCTCCTCATGCCCGCGACGCAGGAGGGACCGCCCGCCGGGGACAGCGCCGAGGCCGCTCCGGTGCTGGCGTTGAACGAGGCGGAGCCCGTCCTGCCCCGGGTGGTCCCCCGCGACGACCCCGCCCCCGCCGCGACGCCGGCGGCCGTTCCCGTGGGCGGCCCTTCCGCCGACCACACTCCGGCAGCACCGGCTTCCCCCAGCGCGCCGGCTTCCCGCACCGCCACCACCGCGCGGCCCGCCCCGGCGGCGCCTCCCACCTCCACTCCGGAGGCGCACGGCAGTCCGGAACAGGAGGTCGTGGACCGGATCAACGCGGAGCGCGTCAAGGCGGGTTGCGCACCCCTGCGGGCCCGCGCGTGGCTGGCCGCCGTGGCACAACACCGGTCCGGGGAGGCGGCACCCGGCGGCCGTACGGTGTACGCCGTCGCGGACGTCAACGGCGCTCTCTCGTCGGCGACTTCCCCCGGCGGCTCTCCGTGGGGCTCGGCCGGGCTGACCGTCGGCGGCGGGCTGCCGGGCGCGACGGTGGAGGCGGCGGGCGGGTGGACTGTCCGTGGGGCCGTCGTTCCCGACTGCTCGCTGACCGAGATCGGCGTGGGGGCGGACCGGCCGACGGTGGTCGTCGTGCGCTGACCCGCCACCTCCCGGGGTCGGACGGCGAGGGCACGCGACACCCCCACCCGCTGCTCTGTCCACCGGCACGGAACGGGTGGGGGGCAGGCCCGTTGGTCGGGGACGCGGCCCGGCGGACGGTCGTCGTCGTCCGCTGACGCCACCCCTCGACAGGGCGGCGACGGCCCGCGCCCCCCACCCGCCGCCCGTCCACCGACGCAGAACGGGTGGGGCTGGCCCGTTGACCGGTGACACGGCCCAGCCAACGGTCGTCGTCATCCGCTGACCCGCCACCCCTCGACCGGGCGGCGACGGCCCGCGACACCCCCACCACCGCCCCGTCCACCGACGCGGAACCACCGCGCGGCTTCCGCCGGAGCCGGTCGACGGCGCTGTCTCGACGACGCCGTACAGGACCGCCGATCCGCCCGGCACCAACGCCCCCGCTCACTCCGGCCTGCGGGCCTCGATGAGGAACCGTGTCGTGTGCGCCACGAACGGCCCGTCCCTCTCGATGAGTTCGTGCAGCTCGCGCAGCCGGTCGCGGTGGCGTTCGACCGTGAAGCCCGGGACCATCCAGATCACCTTCCGCAGGAAGTAGATCACCGCGCCGACGTCGAGGAACTCCGTGCGCAGGGACTCCGAGCGCAGGTCCACGACCTGAAGGCCGGCGGCCTCGGCGGCGCGGCGGGCGTCGTCGGGGTGCCGTTCGCGGCGCACGTCCGCCGGCTGGGGGCCGAGGAAGTACTCGACGAGCTCGAAGACGCCGGCGGGGCCGACCTGTTGGGAGAGGTACGTGCCTCCCGGGCGCAGCACCCGGGCGATCTCCTCCCACCACACGGTGACCGGGTGCCGGCTGACGACCAGGTCGAAGGCCCCGTCGGCGAACGGCAGCGGCGGCTCGTCCTCGTCGCGGACGACGGCCGCGCCGAGCGGGTGCAGCAGCCGGGTGGCCCTGGCGACGTTCGGCGGCCAGGACTCGGTGGCCACGACCAGCGGCGGCAGCTTCGGCACGCCCGCCAGGACCTCCCCGCCCCCGGTCTGGATGTCCAGCGCGGCCGAGGCGCACGCCATGCGCTCCCCCATGAGCCGCTGGTAGCCCCACGACGGGCGCTGCTCGGTGGCCCGGCCGGCGAGCCACGAGAAGTCCCACCCTTCGACGGGGGCCGCCGCGGCCTCCGCGACCAGGTCGTCAAACGTTCTCGCCATGAGAGCAGGGTGCCGGTCGGAGCGAGGAGGGGCCACCGAATACCCCCGTCCCCCGCCCGGCCCACCCCGACCTCCCACCACCCCACCGAACGTAGTAAGACGAAAGGGACGACACGGCGGCACGCGGCGGCGAGGAGTGGGTGGACCGGTATGCAGATCGTGGCCGGTGTTCCGGGGCCGGGCCGTCGTGTGTGCTGAGCTGCGGCCCGAGGAGGTCCGCGCCGACGGGCGGATCGTGATCGTCGGGGCCTCGCTGGCCGGGCTGCGGGCGGCGGAGACGCTGCGCGCGGAGGGCTTCGCCGGGCGGCTCACGCTCGTCGGCGAGGAGGAGCAACCGCCGTACGACAGACCGCCGTTGTCGAAGCAGGTGCTGCTCGGCAAGGGGACGGCGTACGACACGGGGCTGCCGCGGCGGCGCGCGGTCGAGGCGGAGTGGCGGCTGGGGGTGCGGGCCGCCGCGCTGGACGGGGCGCACCGGCAGGTGCTGCTGTCCGACGGCGGGCATCTGCCGTACGACCGCCTGCTGATCGCCACCGGTACCCGCGCCCGCCCCTGGCCGATGCCCGACGAGGCGGCCCTGGAGGGGGTGTTGACGCTGCGGACGGCCGACGACGCGGCGCGTCTCGCGGAGCTGCTGGACGCGGGCCCGAGGCGGGTGCTGGTGATCGGGGCCGGGTTCCTGGGGTCGGAGGTGGCGTCCTGCTGCCGGGAGCGGGGGCTTGAGGTGACGGTCGCCGAGCGCGGCCAGGCCCCGCTGGTGGGCGCGCTCGGCGGGACGCTCGGCGCGTTCGCGGCGCGGCTGCAGCGCGCGCACGGCGTCGATCTGCGCTGCGGGGTGACCGTCACCGCGCTGACGGGGCGCGGCGGGCGGCTGACGGGGGCCGAGTTCTGCGACGGCACGCGGATCGAGGCGGATGTCGCCGTGGTGGCGCTCGGCGCGGTCCGCAACACCGAGTGGCTGGACGGGTCGGGGCTGGCGGCGGGGCCGCGCGGGGTCGCGTGCGACGCGGGCTGCCGGGTCTTCGACATGTACGGGATCGTCACGGACGACGTGTTCGTCGCGGGGGACGTGGCCCGCTTCCCGCACCCGCTGTTCGAGTACCAGATGCTGTCCCTGGAGCACTGGGGCAACGCCGTGGCGCAGGCCGAGGTCGCCGCCCACAACATGGTCAGCCCCGGCCCCCGGCGCCGCCCGCACCTGGCCGTACCGGCCTTCTGGTCCAGCCAGTTCGGGCTGAACATCAAGTGTGTGGGCGTGCCGTCGTTCTCCGACCGGGTGGTGATCGCCCAGGGTTCGCCCGAGGAGGGCCGGCTGGTCGCGGTGTACGGCTACCGGGGCCGCGTCACCGCCGCCGTCAGCGTCAACCGGGCGAAGTGGCTGGAGCACTACCAGTACTTGATCGAGACGGCGGCCCCGTTCCCGCCCCCGCCCGGTGCCGCCGACCGTCACGAGGACGCCGTGCCGATGCCCTCCGACGTGCCCGATCCGGCGGTGCTCTCGCACGGCCCGACCGTCGCCCTGACCGGGCACCTCCCGGACCGCCGGCTGATCTGGCTGCGGCCGGGCGGCACCTGACCGGGGCCGTCAACGCGCCGCCGTACGGCCCGACTTCCGCGAGGAGCCCCGCCCCCATGTCCACGGAAACCCTCTTCCGCCGCATCTGCGACTACGCCGGCCGCCCCGATCCGTACCCGCTCTACACGGAGCTGCGCGAGCACGGTGTGGCCCGCCAGGAGGACGACAGCTACCTCGTCGGCACGTACCACGAGATCGCGGCGCTGCTGCACGACCCCCGCGTCAGCTCCGACGTCCGGCTGCGCGTCGACGATCCCGAGCTGCTGCCGAGCGAGGACCGGCCGGCGGCGTTCATCGGCCAGGACGACCCCGAGCACGACCGGCTGCGCCGCCTGGTGATGCGCCCCTTCGGCCCGCCCCACTCGCCCGGCCGGATCGACGCCCTGCGCGAGGACATCACCGGCATCGCCGCCGGCCTCGCCGACGCCCTCGACGGCAAGGAACGGGTTGATCTCGTCGACGAGTTCGCCTACCCGCTGCCCGTGACGGTCATCTGCCGTCTGCTGGGCGTCCCGCAGGAGGACATGCCGCAGCTGCACGCGTGGACCGACGCGATCATCATGGGTCTGGACATCTCCCCGGACGACTCCGAGGAGGCCCGGCGGCGGCAGCGGACCGCCCTCGACGCCCGTGCGGCCATGATGGACTACATGGGCGGGCTCGCGCGCGCCCGGCGGGAGCGGCCCGGGGACGACATGCTCTCCGCGCTCGTCCACGACAGCAGTCCCGAAGGGCCGCTCACCGAGCCGGAGGTGAAGGCGCACGCGGTGCTGCTGCTGATCGCCGGGCACGAGACGACCGTCAACCTCATCACCAACGGCATGCTCACCCTCCTGCGCCACCCCGACGCCCTGGAGTATCTGAAGTCCGATCCGGCGCGGGTGCCCCGGGCCGTGGAGGAACTCCTGCGCTACGAGCCGCCGGTGCAGTTCCTGCCGAACCGTACGGTCCTCGCGGACGTCGAGGTCCAGGGCGTGACCGTGCCCCAGGGGTCCCGGCTGACGCTCGTCCTCGCCTCCGGCAACCGCGACCCGCTGCGCTTCCCCGAGCCCGACCGCTTCGACCCGGCCCGCGAGGACAACGCGCACCTCGGTTTCGGCAGCGGCGTCCACAACTGCTTCGGGGCGCCACTGGCCCGCGTGGAGGCGCAGATCGCGCTCACCACGCTGCTGGCCCGGCTCGGACCGGCCCGGCTGGCCGAGGACCCGCCGCCGTACCGGCGCAGCCCGGTGCTGCGCGGGCCCCGGCACCTGCCGGTGGACCGGCTCAGCCCTGGCTGAGCCTCGAGGGGTCGTAGCTGTAGCCGACGCCCCGTACCGTCGTCAGGGCCCCGCGATGGTACGGGCCGAGCTTGCCGCGCAGCCGGGCGATGTGCACGTCGATGGTGCGGGTGCCACCGACGGCGGGCCGGTTCCACACGGCCCTGAACAGCTGGCCGCGCGTGTGCACTTGCCGGGGCCGGGCCACCAGGTGGGCGAGCAGTTCGAACTCCATGAAGGTCAGCTGGATCTGCCGTCCGGCCACGGAGACCGTGCGGCGCAGCAGGTCGACGACGAGGTCGTCGGGGCGGGGCGCGACGGCCGGGCGCGGCGCCGGGGAGGTCGCGGAGGCGGCGAACGGCGGCGGGCAGGCCGTCGCGTGCAGACGCTGGACGCGGGGGTAGGTGAGGCGCATGGCTGCTCCTGGCGTGCTGAGCGGAGGGGGCGGCGAGTCGTGGGGGCCTTCATCCGTGAGGGCGTTCGTGCTTGGGGACGTTCGTGCGTGGGGTGTTCATCCGTGGGTGTTCAGGGGACGGGCTCGACGAACCACAGCCGGTTGCCCACCGGGTCCTCGCTGCGGAAGCGGCGGTGGCCGGGCAGGGAGTCGTCCCAGGCGACGGGCGCGCCGTGGGCGGCGAGCCAGGCGGCGAACGCCTCGATGCCCCGGACGCGCAGCCCGGGGCAGGCGTCGGTCGCGGGCAGGAAGCGTTCCTCGATGCCCAGGTGCAGCCGGACGGTGTCGTCGCCGGCGGCGAACCAGCAGCCGCCGCGCCCGTCGAGGGCGCGCGGGCGGGGGATCTCCCGCATGCCGAGGACGTCGACGTAGAAGCCGCGCAGCAGTTCCTCGGTGCCGGCGGGCGCGGCCAGTTGGACGTGGTCGAACGCGGTGAGCATGACGGCCGCCTTCGGTGGAGGGGAAGCGGGGAGTCAGGGGGTTCAGGGGAGCCGGGTCACCGGGCCGCGAGCTGTTCCCGCTCGCGCTCCCGCTCCCGTCCCCGTTCCCGGGCGGTCGGCACCGAGTGCAGCCGCCAGTGCAGGTCCCGCACTCCGGGTTCGGCGGAGAGGCGGCTGATCAGCTCCTCCAGGTGGACGGACGCGGCGCCGTCGACGCCGAGCGTCACCCACAGGTGGACCGCGCCGCCGGACGGGTCCGGGCTGGTGCGCAGGCCCATCAGGCGCGTGCCGTGCCGGGCTCCGAGCACGCACAACGCCCGTGCCTTGTACTCGCGTTCGGTGCTGCAGAGGGCGTGCAGGGTTGCGCAGAGCATGGCACCTCCATGCGGTGTGGTGGTCTTGGGGGTTTTCCGTTCGCTGTGCGGGAGTCCGCCGTCCGCAGCCGGGGACGGCGAACTCCCGTACAGTGCCCTCGCGTTACTTGGGGCCGTTCGCCGAGGGCGAGGCCGCGAGTTCCGCGATGCGGTGTGCCGCGTCGTGCGGCAGGTCGGCGAACTCGGCGAGCCAGCGGGCGTCGTGGCCCTGGCGGGCGAGGATGTACGCGAGGTGCACCCGGGGTTCGTAGGCGAGCCGTTCGCCGCCGGCGGGCGTGCGTTCGCCCGGGTCGTCGAGCAGGTAGTCGCGCTCGACGCCGTCGTGGAGGGCCAGGTGGACGTGCGCGCAGGCGCGTTCGGTGGTCCTCGCCGGAAGGCGGTGGTGATGCGAGAGGCGGGAGATCCGGGTGATGTGGACGAGGTGACGCACGGTGCCCTCCCTTCCCGGGGGTTCGGTGGCGGTGCCGTGTGGCGGGGTCCGGCGGCGCGGGCGGGGCCGCCGGACCCGTACGGTCAGTTCCCCAGCGCGACCTGCACGATGTGGACGACGACCAGGACCATCGCGGCGAGCAGATAGAGCCGCAGGGCGCTCATGCCGATCTTGCGGCCGGTGGACATGACGGGCTTGGGCAGTTCGTCGAGCGGCGGCATCCGCCAGCTCTCCTTGCCGCGGCGGTCGACGGGGGCGGCCAGGGCCCAGCCCTTGCGCCGGCGGCGCAGTTCGGCGTAGCCGATGGCCAGGATGCCCGCGACGCCGCAGACGGCCATGATGTCGAGGATCGCGCCGGAGGTGATGCCGGGGAAGGTCACCGACGCGGTCAGGATGATGGACAGGACGACCAGGACGCCGACGACCAGCGAGGTGAAGGCGTTGGTCCAGCGGCCGTTGACCCAGGGGCCCAGGACGGCCTTGTCGTTGCACAGCAGCAGCAGGAAGACCGTCGCGGAGGGCAGCAGCACTCCGGCGAGCGTCTGCACGCCGGTGGTGATCAGGCCGAGCGGGGAGCCGGGGACGACCACGATGACCGCCGCGAGCAGGATGACGCCCGCGAAGATCGCGTAGAAGCCCTTGGCGCCGCGCACGCCGCGGTGCAGCGAGTGCTTGAGGCCGAGGACGTCGCCCAGCGCGTAGGCGGTGGACAGCGACACGGCGGAGGCGCCGATGATCGAGGCGTCGAGCAGGGCGATCGCGAACAGCACCCCGGCGAGCTTGCCGGCGTGGGCCTCCAGGCCCTTCGCGATCCCGGCGGCGTCCTCGAAGTTCCCGGCCTCCGGGGTGCCCGCGAAGGCCGCCGCGGTGAAGCCGATCATGGCGGCGGCGCCGAGGATGACCACGACGATGCCGATCCACAGGTCGGCCTTCTCGTACTTCATGAAGCGCGGAGTGATGCGCTTGTCGATGACGTAGGACTGCTGGAAGAACAGCTGCCAGGGCGCCACGGTCGTCCCGACGATCGCGATGATCAGCAGCATGACGTCGGCGAGCTTGGCGTCGTGCGGCATGCCGGGGACGACGAAGTCGTGCGCCATCGTGGACGTGCTCGGGTGGATCATGAAGTAGATCGGGATGAGCAGCAACGATCCTGCGCACAGCAGGACCGCCGTGCGCTCGAAGCGGCGGAACGAGCCGGTGGTCGCGGCGGCGATCACCACGACCGCCGCGACCAGCACGCTCAGCGTCTTCGGCAGCCCGAGGTAGCCGACGGCGAGCGTGACACCGATGAACTCGGTGACGATCGTCAGGGCGTTGAGGAGGAACAGGTCGATGACCGAGAACGCGCCCCAGAACTTGCCGAACCGCTCCAGGATCAGCCGCGCGTGCCCGACGCCGGTGACCGCGCCCAGCCGCAGCACCATCTCCTGGTTGACGTAGAGCACCGGGACGAGCAGCAGCAGCGTCCACAGCAGGCTCGTGCCGTAGTTCTGCCCGGCGTTGCCGTAGGTGTCGAAGGCGCCGGCGTCGTTGTCGCCGACCATGACGATCAGGCCCGGCCCGATGATGGCCAGCAGGGTCTTCAGCTTCGCCGATATCCCCTTGCGCGGCGCGTCGTCGCCGACCCTGATGGTGCCCAGGGCGCCCTTGATGTCGCCGAGGTGGGCGTCGTCGAGTACGGCGGCCCGTGGCTGCGGAGCTGCCGGAGTGGCGATGGTGTCGGTCATGACGGGACCTCCCGTGCCCCCCGATCGGGGGAGGTGTGGGCCCGCGGCAGCCATCCCCTCCGCGTGCGTCGGCGCGCACGGCGGCGTCCCGCGGCGGCATCAAGGCCGCACGGGTGCCGGAAAGGCGCCAACGGCGCGCGCAGAGAAGGTGGTTACCGCGTGCCGGTGCGATACGAGGACAGGCGGAGACGGGGCCGTCGACGGCCCGGACTACTGTGACTGCAATCCATTTCTCTCGCCTCCTCCCGGGCCGGGGCGCACCGCGCGGCGCCATACGGACTCGGCAAGGAGCGGACCGGACCCGACGGCCGGTTCACCCCAACTCGTCAGAGCTTTGGCACTGCACGGCGTAATCCCCTGGGCGGGGAAGCCACTTGGGGTCACCCCTTGGGCCGGGGAGACCTGTCCTGACCCTGGGCGTCTCTCGACGTCGTGGGGTCAGTGGCCTGTGTCCGTACAGACGCCTCACCGAACGAGGTGCCTCCTGCAACGCATGCAGTCTAGCCCTGTACTTGCACATCGACGCAACTACTTGACCGAACCTTGACGCGGTCCGACGCGGTCCGACGGGGTCCGACAGGGTCCGACAGGGTCCGACGCGATCCGACAGGGTCCGACGCGATCCACCGCGGCCTCAGCGGGCGCCCGCCGGGGCGGCCCCGGTCGCCTCCGGCTCCAGCGCGCGCAGGGCGGCCCGGTGGGTGAGCCAGCCGACGGGCCGGCCGGTGGCCGGGTCCAGGACGGGCAGGGCGGCACCGGGGGCGGACACCAGCGCGGGCAGGGCCTCGGCGAGCGGCATCACCGGGGTCAGCAGCACGGGGTAGGTGGCCAGCTGGCCCGCGGTGGGCGGCGGTTCGAGGCCGTCGACGTCGGGCGGCTCGGCGAGCGCCTGCGCGAGCGTACGGGCGGTGACGGTGCCCAGATAGCGGCCGGTCGCGCCGAGGACCGGGAGGGCGCCGTGCCCGCCGATGCCCAGCACCCAGGCCGCGTCGGCCAGTTGGGTCCCGGCGGGCAGCGGCGCGGGCAGGCTCTCCATGGCCGCCCCCACCGTCCCCGCGGCGAGGGGCCCGCCGGACGGCACGGCGAGACCGGCAGGGTCGATGCCGCGCCGCCGCAGCTTGAGGGTGTCGATGGTGTCGCGGGCCAGCAGCCGGCCCGTGAGGGTCGCGGCGACCACGGCGATCAGCAGCGGCAGCACCACCGCGTAGCCGCCGGTGATCTCCGTCAGCAGCAGGACCGCCGTGATCGGCGCCCGCGCGGCCCCGGCGAGCAGGGCGCCCATGCCGACCACCGCGTACGCGCCGACCGTGCCGCTCCCGGCCGCCGCCCCCGGCAGCACCAGCTCGGCCAGATTGCCGCAGGCCGCCCCGAAGACGGCGCCGATGAACAGCATCGGCGCCAACAGCCCGCCGGTACCGCCGATGCCGAAGGTCAGGCTGGTCGCCGCGATCTTGCCGACGAGCAGGAGCAGCAGCAGGCCGGGGCCGATACCGCCGCCGACGGCCTGCTCGGCCGTCGGACAGCCCACCCCGTACAGCTGCGGCAGCGCCATCAGCAGCGCCCCGAGCAGCAGCCCGCCCACCGCGGGGCGCAGCCACAGCGGGCCGCGCCACAGGCGGTCGCACAGGTCCTCGGTCAGATACAGGGTGCGGGTGAGGACCACGCCCACGACCCCGGCCGCGACCCCGAGCAGGGCGAACGCGGGCAGCTGCGCGCCGTGGTCGATGCGGAAGGCGGGCAGGTCGGGGAGCGCGAGGTAGTCGGTGCCGCCGAGGGCGGCCCGGGCGAGCACGGCGGCCGCCGTCCCCGCGAGCACGACCGCGCCGAACGCCTCGACGCCGAAGTCCTTCAGGATGAGTTCGAGCGCGAAGAAGGCGCCCGCCAGCGGGGCGTCGAAGGTCGCCGCGATCCCGCCCGCCGCCCCGCAGCCCACCAGCAGCCGCGCCCGCCCCTCGGCGAGCCCGGCCGCGCGCGCGAACGCCGACCCCAGGGCGGCGCCGAGCTGGGTGATGGGCCCCGCCCGCCCCACCGAGCCGCCGGAGCCGATGCACAGCGCCGAGGCGAGCACCCGGGTCGCGCACACGCGCGGGTCCAGCCGCCCGCCGTGCCGGGCGACGGCGAGCATCACCTCGGGCAGCCCGTGCCCGCGCGAGCCGCGCGCGAAGCGGTGCACCAGCGGCCCGTACAGCAGCCCGCCCAGGACCGGGGCCAGCAGCAGGACGTACGGGCCGAGCCAGGGGAGGTGCGGGTTCGCGGCGCGGTCGGCGGTGACGTGATCGGGGTGCCCGGTGAACAGCACGGTGAGCAGCTCCGTCAGCCGGAAGAACCCGATCGCCCCGCACCCGGCCGCCGCCCCGGTGACCACGGCCAGCAGCCCGGTCCCCCAGGGACCCCGCAGTCCGCCCCGCCTCCACGCTCCGGCCATCGAACGTCCCCCTCCCAGTGGCTGATTCGCAGTATGCGAATCAGGTCAAGAGGCGAAACCGTGGCGGATTCCGGCCTGTCGGCAGGCCGGTGAGCGCGGGACCTCAGGCCCTGCCGGCACGCCCCGTGCCGGACCCGGCCCGCTTTGCCGGGCGTTGAGGCGTTCTCTGCGCTGTTTTTGGACACCGTCGCGTGGTGCGCGCCCGGGGGCGTGCGCCCGCGCGGGAATCTGCGCTCCCTGGCGGACCGGAGCCGATGACCGGTCCCCCCGGAGGAGCGCGGGCGGAACCCCCGTACCCGCCCGCGCTCCCCCGCCGCCGGGGCCGGTGGGGCGGCACCCGGCGCCTTCGTGAGCGGCCCGTGGTCAGTGGGCCGGAGGGCTCCTGGCCAGGCAGGCCCTCAGCATGGAACGGCGATTCACTGAGGCAAAGGACACAGCGCGCCATCCCGGGTACCCCACGCGCCACACATCCGTGATGATGTCCGCCATGGATCAGCCGTGCGACAGCGACGCCTACCGGGACAGCGTCGCGGTGTCGAAGTTCCTGCTCGCCTCGGCGGACGCCGACGGCGCCGACCCGTACGCCATCGCCCGGGAGGCCGGCGTGCCCGGCTGGCTGCTCGACGCGGACGACACGATGATCCCGACCCGGTTCACCCTCGGTGTGTGGGAGCAGACCGAACGGGCGCTGGGCGTCCCGCACGTCACCCTCGCCATGGCCGAGCGCTACCGCCTGGGCGACCTCGGCCTGTTCGACTACCTCTTCGCCCAGAGCCGCACGATCGGCGAGGGCTTCGACACGAGCGTCCGCTATCTGCACTCCGTCACCACCAACGCCCGGCTGCTGAAGGTCGCCGAGGACGACCGCGAGACGACCTTCGCCTTCGAGCACGTGCACGGCGAGGGCCGCGGCCTGGAGCTGTCGGAGCAGTTCTCGACGCTCGTGCTGTGCACCCGGGCCCGTACGGTCACCACCGACGCCGTCCGGCCCGTGCGCGTCGGACTGCAGCAGGCGGCGCCGCGCGACCACCGCTCGTTCCTGGAGGGCTACGCGCCGCACGAGAGCGTGGACTTCGGCATGCCGCGGACCACGTTCACCTTCCGCACCGCCGACCTCGCCCGGCCCGTGCCCGGCGCCGACCCGGGCCTCGCGGCCGTCCTGCGCCGCTACGCCGAGACCCTGCCCCCGCCGCCGCCCGCGACCTGGGAGGGCCGCTTCCGGCATCTGGTCGACGAGTGCCTGACCGACGGCAGCGCCGCCCTCGACACCGTCGCCCGCCGGCTGGCCGTCAGCCGCCGCACCCTGCAGCGCCGGCTCACCGAGTCCGGTACGTCCTGGCGCGCCGAACTGGACGCCGCCCGCCGCCGCCAGGCCGAACGCGCCGCCGGCACGACCGGCACCACCGAACTCGCGGGCCGCCTCGGCTACGCGGATCCGCGTTCGCTGCGGCGGGCGATGCGGCGGTGGCAGGAAGGGGACGAGGAGGCGGAGGAGCAGCGGAGCGCGTAGCGCGTAGCCCGACGGGACCGTACGTACGGTACGGGGGCGGCCTGCGTCAGCGGGCGCTGCCGTGGTGCGCCAACTCCGCGTGCGGATCGGCCCCGTTGACCGGCAGGTGGTCCGTGTGCACCGTCGCCGCCGTCAGGTGCGGCACCGCGTGGATCAGCGCGTGCTCGGCGGCGACGGACAGCGCGTGGGCGTCGACCACGCTCAGCCGCCCGTCGACGACGATGTCGGCCTCGGCCCGCAGCGCGTGCCCCAGCCACCGCATCCGTATCCGCCCCACGTCCCGCACCCCGGGCACCGCGCGCAGCGCGCGTTCGGCGGCGTCGACGAGCGCGGGGTCCACGCAGTCCAGCAGCCGCCGGCCCACGTCCCGGGCCGCGCCCCGCAGCACCACGAGGATCACGGCCGTGACGGCGAGCCCGACGACCGGGTCCGCCCAGCGCAGTCCGAGCGCCGAGCCGCCCGCGCCGAGCAGCACGGCGAGGGAGGTGAAGCCGTCGGTACGGGCGTGCAGTCCGTCGGCGACGAGCGCGGCGGAGCCGATCCTGCGGCCGGTACGGATCCGGTGCACGGCCACCCACTCGTTCCCGGCGAAGCCGGCGAGCGCCGCGAGCGCCACCGCCCACAACTGCTCCACGTCGCGCGGGTGCAGGAGCCGGTCGACCGCCGTGTACGCGGCCACCGCCGAGGAGACGGCGACGGTCAGCACGACCACGACGCCGGCCAGGTCCTCGGCGCGCCCGTAGCCGTAGGTCCAGCGGCGGTTCGCGGCCCGCCGCCCGAGGAGGAAGGCGACGCCCAGCGGCAGGGCCGTCAGCGCGTCGGCGGCGTTGTGGACGGTGTCGCCCAGCAGCGCGACCGAGCCGGAGGCGGCGGCGACGGCCGCCTGCAGCACGGTCGTCAGCCCGAGCACGCCCAGGGAGACCCACAGCGCGCGCATGCCCTCGCGGGAGGCGGCCAGTTCGGCGTCGACCTTGTCGCCGGGCGTATGGCTGTGGGGGGTGAGGAGGTGGGCGATCCGGTGCCGCAGCGAGGAGTGGTGCCGGTGATCAGTCACGGCCGTCCGTGCCTTCCGGTCGGGGCGGGGCCCTCCTTGGACAGCGGGCCCTCTCCACCCCCATTATGTGCGTATGAGTGCACGCATGCATCTATCAGGTGCGCACGGCTCGCAGCAGCCGGACGACGACACCCGCTACACGGCCGCCGTGGAGATCCTCGCCCTGCTCGCCGACCGCACCCGCCTCGCCCTGCTGCACCGCCTCGGCGAGGGCGAGGCCGACGTGACCACCCTCACCGGGGCCTGCCGCACCAGCCGCACCTCCGTCAGCCAGCACCTGGCCCGGCTGCGGCTCGCGGGCCTGGTGACGACCCGCAAGGAGGGCCGCCGCGTGGTGTACGCGCTGCGCCACGGGCACGTGCGGCGGCTCGTGGAGGAGGCACTGAGCGCGGCCGACCACCGGGCCCGCCGGCTGCCCCCGCACGACTGACCGTCCGGCCGCCGTCCGCGCGCACCGGCCCGGGGTCAGTCCCCGGCCCCGGCCTCCCCGGCCCGTACACGCCCGGTCCAGCGCTCCTCCACACGCCCGAACTTCCATACGGCCAGGGCGATCAGCCACGCCGCGAAGAACAGGCCGACGATCACGAAGCCCAGGACGTTCATGTCCAGCCCGGCGATCCAGTCCCAGAACGGGCCCCGCCAGCCGAAGCGGTCGGCCAGCAGCCCGAGGAGCTCGGCGGTACCGATGAGCAGCGCGACCGCGACGGACAGTCCGGTGACGGTGAGGTTGTAGTAGACCTTGCGGACAGGCTTCGAAAACGCCCAGCCGTAGGCGAAGTTCATGAACGAGCCGTCGACGGTGTCCAGCAGCGACATGCCCGCGGCGAACAGCACGGGCAGGCACAGGATCGCGTACCAGGGCAGCCCCGAGGCCGCGCCCGAACCGGCCAGGACCAGCAGCGCCACCTCGGTCGCGGTGTCGAAGCCGAGCCCGAACAGCAGGCCCAGCGGGTACATCTGCCACGGCTTGGTGATCGAGCGCATCACCCGGCCCAGCAACCGGTTCATGAAACCCCGGCTGTTGAGCTGCCGTTCCAGGGCGGCCTCGTCGAGGATGCCGGAGCGCATCCCCCGGAAGACCTTCCAAATCCCCACGAGGACCACGATGTTGATGACCGCGATGACGTAGAGGAACACTCCGGAGACCGTCGTCCCGATCAGCCCGGTGACGTCGTGCAGGCGCGAGTTCTCGTCCTGCACCGGCCCGGCGAGCGCCTTCACGCCCAGCGACAGCAGGAAGGCCAGCGCGAAGACGACCGACGAGTGCCCGAGGGAGAACCAGAAACCGACCGACAGCGGCCGCTCCCCCTCCTGCATCAGCTTGCGGGTGGTGTTGTCGATCGCGGCGATGTGGTCGGCGTCGAAGGCGTGCCGCAGACCGAGCGTGTAGGCGGTGACGCCGATGCCCACGCCGAAGGTCCTGGTGCCGAGGCTGTAGTGCTCCGGCGCGACGATCGCCACCAGCGTGAACCAGCCGATGACGTGCAACGCCAGGACGAACGCGGCCATCCCGCCCATGCGGCGCCACTCGGCGCGCGTCAGGGCACCGGCGATCCGGCGGCGCAGGGGAACGGCGGTGTCCGGGGCGGAGGGGGATGTCGTGACCATGAGCAGCCCTCCCTGGGCGTACGAACGAGGGCACACCGTAGGCGCGGCCTTTTTGTAGCTGCAAGGAGTGTGCAGCAAGGGGAGAGGGCGCGGCGCCCGCCCGCGGCGCACGACCGCTCACCGCACGCCGGAGGCCCGCAGCCCCAACTCACGGCCGGGAACAGGCCGTACGCCACCCGCTCGCCGGCCCCTGGCCGATGAGACGCACACCACCCTTGACCCGAAGTTTGCTTGAGGTTTTACGTTCGTTGAGCGCCGGACGGGACCACGGCCCGGCACCACGAACGGGGAGGACACCACCATGCCGCAGCCCACCGAGGCCTTCAGCTACTCGCACGACGACACCGGCCTGATCGAGCAGCCCATCGGCTACTGGTCCTGGGCCGCCCACATCGCCGTCGTCACCCACATCCGCGCGGGACTCGCCGGCTTCGGGCTCAGCCAGCCGCAGTGGTGGGTGCTCAACCAGGCCGCCGGGGACGGCCGCAGCCGCGAGGAGATCACCTCGATCCTCAAGGGCTACCTCGACGTCGGCGACGCCCTCCAGCCCGACATCGACAGCCTGCTGGAACGCGGCCTCATCGCCCCCGGCCCCACCGGCCTGCTGCGCCGCACCACCGAGGGCGAGGACCTCTACGTCAAGGCCCGCGCCAAGCAGCGGGAGATGCGCCGCACGATCCACGACGGCATCGACGACGAGGAGTTCCTCACCACGATGAAGGTCCTCCAGCGGATGATCCACAACACCGGCGGCAAGGCCTGGCACCACTGAGGCCACACCACCGGCTCCACGGGGGCGCGCGTGCGCACCGACGACCACGGGGGAGCCGTCGGCGCGCACGCGCGGGGCGGTGGCGCGCACTGACGGGCACAGGGGAGCCGTCAGCGCACGCCACCGCCCGTACATGTCTGGACACATCGGTACACGCCCGGCGCGGCACGCGGCGAGCCGCGCCACCGCCGTACGCCCCCGCGCGGAGCGCCACCGTGCCGGAAAGCCGCCGCGAGGAGATCATCGAAAGGTGGACGCCACCCTTCGCCTCGCCCAGCAACCGGAGGCCGACGCCCTGCTCGGCCGCAGCCCCCTCGCCGCCCTCATCGGCATGCTCCTGGACCAGCAGATCCCCATGGAGTGGGCGTTCGCCGGCCCGTACGCCATCGCCCAGCGGCTCGGCCGCGACGACCTCGACGCGCACGAGATCGCCGCGTACGACCCGGAGGACTTCGCGGCCCTGCTCTCGCAGAAACCCGCCGTGCACCGCTACCCGGGCTCGATGGCGGGCCGGATCCAGCAGCTGTGCCGGTACCTCGTCGAGACCTACGACGGCGACGCGAGCGCGGTGTGGCGCGACGCCGGCACCGGCAAGGAACTGCTGGCCCGTCTGAAGGCCCTGCCCGGCTACGGCGACCAGAAGGCGCGGATCTTCCTCGCCCTGCTGGGCAAACAGCTCGGGGTCGCCCCCGAGGGCTGGCGGGAAGCGGCGGGCCCCTACGGGGAGGCGGGCGCGCACCGCTCGGTGGCGGACATCACGGGGCCGGAGTCCCTGGCGAAGGTGCGCGCGTACAAGCAGGAGATGAAGCGCGCCGCGAAGGCGGCAGGCCGAGGGGGAAGCTGAGGGGGGAGGCTGAGGGGTGCCTCTATGTCCTTCGTCAAGCGAAGCGAGGCGTTCGGGGTTCGTAGAAGGTGCCGTCGCGGAGCATCGCGAACAGCACGTTGATGCGTTGCCGGGCCAGGCGGAGAAGTGCCTGGGTATGG
>NZ_JBHSPB010000041.1:0-23754 GCF_042656465.1 Streptomyces gamaensis
TCCCACCCACTTGATGGGGTAAGGCTCCCAGTAGACGACTGGGTTGATAGGCCGGATATGGAAGCATCGTAAGGTGTGGAGTTGACCGGTACTAATAGGCCGAGGGCTTGTCCTCAGTTGCTCGCGTCCACTGTGTGGTTCCCGGGTTGCGAACAGTCGCACCGGAGCCACTAACTGAAGAGTGTGCTTGTTCGCTAGAACCCTTTAGGGTTTCGGTGGTCATAGCGTTAGGGAAACGCCCGGTTACATTCCGAACCCGGAAGCTAAGCCTTTCAGCGCCGATGGTACTGCATGGGGGACCGTGTGGGAGAGTAGGACACCGCCGAACAATTATTCAGGACCCTCGGTCCCAGCGTGCAGCTGGGACCGAGGGTCCTTTTTGTATTTGCCTCGATATCTGCCTCGTTATTTGTCGAAGCGCGCCGGTCCGTCGGCTGCGCGAGAATGACTGCGGTACCTCAAGACAGGAGTCACGTCGATGTCCAGCAACTCTCCCGGCGATCGCTCGGGTGGCGAGCGCGGCGGTTTCCGCCGCGGCGACCGGCCGGCATACCGGCGTGACGACCGCGGGCCGCGCCGCGATGACGACCGTGGTGGCTTCCGGCGTGACGACCGGGACCGTGGCGGTTTCCGCCGTGACGACCGGCGCGATGACCGACGTGACGAGCGGCGTGATGGGCGTCGTGAGGACCGTCCGGGGTTCCGTCGGGACGACCGGGACCGTGGTGGGTTCGACCGTCCGCGTCGTGACGACGAGCGCGGCGGGTACCGGGGCGGCCGCGACGACCGCCGTGACGAGCGGCCGTCCTTCCGGCGTGACGACCGGGACCGTGGTGGATTCCGTCGGGACGACCGCCGCGACGACCGTTCCGGCTTCCGTCGTGACGACCGTGGTGGGTTCGACCGTCCGCGTCGTGACGACGACCGTGGCGGCTTCCGCCGCGATGACCGGGGCGGCTACGACCGCCCGCGTGGCCCGCGCCGTGACGACGAGCGGGGCGGCTTCCGCCGCGACGACCGCCGTGACGAGCGGCCGTCCTTCCCGCGTGACGACCGCGCCCCGCGCCGCGATGACGAGCGTGGTGGCTTCCGGCGTGACGACCGGGGCGGCTACGACCGTTCCCGGGGCTTCCGCCGTGACGACCGGCCGTCGTACCCGCGTGACGAGCGTGCCCCGCGCCGTGACGACGAGCGTGGTGGCTTCCGGCGTGACGACCGGGACCGTGGCGGTTTCCGCCGTGACGACCGGCGCGATGACCGTCGTGACGAGCGGCGTGATGGGCGTCGTGAGGACCGTCCGGGGTTCCGTCGGGACGACCGGGACCGTGGTGGGTTCGACCGTCCCCGCCGCGACGACGACCGTTCCGGCTTCCGCCGGGACGACCGCGGGCCGCGCCGCGACGACGAGCGTGGCGGGTACCGGGGCGGCCGCGAGGACCGCCGCGACGACCGTGGTCCGCGCCGTGCCTTCCGCGACGACCGGCAGGGCGGCGGCCGCCGCGGGCGCGACGACCGTTCCCGTGGCTACGGGCGCCGTGACGACCGTGACCGGAACCGTGGCGAGCGGGAGTCGGTCAAGCGGCTGCCGATCCCCGAGGAGGTCACCGGCGAGGAGATCGACAAGGACGTCCGGCAGGAGCTGATGAGCCTGCCCAAGGGCCTGGCCGAGGAGGTCGCGCGCAACCTCGTCATGGTCGCGCGCCTGCTCGACGAGGACGCGGAGCAGGCGTACGCCTACGCGCGCATCGCGCTGCGGCTCGCCTCGCGTGTGGCCGCCGTGCGCGAGGCCGCCGGCTTCGCCTCGTACGCCACCGGCAAGTACGCCGAGGCCCTCGCGGAGTTCCGGGCCGCGCGCCGGATGACCGGCTCGGTCGAGCTGTGGCCCGTCATGGCCGACTGCGAGCGTGGCATGGGCCGTCCGGAGCGGGCGCTGGCCATGGCCGGTGAGCCGGAGGTGCACAAGCTCGACAAGGCCGGCCAGGTCGAGATGCGGCTGGTGGCCGCCGGCGCCCGCCGGGACATGGACCAGGCCGAGGCGGCGGTCGTGACGCTGCAGAGCCCCGAGCTGGCCTCCAACTCGGTGCAGCCGTGGACCGCGCGGCTGCGGTACGCCTACGCCGACGCGCTGCTCGCCTCCGGGCGTGAGACCGAGGCCCGCGAGTGGTTCGCCAAGGCTCTGGAGGCCGACCAGGGCGGGCAGACCAACGCCTCCGACCGGCTCGCGGAGCTCGACGGCATCGAGTTCACCGACGCCCTCGACGAGGACGGGGCGGACAGCGGCGACAGCCACGGTGAGCAGGCCGACGACGCCGACAAGGCCGGCGACAAGGGCAGCGCCAAGGATGCCGACAAGGACGCCGGCAAGGACAGCGACCAGAGCTGAGCCGACGTGCTGAGAGGGCGGAACCCGGATCCCGGGTTCCGCCCTCTCCCGTTGTCCCGTTGTGGCGGTGCGTCAGTTCAGGGCCAGGCTGCGCAGGACCAGGCCCGTGGCCGGCTTGGGGCCGAAGGAGGTGGACTTGCGCGGCATCGTGACGCCCTGTTCGGCGAGTTCGCGCACCACGTCCTCGGACACCGGGTGCATCAGCACGGCCGTACCGCCGTGGCGTTCGGCCTGCTGGACGGCTGCCTCGGTGTCGTGGATGTAGCCGATGTGCTCCGGGTCGTCCGGTACCCGCCAGATGTGCTCCAGGAGCACGGAGTGCAGGACCGTGGGGTCGAGACCGCGCCACGCCCGCGGGCGGTCCTGCGGCAGCAGCCGCTCCAGGAGGGCGGGGTCCGGGCGGTCCAGGAGGTGGAAGCCGCCGTCACCGGCGAGCACGAACGCGTTCCCCGGGCTCTCCGACGCCTTGGCCAGGGCGTCCAGGGCTGTCTCCAGGGGGCCGTCCACGGCCCGTACCCGGAAGGCGTCCCCGACGGCGGCGAGGGCGTCGGCGAGCGGCAGCCGGTGCAGCAGCCGGTGGATGGCCCGGACGCGCAGCGGGTAGCGGGCGGTGTCCACGAGCAGCACGAGGCCGAAGTCCCAGGGGCCCGGGCCCGGTTGCTCGGCGCGCAGCCGCTGATAGGTGGCCCAGCGGTGGTGGCCGTCGGCGATCAGGGCCCGCTGCCCGGCGAGGTCCTCCCCGATGCGGTCCAGGTCGGCGGGGTCGGTGACGGCCCACAGCCGGTGCGCGTAGCCGTCCTCGGTGGTGGTGGACAGCAGCGGTTCGCGGCCGGTGACGCGGTCCACGACGGCGGCGGCCCCGGAGGAGGTGCCGTCGCCGCGGTAGGCGAACAGCAGGGGTTCGAGATTGGCGCCGGTGTCGCGCATCAGCGCGGCGCGGTCCTCGACGATGTGCGGCATGACGTCCTCGTGGGGCAGCACCACGCCCTCCTCGCGGGGGCTCACCCGCAGGGCGCCGATCAGCCCGCGCTGGAGTATCCCGCCGCCGCGCTGCTCGTAGACGTACAGCGCGGGCCGCTCGTCGGGGGCGAGGACGCCCTCGGCCTGCCAGCGGCGCAGGGTCTCGGCGGCCTGCCGGTGCCGTTCGGCGGCGGTGGCGGCCTGGGGGAGGATGAGACGGACGATGTTGTACGGGTCCGCGGTCTCCAGGTGACGCAGTCCGTCGGGCCGCACCACCACGTCGTACGGTGGGGACGTCACGGCGGCGAGGCTGCCCACCCGCTCGGGGACGTAGCGCAGCCCTCGGAAGGGGGCGAGACGAAGCCCCTGCCTTGCGTGGCCTGGAGTGCTCATTGGGAAATGCTATGTCTCACGGCCCGATGAGCAATGGGTGCGCGGCCGCCGCTATGGAGACTTGGAACACAGGGAGCGACCCGAGCATGAACCAGACCGTCCGGAACCGGCCCGACGGCAGCAAGCGGCAGCTCAGCAAGGCCTACGACACGGCGCTGCTGGACCTCGACGGTGTGGTGTACGCGGGCGGCGAGGCCATCGCGCACGCCGTCGAGTCCCTGGGCGCCGCCCGTGACGGCGGGATGCACCTCGCCTACGTCACCAACAACGCGGCCCGCACCCCGCAGACGGTTGCCGGGCACCTGACGCGGCTGGGCATCCCCGCCGAGCCGGCGGACGTCATCACCTCCGCGCAGGCCGTGGCCCGGCTGATGTCCGACCAACTTCCCCCCGGCGCCCGCGTGTTGGTGATCGGCGCGGAGGGGCTGCGGGTGGCCGTGGCCGAGCGGGGGCTGGTGCCGGTGGAGTCCGCCGACGACGACCCGGCCGCGGTGGTCCAGGGCTACGGCGGGCCGGACATGCCCTGGTCGCGGCTGATGGAGGCGTCGTACGCGGTGGCCCGGGGTCTGCCGTGGTTCGTCTCCAACACCGATCTGACGATCCCCAGCGCGCGCGGCATCGCGCCGGGCAACGGCTCCGCGGTGGAGGTCGTGCGGATAGCGACCGGCGGGCAGCCGCAGGTGGCGGGCAAGCCGCTGCCGCCGATGCACCGCGAGACGATCCTGCGGACGGGCGCGGAGCGGCCGTTGGTGGTCGGCGACCGGCTCGACACCGACATCGAGGGCGCCTACGCGGGCGGCGTCGACTCGCTGCTCGTCCTGACCGGGGTGACCACGCCCGCGCGGCTGCTCGCCGCCGGTCCGCGGCACCGGCCGGCCTACGTGGGCCGTGATCTGCGCACCCTGCTGGAGTCCCAGCCCGAGGTCGAGGCCGTGGCCGGCGGTTTCCGCTGCGGCGGCTGGACGGCCGGGGCGGGCACCGAGGAGCTCACCCTGGAGGGCGCGGGCGACCCGGTCGACGGGCTGCGGGCGCTGTGCGGCGCCGCGTGGACGCGGGCCGACGAGGGCGAGTGCGCGCTGGACGCGGGGAAGGCCCTGGCGCGGCTGGGGCTGTGACCCCGGCACCACCGGCGGCCACGGGCCGGGTACGGACGCGCGCCCGTACCCGGCCCGCGCCGTCACAGCAGGGACCGCAGGCGCAGGACGTCGCGCAGGCTCGCCTGGACCCTGACCCGGCCCGAGGCCCACGCCCTGGCGAAGTTCAGCCGGCCGTCCACCAGGCCCACCAGGTCGTCGCCGGTCATCGTCAGGGCGATCTCCGCGCGCCGCTCCGGGGTACCCGGCTCCGTACGGACGTCCTGGATGCGGCCGCCTCGGAGATGGCCCGTGAACGTCACGTCGAGATCGGTGATGTGACAGCTCAGGGAGCGGTCCGGCGCGGCCGCGTCGCGCAGCTCGCCGCTCGCGCCCGCGAGGCTCTCCGCCAGCCGGTCCAGTGCGCCCCTGCACTCCTCGATGGTCGCCATTGGACGGACGCTACCCCACTGGTCGGCGTGCGCCGCACAGACACCGGCACGGGGTAGCGTCGGTGCCATGAGCGAACCGATGACCGAGGCCGAGGACCCGGCGGACCCCACAGCCCTCGCGGCGGGCCCGGAATCGCCGGCTCCGCTGGGGGTCGAGCGCGTCCCCACCGGCGAGCCCGCCGTGGACGCGCGGCTCGACCGGCTGGCGGACGCCGACCACCTCGCCGCGAGCGGTCACCTGGAGGTGTACGAGGATGTACACCGGGGCCTGCGCGAGGTGCTGACCGCGCTCGACCGGCGCCCCGGACCGCCCGCGCCCTCCGGGGCCCCCGCCCCGTACGACACCAGGAGCTGAACCACCCGTGGCAGTGACCCGCCCGCGACGCGCCCGACTCGACGCCGAACTCGTGCGCCGCAAACTGGCCCGCTCCCGCGAGCACGCGAGCCAGCTCATCGCCGCGGGCCGGGTGACCGTCGGCGGCGCCGTCGCGACCAAGCCCGCCACCCAGGTGGAGACCAGCGCCGCCGTCGTCGTCACGCAGGACGACAGCGACCCCGACTACGTCTCGCGCGGTGGCCACAAGCTCGCGGGCGCGCTCGCCGCGTTCGTCCCGCTGGGCCTGAAGGTCGAGGGACGGCGGGCGCTGGACGCCGGGGCCTCCACCGGCGGCTTCACCGACGTGCTGCTGCGCGCGGGCGCCGCCCACGTCGTCGCCGTGGACGTCGGCTACGGGCAGCTGGCCTGGTCGCTGCAGAGCGACGAGCGCGTCACCGTCAAGGACCGTACGAACGTCCGCGAGTTGACGCTGGAGCACCTCGACGGGCAGCCCGTCGACCTGGTCGTCGGCGACCTGTCGTTCATCCCGCTCGGCCTGGTGCTGCCCGCGCTCGTGCGCTGCGCCGCGCCCGACGCCGACCTGGTGCTGATGGTCAAGCCGCAGTTCGAGGTCGGCAAGGAGCGGCTCGGCAGCGGCGGCGTGGTGCGCAGTGCGCAGCTGCGCGCCGAGGCCGTGCGCGCGGTCGGCGCGCAGGCCGCCGAACTGGGCCTGGGTGTCCTGGGCGTCACCGCGAGCCCGCTGCCGGGTCCCTCGGGCAACGTCGAGTACTTTCTGTGGCTGCGCGCCGGTGCGCCCGACCTGGACCCGGCGGATGTCGACCGTGCAGTGGCGGAGGGGCCCCGTTGACCACTTCAGAAGCAGCGTCCCAGCAGCAGGCAGCACCGACCGCGCCGCAGGCGGAACGCGGCGGGACGAGCGGCCGCACCGTCTTCCTCCTCGCGCACACGGGCCGGCCCGCGGCGATCCGCAGCGCCGAACTCGTCGTGCAGGGGCTGCTGCGCTGCGGCATCGGCGTGCGGGTGCTCGCCGAGGAGGCCGCCGACCTGCCGCTGCCGGACTCGGCGGAACGCGTCGAGGCCGGACCCGGCCGGCCCGACGTGCTGGAGGGCTGCGAACTGCTGGTCGTCCTCGGCGGCGACGGGACGCTGCTGCGCGGCGCCGAGTTCGCCCGCCGGTCCGGGGTGCCCATGCTCGGCGTCAACCTCGGCCGGGTCGGGTTCCTCGCCGAGGCCGAACGCGACGACCTCGACAAGGTCGTCGACCGGGTCGTGACCCGCGCCTACGAGGTCGAGGAACGCATGACCCTCGACGTGCTGGTCCGCAACGACGGGCACGTCGTGCACACCGACTGGGCGCTGAACGAGGCGTCCGTGGAGAAGGCCGCGCGCGAGCGGCTGCTGGAGGTCGTCACCGAGGTCGACGGGCGGCCCGTCTCCCGCTTCGGCGGCGACGGCGTCGTGTGCGCCACCCCGACCGGTTCGACCGCGTACGCCTTCTCGGCGGGCGGGCCCGTGGTGTGGCCGGAGGTCGAGGCGCTGCTGATGGTGCCGATCTCCGCGCACGCCTTGTTCGCGAAGCCGCTGGTGACGGCGCCGGATTCGGTGCTGGCGGTGGAGGTGCAGCCGCAGACGCCGAACGGGGTGCTGTGGTGCGACGGGCGGCGCACGGTGGAGCTGCCGGCGGGGGCGCGGGTGGAGGTGCGGAGGGGGGCGATTCCGGTGCGGTTGGCTCGGCTGCATCATGCGTCTTTCACTGACCGGTTGGTCGCGAAGTTTGCGCTGCCTGTTGCGGGGTGGCGGGGGGCGCCGCACTAGGTGCGGGGCTGGTGTGCGCTCGCGGGTGCGGGTCCGTGGGACGTTTGTGCCCACCCTCCCCCAGAGGGGGTACCCCCAGCCCTGCGGAACGACTGCCCACAAACGGCGGGGTGCGACTGCCCACAAACGCTGCGGTACGACTGCCCACAAACGTGGGTGGGCGTCGCCAGGTGGGGGGTGGACCTCGTATGGTCGTACCCGTGTTGGAGGAGATGCGGATCCGGTCCCTGGGTGTCATTGATGACGCGGTGGTCGAACTGTCGCCCGGGTTCACCGCGGTGACCGGTGAGACCGGGGCCGGCAAGACCATGGTCGTCACCAGCCTCGGGCTGCTGCTCGGCGGGCGCGCCGACCCCGCGCTGGTGCGGATCGGCGCCAGGTCCGCGGTCGTCGAGGGACGGCTCGTCGTCGACCGGGCCTCGCCCGCGGCCGTACGGGCCGAGGAGGCCGGCGCCGAACTCGACGACGGCGCCCTGCTCATCAGCCGCACCCTCTCCGCCGAGGGCCGCTCGCGCGCCCACCTCGGCGGGCGCGGTGTGCCCGTGGGGCTGCTCGGGGAGCTGGCCGAGGAGCTCGTCGCGGTCCACGGCCAGACCGACCAGCAGGGACTGCTGCGTCCCGCCCGGCAGCGGCAGGCCCTCGACCGGTACGCCGGGGACGCGGTGTCCGTGCCACTGGCCAAGTACGCGGCCGCCTACCGGCGGATGCGCGCGGTCGAGGAGGAGCTGACCGAGCTGACCACGCGGGCCCGCGAGCGCGCGCAGGAAGCCGATCTGCTGCGCTTCGGCCTCGACGAGGTCGCCGCCGTCGAACCGCGCCCCGGCGAGGACGCCGAACTCGCCGCCGAGGCCGGCCGGCTGGGCCACGCCGAGGCCCTCGCCTCCGCGGCGGCCGCCGCGCACGCCGCCCTCGCCGGCAACCCCGAGGACCCCGAGGGCATCGACGCCGCCATCCTCGTCGCCGGCGCCCATCGCGCGGTGGAGGGCGTACGCTCCCACGACCCGGCGCTCGCCGCGCTCGCCGACCGGATCGGCGAGATCGGCATCCTCCTGGCCGATGTGGCGGGGGAGTTGGCGGGCTACACCTCCGACCTCGACGCCGACCCGCTGCGGCTCGCCGCCGTCGAGGAGCGCCGTGCCGCGCTGAACCAGCTGACCCGCAAGTACGGCGAGGACATCGGCGCCGTGCTCGCCTGGGCCGAGCAGGGCGCCGCCCGCCTCGCCGAACTCGACTCCGACGACGACCGCATCGGTGAACTGGCCGCCGAGCGCGAGGCGTTGCGCGCCGAGCTCGGTGGCCTCGCGCAGGCGCTCACCGACGCGCGCACCGAGGCCGCCCGGCGGTTCGCCGACGCCGTCACCGCCGAGCTTGCCGAGCTCGCCATGCCGCACGCCCGGGTCTCCTTCGCCGTCCGGCAGACCGAGGCCGAGGACGGTATCGAGGTGGGCGGGCGCCGGGTCGGCTACGGGCCGTACGGAGCCGACGAGGTCGAGCTGTTCCTCGCCCCGCACCCCGGGGCCCAGCCGCGGCCCATCGCCAAGGGCGCCTCGGGCGGTGAGCTCTCGCGGGTCATGCTCGCCGTCGAGGTGGTCTTCGCGGGCGCCGACCCCGTGCCCACGTACCTCTTCGACGAGGTCGACGCGGGTGTCGGCGGCAGGGCGGCCGTCGAGGTCGGCCGGCGGCTGGCCCGGCTCGCCCGCAGCGCGCAGGTCGTCGTCGTCACGCACCTGCCGCAGGTCGCCGCGTTCGCCGACCGCCACCTGGTGGTGGAGAAGACCCACGACGGCTCCGTGACCCGCTCGTGCGTCCAGGCCATGGAGGGCGAGGACCGGGTCCGGGAGCTGTCGCGGATGCTCGCGGGGCAGGAGGACTCGCAGCTGGCGCGGGCCCACGCCGAGGAACTGCTCGCGCTGGCCGCCACCGCTTCCTGAGAGAGGGCTTCCGGGGCGGACAGGAGCCGCCGCCAACTCACCTGTGTGAGTGAACTCTTGGATATACGGGCGAGGTGGGGCGGTCAATCCGCGAGACGGTGGTCCCGGGTTGTCCGTTCGCACTGGCATCCTGGCTGTGCCGTACGTCCTGTGCCGTACGCCGCCGCCCCACCGCCGTCGCCGGAACAGGAGCTCCTCCCGCGTGAGCAGCACACCCGCCCCGCCGCCCGGAGAGCCGCCCCTGCACGCCGTGCACGTGCTCGGCAGCGCCTCCGGGGGCGGGGCGGCGGTGCGCTCGCTCGCGGCCGGACTCGTCGCGCGCGGTCTGCGGGTGACGGTGTGCGCGCCCCGGCCGGCGGGGGAGGAGTGCGACTTCACCGGCGCGGGCGCCTCCTTCGCCCCGCTGTGGCCGCCCGCCGACGCCCTCGCCGTCGCCGGCATCCGCGCCGCCAGCTCCGGCGCCGACGTGGTGCACGCGCACGGGCTGAGGCCGGGGGCCCTGGCCGCGCTCGCGCTGCGCGGACGCCCCACGCCCCTGGTCGTCACCTGGCAGCCGCGCGGCCGCCCGGCCGGCGCGCGGGAGAGGTTCACGGCGCTGCTGGAGCGGCGGGTCGCCCGGGCCGCCGCCGTGGTGCTCGGCGCCACCTCCGACCTGGTCGACCGGGCCCGGCTGCGCGGCGCGCGGGACGCCCGGCTGGCGCCCGTCGCGGTGCCCGTCCCGCGCCCCGCCGCCGAGGACGACGAGGCGCGCCGGCACAAGACCCGCGCCGAACTCGGCGCGGTCGCCCGCCCGTTGCTGCTCGGCGCGGGCCCGCTGGAGCCGGACGAGGGCCACGGCACGCTTCTGGACGCCGCCCGCGACTGGCGCGCGCTCGACCCCGAACCCCTGCTGGTCGTCGCGGGCGAGGGGCGGGAGCGGGCACGCCTGCGGCGCCGCGTCGAGCTGGAGGAGCTGTCCGTGCGCCTGCTGGGCCGGCGCGACGACGTCCCCGAACTGCTCGCCGCCGCCGACGCCGTGATCACGCCGGGGCGCTGGGAGTCGGGCTTCCCGCTGGCGCAGCAGGCGCTGTCCGCGGGCGTGCCCCTCGTCGCGACGGCCGTCGGCGGGATTCCCGAACTCGTCGGCCCGGCCGCGGAACTCGTCCCGTACGGGGACGCGGGGGCGCTGTCCCGCGCCGTGGCCCGGCTGCTGACCGAGCCGGGCCGCAGCGAGCGGCTCGTGGCGCGAGGGCTCGCGCAGGCGGCGACCTGGCCCAGCGAGGACGACGCGGTCGCGCATGTCCTGAGCGTCTACGACGAGTTGGCGCGGCGCTGACGGCACGCGGGCGGCGGAACCCGGCGGTCAGCCTCCCGCCGAGGTCGCGTGCCGCCGCGCCCGCAGCGCCAGGGTCACCGCCAGCACCGTGTCCGGGTCCTCCAGGTCCGTACCCAGCAGCCGGGTCACGCGCGCCAGGCGGTCGTAGAGCGTCTGGCGGTTCAGGTGCAGGGCCCGGGCCGTCTCCGCCTTGCGGCCCGCGTGGGCCAGATAGCACTCCAGGGTGGGGACGAGCGGCGGGCGCGCGGACGCGTCATGGGCCAGCAGCGGACCGATCACCCGGTCCACGAACGCCGCGAGGTCGCCCCGGTCGCGCAGCCGCCACAGCAGCACGTCGACGTCCAGACTCCGCACATCGTGCCAGGGCCGCTCCGGCAGCACCTGCGCCGCCGTGGCCGCCTCCGCGGCGTGCCGCAGCTCCGGGCCGGCCGTCTCCCACGCGACGGGGGAGCCGACCACCACGACCGGCCGCAGCACCCCGGCCCGCGGCACACCCGCGAGCGCGCCCAGCGCGGCACGCAGCGCCGCCGCCACCCGCTCGGCGACCGCGTCCCGCTCCGCGGCCTCCCGCAGCCCCACCAGCAGCGGAATACGGCCCTCCGGCAGCCGCACACCCAGCAGCACCGGCACCCCCGCCCCCGCCAGCTCCTCCCGCAGCGCGCAGACCAGGGCCGCCCGGCCGCTTGGCGGCACCGGCTCGTCCGGCAGCCGCAGCACCACCGGCAGCAGCGGCCCGGGACCCGGGCGGAAACCCAGGGCCCGGGCCTGCGCGGGCGCGTCCCCGGGCAGGACACGCCCCTCGGCGAGGCCGGAGAGGAAGTCGCCGCGCCCGCGCGCCGCCAGCTCCTCCTCCTGCCGGGCCTGCAACAGGACGACGGCCAGCAGCTCGGCCGTACGGTCGGCGGCGATGCGGTGCACGGGGGCGAGCGGCGTGTCGACGGGCAGCACCACCAGGCGGGCGCGCACCGCGTCCGGCCCCGGCCCCCCGCCGGGGACCTCGGCGAGCACACTGCCCTCGGGCTCCCGCGCGGCATGCGCCCGCAGCCCGTCCCACACCTGCAGCGGATCGGAGCCCGGCCGTCCGGCGGGCCCCGTCGCGTACAGCAGCCCGCCCTCGGCGGTCTCCAGGAAGACCGGATTGCCCGCGAAGTCCGCGAACAGCCGCAGGACTTCGGGGATTCCGCCCCCGCCCAGCAGCGCCCGCGTGCACTGCCCGTGCACCTCGTCGGCGCGCCGCAGCAGCGCGTAGTGCTCGTTGACCAGCTCGGTGTGGATCTCCTCGGTCACCGCCACGAACGGCACCTCGCGGTGCAGCTGCACCAGGGGCAGCCCGCACGAGCGCGCCCCCTCCACCAGCGCGTCCGGCAGCGCCGAGAAGCGGGCGCCGAGCTCCACGACGAGCGCCGCGACCCCCCGCCGGGCCAGCCCTCGCGCGAACGCCCGCTGCTCCGAGGGCCGGCTGCCCAGGCCGATGCCCGTGGTCAGCAGCAGCTCACCGCCCTTGAGGAGCGCGGCGATGTGCGGGGCCTCACCGGCGTGCACCCAGCGCAGCGGCCGGTGCAGCTCCTCGGCGCCGGCCACCACCTCGGGCAGCCCCTTGCGCAGCGCGGGCAGCTCCAGCGCCCGTGCCACGGTGATCGTGCCCTGCGTACTCTGCGGACCCTGCGGTTCCCTGGCCTTCATGGCCGAAAACTACTCGCCGGTCCGCCCGTTGGGCCACCGGGGGTCCGGACCGGCGGAGCCCGGAACCCTACGCTGTCGCGCATGACCGCAGCACCCGCATCCCCTCCCGGGCCCAACCCGCCCGGCACCAGCGGCATATCACCGCGGAACGAACCCGCCGGGCCCGACATAGCCGCCGTCCAGCGGCACACCGTCAAGGTGCTGATGGCCGCTCAGGTCGTCGCCGGTGTCGGCATGGGCTCGATGATCTCCTCGGGCGGGCTGCTGCTGGAGCACCTGACCGGCTCCGCCGCCACCGCCGGTCTCGCCAACACCCTCACCACGCTCGGCGCCGCGCTGCTGTCCGTCCCGCTCGCCGCGCTCTCCCGCTCCCGGGGCCGCCGCGCCGGGCTCGGCACCGGCTGGCTGATCGCGGCGGCGGGCGCCCTGACCGTACTGGCCGCGGCCGCCCTGCGGCTGCCCCCGCTGCTCCTGGCGGGCATGCTGCTCATCGGCTCCGGCACCGCCACCAATCTGCAGTCCCGCTACGCGGCCGCCGACCTCGCCGCCCCCGGGGGCCGGGCCCGGGCGCTCTCCCTCGTCGTGTGGTCCACCACCGTCGGCAGCGTACTCGGCCCCAACCTCAGCGGCCCCGGCGCCGTCCTCGCCCGCGCCCTCGAACTGCCCGGGACCGCCGGGACGTTCGTCTTCTCCGTGGCCGCCTTCGCCCTCGGCTGGGCCGTCGTCCACACCCGGCTGCGCCCCGACCCGCTGCTGCTGGCGGCCCGCCACGACGCCGCGGCCACCGGTACGGGCCGGGCCGCGCCGTCCTCCTTCGCTACCCGAACGAGGGGTGCCCTGCGCCGTGTCACGGCATCACCCTCGGCGCTGACCGGGCTCGTCGCGCTGGTCCTCGGGCACGCCGTGATGGTGTCCGTGATGACCATGACGCCCGTCCATCTCGCCCACCACGGCGCCTCGTTGAGCGTCGTCGGCCTCACCGTCAGCCTGCACATCGCGGGCATGTACGGGCTCTCGCCCCTGGTGGGCCGGGCCGCCGACCGGCTCGGCCGGATCCCGGTGATCCTCCTCGGCCAGGCCCTCTACGCCGCCGCGACGCTGCTCGCGGGCATGGCGGGCGGACGGCAGTGGATGGTGGCCACGGGGCTGTTCCTGCTCGGCCTGGGCTGGTCCTGCGCCACCGTGGCCGGCTCCACGCTGCTGAGCGAGTCCACGGACGCCGCCCACCGCTCCGCGGTGCAGGGCGTCTCCGACATGCTGATGAACCTCGTGGGAGCCGCCGGCGGCGCGCTCTCCGGAGGGCTCCTCGCCCTCGCCGGCTACGGCGGCCTGAACGCCGCCGCAGCCGTGCTCCTGGTGCCGGTCAGCGCGCTCGCGCTGTACCTCAGCCTCCGAACGCGCTGGAGGCGGTGAGCCGCAGCGCCGTGTCGATCAGCGGCACGTGGCTGAACGCCTGCGGGAAATTGCCCACTTGGCGCTGGAGCCGCGGATCCCACTCCTCCGCCAGCAGCCCCAGGTCGTTGCGCAGCGCCAGCAGCTTCTCGAACAGCTGGCGGGCCTCGTCGACCCGGCCGATCATCGCGAGGTCGTCCGCGAGCCAGAACGAGCAGGCCAGGAAGGCCCCTTCGTCGCCGGGCAGCCCGTCGACGCCCGCCTCGTCGCCCGTGGTCGGATAGCGCAGCACGAAACCGTCGGGCGTCGACAGCTCCCGCTGGATCGCCTCGATCGTGCCGATCACCCGCTTGTCGTCCGGCGGCAGGAAACCCACCTGCGGGATCAGCAGCAAGGAGGCGTCCAGCTCCGGGGAGCCGTAGGACTGCGTGAAGGTGTTGCGTTCCTTGTCGTAACCCTTCTCGCAGACATCCCGGTGGATGTCCTCGCGCAGCTCCCGCCAGCGCTCCAGCGGACCGTCCACCTCACCGGACTCGATCAGCTTGATCGTGCGGTCCACGGCCACCCAGGCCATCACCTTCGAGTGCACGAAGTGGCGGCGCGGGCCGCGCACCTCCCAGATGCCCTCGTCCGGCTCGTTCCAGTGGTCCTCCAGGTAGCCGATCAGCCGCAGCTGGAGCAGGCTCGCGTAGTCGTTGCGGGCCAGGCCCGTCATGTGCGCGAGGTGCAGCGCCTCGATGGTCTCCCCGTAGACGTCCAGCTGCAGCTGGTTGGCGGCGCCGTTGCCGATGCGCACCGGGCGGGAGTTCTCGTACCCCGGCAGCCACGGCAGCTCCGCCTCGCCCAGCTCCCGCTCGCCCGCGATCCCGTACATGATCTGCAGGTTCTCCGGGTCGCCGGCGACCGCGCGCAGCAGCCACTCGCGCCAGGCCCGCGCCTCCTCGCGGTAGCCGGTGCGCAGCAGCGAGGACAGGGTGATCGCCGCGTCCCGCAGCCACGTGAAGCGGTAGTCCCAGTTCCGCGATCCGCCGATGTCCTCCGGCAGGGAGGTCGTCGGCGCCGCGACGATCCCGCCCGTCGGCGCGTAGGTGAGCGCCTTGAGCGTGATCAGCGAGCGCACCACCGCGTCCCGGTAGGGGCCGTGGTACGTACAGTGCTCGACCCACTCCCGCCAGAACTCCTCCGTCGCCGCCAGCGAACCCTCCGGGTCCGGCAGCGCCGGCGGCTCCCGGTGCGAGGGCTGCCAGCTGATGGTGAACGCCACCCGCTCGCCGGGGGAGACGGTGAAGTCCGCGTACGTGGTCAGGTCCTTGCCGAAGGTGTCGGCCGTGGTGTCCAGCCACACCGAGTCCGGGCCGGCCACCGCCACCGTACGGTCGCCGACCTTGTGCACCCACGGCACCACCCGCCCGTAGGAGAAGCGCATCCGCAGTGCCGACCGCATCGGCACCCGGCCGCTGACGCCCTCCACGATCCGGATCAGCTGCGGCGCCCCGTCCCGCGGCGGCATGAAGTCGATCAGCCGGACCGTGCCGCGCGGGGTGTCCCACTCGGATTCGAGCACAAGGGAGTCCCCCCGGTAGCGGCGGCGGTCCGCGGGCGGCGGGGCCGCCCCCGAGGGGTGCGCCGGGCCGACGCGCCAGAAGCCGTGCTCCTCCGTGCCGAGCAGACCGGAGAACGCGGCATGGGAGTCGAAACGGGGGAGGCACAGCCAGTCGGCCGTGCCGTCCCGGCAGACAAGGGCGGCGGTCTGCATGTCGCCGATCAGTGCGTAGTCCTCGATACGCCCGGCCACGTCATCTCCAGTCGAACGGCCACGTGACCCCGTGGGGTCCTCTTGCGGTCAAGCGAGTCAAGCGATCTTTGACGAGCTCTTGTTCCGGAATGGGGGCACCTCCCGGACGAACGTCCGGGGGAGGGCGGGATGATGCCGTGCCGGCCGGCTCGCTGCGTGTGTCCGAGCAGAATACGACGCCGAGTTGGTGCGACGCGCGACGGTTGGGAGACGAATCTGAGCCGAATGGGTGGCCCTGTGACCACGCCGCCACGCAGGGCTGCCCCCGCGTCACCGGACGCGGCCGGCCCGGGGCGCTGATACCCTGGTACCCCGTGGACCGGTGGGCGCAAGACCCCCCAACCGCAGCGACGGCACCCCGGAAGACACCGGGCCATCGCCGACCCGCACCTCACCTCGCGACCACGGGAGCCCCCCTTTGGCCATTGCCGCAAAGCCCACGACGACCAAGCACCTCTTCGTCACGGGGGGTGTCGCCTCCTCGCTCGGCAAGGGGCTGACCGCCTCCAGCCTGGGTGCGCTGCTCAAGGCGCGGGGACTGCGGGTCACGATGCAGAAGCTCGACCCGTACCTCAACGTCGACCCGGGCACGATGAACCCCTTCCAGCACGGCGAGGTGTTCGTCACCAACGACGGCGCCGAGACCGACCTGGACATCGGCCACTACGAGCGGTTCCTGGACGTCGACCTCGACGGGTCCGCCAACGTCACCACCGGCCAGGTCTACTCCACCGTGATCGCCAAGGAGCGCCGCGGTGAGTACCTGGGCGACACCGTGCAGGTCATCCCGCACATCACCAACGAGATCAAGCACCGCATCCGCCGGATGGCCACCGACGACGTCGACGTCGTGATCACCGAGGTCGGCGGCACCGTCGGCGACATCGAATCGTTGCCGTTCCTGGAGACAGTCCGTCAGGTCCGGCACGAGGTCGGCCGCGACAACGTCTTCGTCGTGCACATCTCGCTGCTGCCCTACATCGGCCCCTCCGGCGAGCTGAAGACCAAGCCGACCCAGCACTCGGTCGCCGCCCTGCGCAACATCGGCATCCAGCCCGACGCCATCGTGCTGCGCGCCGACCGCGAGGTGCCCACCGCCATCAAGCGCAAGATCTCGCTGATGTGCGACGTGGACGAGGCCGCCGTCGTCGCCGCGATCGACGCCCCCTCCATCTACGACATCCCCAAGGTGCTGCACGCCGAGGGCCTGGACGCCTACGTCGTGCGCAAGCTGGACCTGCCGTTCCGCGATGTGAACTGGACCCAGTGGGAGGACCTGCTGGACCGCGTCCACAACCCCGACCACGAGGTCACCGTCGCGCTCGTCGGCAAGTACATCGACCTGCCCGACGCCTACCTGTCGGTGACCGAGGCCATCCGCGCCGGCGGCTTCGCCAACCGCGCCAAGGTCAAGGTCAAGTGGGTCGCCTCCGACGACTGCAAGACCCCGGCCGGCGCCGAGGCCCAGCTCGGCGACGTCGACGCCATCTGCGTCCCCGGCGGCTTCGGCGACCGCGGCGTCAACGGCAAGGTCGGCGCGATCACCTACGCCCGCGAGAACAGGATCCCGCTGCTGGGCCTGTGCCTGGGCCTGCAGTGCGTGGTCATCGAGGCCGCGCGCAACCTCGCGGGCATCGAGGGCGCCAACTCCACCGAGTTCGACCCGGCCACCGCCCACCCGGTGATCTCCACCATGGCCGAGCAGCTGGACATCGTCGCCGGCGAGGGCGACATGGGCGGAACGATGCGCCTGGGCATGTACCCGGCCAAGCTCGCCGAGGGCTCCATCGTGCGCGAGGTCTACGCGGGCAAGGAGTACGTCGAGGAGCGCCACCGCCACCGCTACGAGGTCAACAACGCCTACCGCGCGGAGCTGGAGAAGAAGGCCGGCGTCGTCTTCTCCGGCACCTCCCCGGACAACAAGCTCGTGGAGTACGTCGAGTACCCGCGCGACGTCCACCCCTACCTCGTCGCCACCCAGGCGCACCCGGAGCTGCGCTCCCGGCCGACCCGCCCGCACCCGCTCTTCGCGGGCCTGGTGAAGGCGGCCGTCCAGCGCAAGCAGGGCGCGCGTCAGCAGGGCTGACCGCATAGGTACGGTTGCCGGGGCAGGGGTCTCCTTTGGGATCCCTGCCCCGGTTATCTGTTTTGGGAGGTAATGCGACATGGGTGAGACGGTCCTCAGGGACACCGCCGAGGAGTGGCAGGTCACCGCGACCGAGACCCCCTTCACCGGCAACAAGACCAGCGTGCGCACCGACGAGGTCGTCATGCCCGACGGCTCCACCGTCAAGCGCGACTACCAGGTGCACCCCGGATCCGTGGCCGTCGTCGCCCTGGACGAGCAGGACCGGGTGCTGGTCGTCAACCAGTACCGGCACCCCGTGCGCCACAAGCTGTGGGAGATCCCGGCCGGGCTCCTCGACGTCCCCGGCGAGAACCCGCTGCACGCCGCCCAGCGCGAGCTGTACGAGGAGGCCCACGCCAAGGCCGAGGACTGGCGGGTGCTCACCGACGTCTACACCACCCCCGGCGGCTGCGACGAGGCCGTGCGCATCTTCCTGGCCCGCGGCGTCTCCGAGGTCGAGGGCGAGCGCTTCGAAGTGTCCGAGGAAGAGGCCGACATGGAGGTCGCACGCGTGCCGCTCGCCGACCTCGTGAAGGGTGTCCTCGCCGGCGACCTGCACAACAACTGCCTTGTCGTGGGCGTGCTCTCGCTCTCGGCGGCCCTCTCGGCCGGCGGCGGGTCCGGCCTCGACGCGCTGCGCCCGGCCGAAGCACCCTGGCCCGCGCGGCCGTTCGCGGCCTAGCGGGGCGGCCGCGTCCGTCGGACCGTCGGAAGAACCGAATAGGTGATCTTCGGCCGAGGTACCGCGGATCCCGGGGGACGGGGTCCGAGGTGAACTAGGCTCGTCGCGATCCCTGCCGCGGCCGCGGCAGGGCACGGGATGTCACGCGCACAGCGTGGACGGGAGGTGTGCCCCGTGGCGGAGCGGGCGGTGGGCCCCAGTGCGACGGCCGTCCCCCGGCCGGAGACCGGCGGACGGCACGCGCCCCCGGGACCCGTACCGCCCGGAAGGCCCGGCACCGGCGCCGCCGCGCCGGATCTGCCCGGCCCCTTCGTCGGGCGCCGCCGGGAGCTGGAGGAGCTGCGGGCCGACATCGTCAGCGCCGGGCTCGACACCCTCTCCGGCCGCAAACGGCCGCGCAGCCGGGTCCTGCTCATCGCCGGCCGGCCCGGCTCCGGCCGCACCGCGCTCGCCGGGGAGCTCGCCCGGCACCTCGCCGCCGACTACCCCGACGGCGTGCTGCGCGCCCGGCTCACCGAGGCCGACGGCGCGCCCGTCCCCACCGAACGCACCGCGCGGGCCCTGCTCGCCGCCCTCGGCGCGCCCGTGCCCGCCGGCGCGCGGGAGGACGAGCTGACCGAGGCGCTGCGCCGCGCCTTCCTCGGCCGGCGGGCCATGGTGATCCTCGACGACGCGGCGGGCGCCGAACAGGTCGACCCCCTGCTGCCCGACGAACCGGACTGCCTGGTCGTGGCCGTCTCACGGGGCCCGCTCACCGGCGTCCCCGACGTCAGGCCCTGCACGCTCGGCGGACTGGAGCCCGCCGCGGCCGTGGCCCTGCTGGAGCGCTACGCCGGGCCGACCCGGATCACCTGCGACCCGGTGGCCGCGAGCGCCCTGGGCGAGGAGTGCGGCGGACAGCCCGCCGCCCTCGTCCTCGTCGGCGGCGTTCTCGCCGCCCGCCCCAAGCTGTCCGTCCTCGACGTCGTGCGCAGAATGCGCGAACTGCCGCCCGCCGAGGGCTGCGGCAGCGCCGCCCTGCGGCCGCTCGCCCGGGCCTTCGCGCTCGCCCACGAGGACCTGGCGCCCCCCGCCGCCCGTATGCTGCGCCTGCTCGCGCTCGCCCCGGCCGGGCCCGCCGACGCCCACACCACGTCCGCGCTGGCCGGCTGCTCGGTGGCCGCCGCCCAGTCCGCGCTGGAGGACTTCGCCGCCCGCGGCCTGCTGCGCCCCGAGCCCGTCACCGGGCCGGTGCCGCCGCAGTACCGGGTGCCCGGCGCGCTCGCGCCGATGCTGCGCGCCCTGCTGGCCGCGCGGGAGCGGCCCGCCGAGATCGAGCTGGCCCGCGCCCGGATGCTGGAGCGGACCGTGCGGCAGCTGCACTCCTGCCGCGCCGCGACCGAGACCGGCGATCCGCTGACCCGCAAGCGGCTCGCGGAGCTGCCCAGGCCGCTGCGGTTCGACTCGCCGCAGGCCGCCGGGGAGTGGCTGCGCCGCCGGCTGCCCGCGCTGCTCGCGGCCGCCCGGCTCGCGGTCGCCGACGGGCGCCTCGACACCCTCGCCCGGCGGCTGGTCTCCGCGCTGACCCGGGCCCTGACGGCCCATCTGGGCGCCGAGGAGGCGGCCGCAGAGCTGTACGGGCTGCACCAGCTCGTCCTCGATGTGGCCGAGCGCTGCGAAATGCCGCTGGAGCGCTCCGCCGCCCTGCTCAACCTCGGCGACCTCGACGCCCGCGCCGGCCGGGTCCGGGCCGCCCTGGAGCGCTACCGCGAGGCCCTCGACGACGCCCGGCGGGCCGCCGACCCCTATGCCACCAGCCGCTCGCTGGAGTCCATCGCCGCCACCCACCACGAGCTCGGCGACTGGCAGCGGGCCGCCGACTGGTACCGGCGCGCCCTCGAACTGCGGCTGACACGGGGGGAGTTGGCCGACGAGGCGCGGGTGTACGGGCGGCTCGGCGCCGTGCACGGCTACGCGGGCCAGTGGACCGAGGCGCTGCGCGACTGGCGGGCCGCCGCGGCCGCCCACCGGCGGCTGCGGGACCTGCCCGGGCACGCGCGGGCGCTGAGCGAGGCCGCGCGGGCCCAGGAGTGCGCGGGCCGCCCGCGCGAGGCGGTCCGTACGTACCTGGAGGCGCTGGACAGCGCGCGGCAGTCCGGTGACGCGCGGCTGCAGGCGGCGCTCCGGCTGCGTCTCGCGGAGTCGCTGGAACGGCAGGGCGACTCCGTGGCCGCCGGCGGCCACCGCGCGGAGGCCGAGCGGCTGCTGGCGGGGCCGGGCGCGGCCGGCGCGGAGGCGGGGGAGGCCGCGGGGGCTGCGGGGGAGAGGGGGGCCGGGGGCTCGCGGGAGGCCTCTGCGACGGGGGAGCGGCTCGCGGGCGCGGTGGGCCAGGGGCAGTGACTCTGTGTACTCCACACACATCGAGGGTTACCTACGAAATCAGTGGCAGTTCACCTGAAGATTATTCGTTTGCAAGGCTAGACAGCGTGGGATCCTTCATTAGACTGGCCTCGCCGCGATCGCCGCGGTCTGCTCTGGTGTGCCCCGGCATATCCGGAATAACCTGTCATTCCCTGAATCAAGGACCGTGATCGACGTGAAGGTCGGCATCCCCCGCGAGGTCAAGAACAACGAGTTCCGCGTGGCCATCACGCCCGCCGGTGTGCACGAGCTCGTGCGCAACGGGCACCAGGTCTTCGTGGAGAAGGGGGCCGGCCTCGGCTCCTCGATCACCGACGGCGAGTACACCTCCGCGGGCGCGTCGATCCTCGACACGGCCGACGAGGTCTGGGCCACCGCCGATCTGCTGCTGAAGGTCAAGGAGCCGATCGCCGAGGAGTACCACCGGCTGCGCAAGGGCCAGACGCTCTTCACCTACCTGCACCTCGCCGCCTCCCGGGAGTGCACGGACGCGCTGCTGCAGTCCGGCACCACCGCGATCGCCTACGAGACCGTCGAGACCGCGAACCGCGCGCTGCCGCTGCTCGCCCCCATGTCCGAGGTCGCGGGCCGGCTGGCCCCGCAGGTCGGCGCGTACCACCTGATGCGCGCGGCGGGCGGCCGCGGCGTGCTGCCGGGCGGCGTCCCGGGTGTGGCGGCGGGCCGGGCCGTCGTCATCGGCGGCGGTGTCTCCGGCTGGAACGCCACCCAGATCGCCATCGGCATGGGCTTCCACGTGACCCTGCTCGACAAGGACATCAACAAGCTGCGCGAGGCCGACAAGGTCTTCGGCACCAAGGTGCAGACGATCGTCTCCAACGCCTACGAGCTGGAGAAGGCCGTCGTCGAGGCCGACCTCGTCATCGGCGCCGTGCTCATCCCGGGCGCCAAGGCCCCGAAGCTGGTCACCAACGAGCTCGTCGCCAAGATGAAGCCCGGAAGTGTACTTGTCGACATTGCGATCGATCAGGGCGGCTGCTTCGAGGACTCGCGTCCGACCACCCACGCCGAGCCGACCTTCACGGTCCACGACTCCGTGTTCTACTGCGTCGCCAACATGCCCGGCGCCGTCCCGAACACCTCCACCTACGCGCTGACCAACGCCACGCTGCCCTACATCGTGGAGCTGGCCAACCGCGGCTGGCAGGAGGCCCTGCTGCGCGACGCCGCGCTCGCCAAGGGTCTCAACACCCATGAGGGACAGGTCGTTTACGGCCCCGTCGCCGAGGCGCACGGCCTGCCGCACGTCGAACTGAGCTCCCTCCTGGGCTGAGTCCGCAGGCGCGACACACCGTCAGCACACACCCGGCCGGGCCTCGCCGAGCGAGGCCCGGCCGGGTGCTTCCGGCGCCGTCGACGGGCTGTTTCCGGCCCGATCTGCCGTCCCGTCAAACTTACGGGTTATGGGCCGCACACCCTTGACAGAAGGCTGTTCGATCGCCGACACATCGTGCCGTCTCCGGCGGATTGTGTTGCTGCGGACCGCCGACACGCCATAGAGTCGCCAACCGTCGGCATGGTGCAACGCTGACCTATCTAGATGTTTCCTGGTCACCAAGGAGGTAGGACGACTTGTGAATGAGTCGACATTTGCTCCCGGGGGTGGTCACCCAGGAATGTCTGCGCAGGGCCAGAGTCCCGTGGGACTCCACGCTGTCGGCTCCGTCGCTGTCCACACCTTCGCGGCACACCAGAACATCCCGACGACAGCCCCCCAGAGCATGGACGGCCATCACGTGAACGCCATGGCCGGCGACCGGGGCGGAACGGATCCCGCCCGGCTCGCCGACTACGAGGACGTGCCCGAGGGGCACTTCTACGACCCTGACGCCGAGTACGAGCCCGACCCGGAGTACGCGGCCACGCTCGCCCCCGACGCCGCCCGCCAACGGCGCGAGCGCATCGGCCCCACCGGACGCCCGCTGCCGTACTTCCCGATCCCCGGTCCGCTGACCGACCACGGCCCCGCGAAGATCATCGCGATGTGCAACCAGAAGGGCGGGGTCGGCAAGACCACCTCGACCATCAACCTGGGCGCCGCGCTCGCGGAGTACGGACGCCGGGTGCTGCTGGTCGACTTCGACCCGCAGGGCGCGCTCTCCGTCGGCCTCGGCGTCAATCCGATGGAGCTGGACCTGACGGTCTACAACCTGCTCATGGAGCGGGGCATGTCGGCCGACGAGGTGCTGCTGAAGACAGCCGTGCCCAACATGGACCTGCTGCCCAGCAACATCGACCTGTCGGCGGCCGAGGTCCAGCTCGTCAGCGAAGTGGCCCGGGAGTCCACCCTGCAGCGCGCCCTCAAGCCGCTGCTCTCGGACTACGACTACATCGTGATCGACTGTCAGCCCTCGCTCGGGCTGCTCACCGTCAACGCCCTGACCGCGGCGCACAAGGTGATCGTCCCGCTGGAGTGCGAGTTCTTCGCGCTGCGCGGCGTGGCCCTGCTCACCGAGACGATCGAGAAGGTCCAGGAGCGGCTCAACCCCGACCTGGAGCTGGACGGCATCCTGGCCACCATGTACGACTCGCGGACCGTGCACAGCCGCGAGGTCCTCGCACGCGTCGTGGAGGCCTTCGACGACCACGTCTACCACACGGTCATCGGCCGTACGGTCCGCTTCCCCGAGACCACCGTCGCGGGCGAGCCGATCACCACGTACGCCTCCAACTCCGTCGGCGCCGCCGCCTACCGTCAGCTCGCCAGGGAGGTGCTCGCCCGGTGTCACGCCGAGTGAGTCTGCCCGGCGCCGACGAACTGTTCCGCACCACCGGGGGAGCCGGGCTCCAGTCCTCCTCCCCGCGCCGGCAGGCGAACGGCGAGGCCGCCCCCCGCGTCCCCGGACCGGCCGCGGACCCCGACGCCGCCGAGGCCGGCGGGCCCGGCCCGGACGGCCGCGGCGGGCGGGCCACCGCCGGTGACGGCCGGGAGGCCACCGCGGAGCGGCGCCCCACCGCCGCCGCGGAGCGGACCCCGGCCGGGCGCGGCCCCGCGGC
>NZ_JBHSPB010000042.1:0-22626 GCF_042656465.1 Streptomyces gamaensis
GGCCGGATGGGGCGGGGGAGCGGTTCGTCGGGGAGGTGCAGCCAGGGCTGGACGGCGCTGATCAGCTCTGAGCCGGTCAGCATGCGGGCGCTGGAAGGGCCGGTCTCGTCGGTCACTGCGTCGCTCCATACGGTGTCGATGATGGCTGCAACGACGGCGTCCGCCTTCCACGATCCGGTGGGCCCCGTCCCCGGGGGACTGTGCAATCCAAGGTCGGCGGGGGTCAGTGGCCGGGGCAGGTGGCACAAGCGGGTCAGGGTCTCGGCGATCAGGGCGGGCAGCGGCCTGCGCGGCTGCTCGCCGTGCTTGACCCATTTCCCGACGCGGGACCGGTCCGGCTGGATGTTGTGGAACCCGTGGGAGCGCGCCGTCTTGGTGATTTCCTCGGCGAGTTCCTCGTAGGTGACGTCAGCGACGTCCACCCAGTAGGCCAGGGCGACGTTGCGTCGGCGTGCCGGTCCCGTCACCGGGGCCCCCTTCGGTCAAGGGTGCGTGGTCGGTCGATGGACGGTGGCGCATCAGCCAGCCTACTGCCGGGCCGCCAACTGCCCGAGGGCCACGCGCTCTTCGCCGCAACACGCCACAGAACGCCACACGGTCCGGCCTGTGGCATCCGCCCGTAACCACGTCGGGCAACGGCTCGAAGCGCCACAGGGCCCGGGTGTCTGCTCATGAGCGACCGGTCGGCGCCCCTCGCTGGGCCTTCCGGCGCCGCAGGAACACCACCACGGAGGGGACCCGTGCGTATCAGCGTCAACGGATTGGACGGGAGCGGCAAGACGACCCTGGTCGAGGCGCTCGTCGAAGAGTTCACCAGTCGCGGTCACCGTGCGGTGGGGCACCGGGGTCTGCTCACCGAGCACCATCCCGCCCGGCGCCTGCTGAAGAAGCTGCCGCTGGTCAGGCAGCCCGACAGCGGCTTCATCACCACTGCGTACCTGCTGGCCGGGTACGCACTCGACGCGCTTCTGGTCAAACACGACCCGCCCCAGCCTGCGGATGCCGTCATCGTCCAGGACGGCTACGTCGACCGGACCGTGGCCTTCGGCATGGCCGACGGCCCGTATCTGGCTGCCACCCTCGCCCTGCGCTGGCCCCACGTCTTCACGAAGTTCGACGTCGCCGTGTATCTGCACGCCCCGCTCGACGTGCGGCGCGAGCGCCTGATGGCACGGCAGAAGCTGGACGCGGTGGACCTCCGCGGCATCGAGGACCCCGACTTCGCCGACCGGTTCACCGCCATGCTGGTGCACGGCATGGGCCGACGGCACCGGAGGTTGCTGGTCTTCGACACCTCCTGCCACACCCCCCAGGAGATGGCCGCCCAGATCGCCCAGGCCGCTCTCGGCGCGGCACCGCCTCCGCAGGGCGCCCTGGTCCGTTCCGAGTGGGGCAGGGCCGCCTGATGCCCGCTCAGATCCTGGTCGAGCCGGGTGTCGTATCGGCTGCGGACCGCGCACTGCGCGAGGCGCTCGCGGGCCGGCCGCTGGTGAGCGCCGAACGGTTCTGCGCCTCCCTGCGCACCGCCTACGCCGGGCCCGGCCCCATCGAGGCCGCGCGGCCCACGGTGGCGGTCGGCTGCTACCCGGCGTGGACGGCGGCGGCGCCGTGCTCGATGCTCGCCGCCGAGGAGCGCACCGGCGTGCGGGGACCGGATCAGCGCCGGTCCTGGACAGATGCCCTCGACGGCCCGGCCCGTGCGCTGCTGGCCGGGCTCGCCCGGCCGCCGGTGGTCTCCGCCTGGTATGCCACCGACCGGCTCCGCGCCTGGGCGGGACTGGGCGGCACGGTGGCGGCCATCGACGGGCGGCTGCGGGCCGTTGTCGAGGACAAGGCCGCGTTCACCGCGCTGCTGACGGCGGCCGGTGTGCCGCAGCGCCTGCGCATTCCCGCCGTCCGCATCGACGGGGCGCTGCCCGCGCTCGGTGAACTGCAGTGCATGGTCGGCTCCGAGCGGCTGGTCGTACAGTGCGGGGCCGACTCCGGCGGGCGCGGCACCACCTTCGTCACTGCCGACGCCGACCTGGAGGCTGCCGCGCGGATGCCGGGCCCGTACAAGGTGGCGGCGTTCGTCACCGGCTGGTCCTCGAACACCACCGTCCTGACCGTCCCGGCCGGTCGCGGGGTGGCCGTCTACGTTGATCGGCCCTCCCACAAGGCGGTCGGGGTGGCGGAAGCGGGGATCGCGCCGGGCAAGAGCGCGGGCAACGACTGGTCGAGGCCCTGGCCTGCCCGTGCAGCGACCGACCTGGTAGACGCCGCGGTGCGCATCGGCGAGTTCCTCTGGCGCGAGCACCGGGTGGCCGGCCTGTTCGGCCTGGACGCCCTCCTCACCGGTGACGGCGCCGTGCTGTTCAACGAGATCAACCTGCGCAACCAGGGCACCACCGAGGTATCCGGCGTCAACCAGCAGCTGCGCGGGCTGCCGCCCTTCGTCGTGGCCCACTTGACGGTGCTGCTGGGCGGCCTGGCCAACTGGCTCCCTGCGGCGGATGAGTTCAACGCGGCGACGATCAACACCGCCACACGGAGCGCGCCGGGCCCGTACTACCTCAAGCTGCGCCACCGCGGGCACACACCCGTCCGCGTGACCGGGCTGCGCGGTCCCGGCGTCTACCGGATCATCGACGGTCGCCTGGCCTGGGTCCGGCCCGGGGCGCACCCGGCGGACGCGGACGCCGACGTCGGCGAGGTACTGCTGGCCAACCTCCCCGACGAACGCGTGGTGTGCCTGCCCGGTGCCGAACTCGGCACCGCCGAGGCCCTGACCACCGGCCCCGGCGCGCCGTTCGCCGAGCCGCACGCCCTGTCGTCCTTCGGCCGCAGCGTCCTGGACGCCCTCGGCCACCAGCTCGAACCCGCAACCGACCCGACCACAGCGAGGTGAACCCTCCGTGCCCGCAACCACCATGACCTCCGGGCTGCGCGATCAGCTGCGCGCCCTGCCCGACGACGCCTTCACCCGCCTGCAATACCTGGCTCCAGCCATCGGCTGCTTCAACCGGTGCGCCTTCTGCTCCCAGTCCGCCGGCCGCGACGTGTGGCAGCTGACCCGGACCGGGCTTGTCGCCGTTCTCACCACGCTGGCCGATGTCGCGGCCGAGCGGGGCCTGACGATCGCGGGCGGCCGCGTCCACCGGCCGGGCGTCATCTTCCCTTATCTGGACAACGACATCGGCTCCTACCCGCACTTGGACACCTACGCCCAGCTCGCCCGCGACGTCCTCGGCGTGAAGCTGCGCGTCTCGACCGTCGGCTACTCCTCCCGCTCCGAGCGGCTGACCACCATGCACCGGCGCCTGGTCGCCGAGCACGGCGCAGTCTTCGACGGCATCCGCTTCTCCATCACCCCCTACACCCTCGGCTACACCGAGCAGGGCCCGGGACTGTCGAGGGACGCGTACGTCGAGGACCTCGCCGCGGCACTGGCCACGTACCGGCCGCTGCTGGACCGGCTCGGCCACGGCGCCGCCACCGCGGCCTGCGAACTGCGCTTCGCCCCGCTGCTGGGCACCGGGGAGCTGACGGACACCGTCACCGGCGGCCGGCACGTCCTGCACTGCCGCCCGCACCTGCTCATCGCCCACCAGCCAGACGGCGATGTGCCATTGCCGGAGACGGTCATCGAGCGGCTGGACGAGAACACCCAGCCGGTGTTCTCCCGCCCCGGCGCCCCGTACCTGCACGTCATCGCGGACGCCACCGAGCCGACTGATGTGGTGGTGCGGGCGGCGCTCGCCGGGGAGCTGACGGTGCCGCACCGGGCCCGTACGGTGCGGCTGCACCGGTTCGCCAACGCCGACGGCCCGTACTACGCCGCCGACCCCGACTTCCACCCCGACGGCACCTTCACCGCCCTCCAGCTCTACCCCAAGACCGAGACACGGAAGGCGTCCGGGTACACCGACGCCACCCGCTGGTTCCTCAACACCCTGCTCGGCCACAAAGCCCGCCTCGGCCTCGGCCGCCGCGACGAACACCAGCCAGCCACCGGCGCTGACGTCGACGCGGTCCTCGGCGCGCTCACCGACCAGGGCTACGCCCTCGAACGCATCGACCGCAGGGCCACCGCCCACCTGCGCGGGCACATCCACCCACAGGTCGCCGCCTACGCAGCGGCGCTGGAACGCGCCGGCTACCCGCCGAGCATGTTCTTCTCGCGCCGCTTCACCATCGATACCGGACAGATCGTCAACCAGGGCCGCGCCCAAGGGCTCTTCCGCGGACTCGCGGCCACCAACGGCGAACCGATGACCCCGCGCGAGGAACGCGGCTTCGGGCAGGTCAGCCTCTCCACCGTACGCGGCCCCGTCTGGCGCATCACCCCGCTGCCCCTCATCCCGGCCGGACACCTGCCCCTCACCGTGACCGGGAAGAAGAACCCGGCCGTGGCCGAGCCGAGTCTGCTGGTCGAGGAACTCGACCCCTGCCATCTCTCCCCCGTGATGCGCGCGACGGGCTGCCGGCTGCGGAGCCACAGGATCACCCTGCCTGACGGCATCGTCGAGCACGTCGGCTTGAAGCAGGGGCGGGAGGACTTCGCCCTGCCCGGCCTGGCGGCCTGACCCGTTCTCCGGGGCGGTCGGCGCTCCTGGGCGGGAAACCTGCCGTTTCCCGCCCGGCGCCGGCCGCCCCGCCGCGATACTGCGGCCATGACGCCGACCCCAGAACCGTTCTCCCGCATCAAAATCCGCACGGGCGCTGTGCTGTTCTGCGGCAACAACGTGGCCCTGATCCGCCGCGACCGCCCCGACTCCATCCACTACACCCCGCCCGGCGGCAACGTCGAGGCCGGTGAGGACCTGGACGCCGCGCTCCGCCGCGAACTCCTCGAAGAACTCGCCCTCGACACCACACAGGCGAGCGAACCGGAACTGCTGTGGGTCGTCGACCAGCGCGTGTCCCGCCCCGGCGCCACACCGCCCCCACGCAAAATCCACCTGCTCTACCGGCTCCACATCAGCGAAGACATCCGGGCGACCCTCGCCACCGAGGAGCACGACGAACTCGAAGACGGCAGCCACGAAGTGGGGGTGATCGAGTGGGTCGACTACCGCAAGACCGCCGACCTGCCGATCTTCCCGCCCATCGGTCCGGCGCTCGCGAGTCTGTCCAGCCCCTACGCCGTGGTCGGCAACGCGGCTCTGCCAGCCGTTACCGACGAGAACTACACCTGGAAGTAATCGCCCGCCCGGCCTGGCAACCAGGAGGCCCTGCGGCGCAGGTGATCGCACAGGCGGCGCAAGTAAATCGAATGCAAAAATTCCCTCTCATTCCATCCGGTGCACTTTCCCGGACATCCCGGATGAATGCCGACGAGCCGCCCCGCTCGCGTGACCCGTTTCTTTTCCTCTCGTTGACCTCCCGTACCTGTGAGCAGCCCACGCGGCGGCGGCACATAAGACGTGCGTGAGCTGTCTCACGGTGCGAGGAAAGGGGGCTGGGTGACCCCCTCGATCCCTCTCGTACCATTGCCGGGTTCGCCGCCGGAAAAGCCGTTCGTGATCATCGGGAAACGCTGTGTCGATCATTTCCGGACCGCACCACTCCGGCGGCATCCGCGTCTTTGTCCGTAAAGGCCGCAACCCCCACGAGGTGTCCATCTGTGAGCCCGCTGAGTCTGCCGACCCGAACGCCCTCCGCGACAACGGCTCCCGCCGGCACCACACCCGCGAAGGCGCGGCTCGACTCGCTCACCGGTCTCCGCTGGTTCGCCGCGCTGCTGATCTTCTGCTACCACTTCGCGTACGAGGAAGAGGGCTCGGGCTCCGCGCGGCACCTTCACGAACTGAAGGGGTGGACGCTGGCCGGCCCGTCGGCCGTGTCGTTCTTCTTCATCCTTTCCGGATTCGTCCTCGCCTGGTCGGCGCGGTCGGGCGACACGGTGACCGGGTTCTGGCGCCGTCGTTTCGCGCGGATCTATCCGAGTCACTTCGTCGCGTTCCTGATCGCGTGCGCGATGCTGCTGTGGATGGGGGAGAGCCTCGACCCCTCCACAGCCCTGGCGAACCTCACCCTCACCCAGTCCTGGGTGCCCGACCGCAACGACGTGTGGTTCGGCTACAACGGCGTCTCGTGGTCGCTGAGTTGCGAGTTCCTGTTCTACTTCAGCTTTCCGTTCGTCATCCCGCTGATCCGGCGGCTGAAGAACGCCGGGCTGTGGGCGACGGTGGTCCTCGGCAATGTCTTCGTGGTGCTCTTTCCGCTGCTCACCGGGCGCATCGAGCACGTCACCGGCTGGGACGCGAAGTTCTTCCTCTATATATTCCCGCCGGTTCGCCTCGTGGAGTTCGTGGTCGGTATCGCGCTCGCGCTGCTGGTGAAGAACGGCGCCTGGCGCGGTCCCGGGCTGCTGCTCAGCCTCGCCCTGTGTCTCGTGGGGATCTTCTGGGGCGTGCACCAGGTGTCGTACGACTTCCACTGGAGCGCGGTCACGGTCGTCCCGTACACCCTGACCGTCGCCGCGGCGGCCCGCGCGGACCTGTACGGCAAGCCCTCCGTGTTCCGGCACCGCCTGCTGGTCTACCTCGGTGAGGTCTCCTTCGCCTTCTATCTCCTGCACGAGATGGCCGTCTTCACCTTCAACCGGATATTCGAGGGGCAGCAGCCGCACCTCGCCCTGCACGTCGGCCTCGTGATGGCGGTCTCCCTCGTCGGCGCGATCCTGCTGCACGAGTTCGTGGAGAAGCCCGGTGTGAAACTGCTCAATCCCCGGCGGGACAACCCCGGGCGCAAGAAGAGCTGAAGAGGACCCTACGACTCCTCCGGCTCCCACCCCAGCTGCACCAGCGGCGTCCCCCTGCGCCGCGACACGAAGAACCCCCGCCCCGGCGGCATCGGCCGGGGCTTGACCCCGCCCAGGAGTTCGCCCTCGGCGGGGTCGCCGGACAGTACGACGCCCTGCGCCCCGAGCTCCTTCACCCGCTGCAAAAAGCTCTCGAACATCGAGCGGGACGCCCCCGCCGCGTTCCGGGCGATGATGAACCGCATTCCGATGTCCCGCGCGAACGGCAGATGCTCGGTGAGGACCGACAGGGGATTCCCCTGGCCCCCGGCCCCCGGGCCGCCCCCTGATCCCGACACCAGCTCGTAGTCGTCGACGATCACGAAGAACCGCGGCCCCGACCACCAGCTCCGGTCCCGCAACTGCTGCGGAGTGACATCCGGTTGCGGTGCGCGCCGCCGCATCAGTCCGGCGAGGGCTTCGGCGTGCACGGACAGGGCCGGGGCCAGTGGGGCGTACTCCAGCAGGTGCGACTCGGGGACGGCGCCGAGGAGCGTACGCCGGTAGTCGCCGACGACGATTTTCGCCTCGTCCGGCCCGTACCGCTGTGTGATCTGCCGCGCGAGCAGCCGCAGCAGCGCCGTTTTCCCCGACTCGCTCTCACCGAGCACGAGAAAGAACGGATCGGTGTCGAAGTCGACGAAGACGGGTTCCAGATTCGTCTCGTCGATACCGATGGCGACGCCGTGCTGCGGGAATTCGAAACCCTTGGGGAGTTCGTCCGCGCGCAGGGTGCGCGGCAGCAGCCGGACCCGGGGCGCCCGTGGGCCGGACCACGCCCCGGCCACCGCGCGCACCAGACCGGCGGTCGCCCCGGTGAGGTCCTCCGGGTCGCTGCCCCCGTCCGTACGCGGCAGGCCCGCCATGAAGTGCAGCTTCTCGGGGAGCTGGCCGCGGCCGGGGATCCCGGTGGGGACGTTCGCGGCGACCTTGCGGTCGAACTCGGAGTCCATCGGGTCGCCCAGGCGCAGCTCCAGCCGGTTGAGGAGCTGGTCCTTCAGGGCGGCGCGGACCTCCATGGTGCGGGAGGCGGTGACGACGACGTGCACGCCGTAGCCCAGGCCGCGCCCCGCGAGGTCGGCGACGACGCCCTCCAGGTGGTCGTACTCCTGGCGGAAGCTGCCCCAGCCGTCGATGACGAGGAAGACGTCGCCCCACGGCTGGTCCGTGTGCCCGCCGGCGGCCCGCTGCCTGCGGTAGGTGGCGATCGAGTCGACGGTGTGCGTACGGAAGTACTCCTCGCGGCGCGCGAGGACGCCCGCGACCTCGGCGACCGTACGGCGCACCCGCTCCGGGTCGAGCCGGGAGGCGACGCCGCCCACGTGCGGCAGCTCCGCGACCGCGCCCAGGCCCCCGCCGCCGAAGTCCAGCCCGTAGAACTGCACTTCGGCCGGGGTGTGGGTGAGCGCGAAGGAACAGATCAGGGTCCGCAGCAGCGTCGACTTGCCGGACTGCGGGCCGCCCACGACCAGCATGTTGCCGGCCGCGCCCGAGAAGTCGCGGAGCAGGACGTCACGCCGCTGCTCGAAGGGCTTGTCGACCAGGCCCAGCGGGACGACGAGCCGGCCGAGGTGCGGATGGCCCGGCGCGGTCAGCCCCCGCCCCTCGACGGTGGCAAGCCGCGGCAGCAGCTCGTCCAGGGGCGCGGCCCGCTCCAGCGGCGGCAGCCACACCTGGTGGGCGGGCGGGCCCTGCCCCTCCAGCCGGCGCACGATCACGTCGAGGACCGTGTCCGCCTGCGGCTCCTCGCCCGTACGGGCCGGGGCGGGCGCACCCGCGGCGTCCGGGGCGGCGTGAGTGACGGGCACGGGCGCGGCCGTGAACAGCACGGGACGGCGCACGAGAGGCAGTTGCCCGCCCTCGGTGTCCGCCGTCGCGCCCGTACGGTACGCGCCGGAGACGTACGCCGCCTTGAAGCGCGTCATCTCGTCCGTACCGAACTTCAGATAGCCCGAGCCCGGCACCGACGGCAGGTGGTAGGCGTCCGGCACCCCCAGGGCCGTCCGCGATTCGGCCGCCGAGAAGGTGCGCAGCCCGATCCGGTACGACAGATACGTCTCCAGCCCGCGCAGCCGCCCCTCCTCCAGCCGCTGGGAGGCCAGCAGCAGATGCACGCCCAACGAGCGGCCGATCCGGCCGATCTGGAGGAACATGTCGATGAAGTCGGGTTTGGCGGTGAGGAGTTCGCTGAACTCGTCGATGACGAGCACGAGCGAGGGCAGGGGCTCCAGCGCGGCACCGGCCGCCCGCGCCTTCTCGTAGTCGTGCACGTTCGCGAAGTTGCCCGCCGCGCGCAGCAGTTCCTGTCGGCGCTGCAGCTCGCCGGTGAGGGAGTCGCGCATGCGGTCCACGAGGGTGAGGTCGTCGGCGAGATTGGTGATCACGGCGGCGACGTGCGGCAGCGGTGACATGCCCGCGAAGGTCGCGCCGCCCTTGAAGTCCGCGAGGACGAAGTTGAGCGTCTCGGACGAGTGGCTCACCGCGAGCCCGAGGACCAGCGTGCGCAGCAGCTCCGACTTGCCCGAACCCGTCGCGCCCACGCACAGGCCGTGCGGGCCCATGCCGTCCTGCGCCGCCTCCTTCAGGTCCAGCATCACCGGCGAGCCGTCCTCGCCGACGCCGATCGGCACGCGCAGCCGCTCCGCCGCCGACCGGGGCCGCCACGTGCGGGCCGCGTCCACGGCGCCCGCGTCGCCCAGGCCCAGCAGATCGGTGAAGTCCAGGTTCGCCAGCAGCGGTTCGTCACCGTCACCACCGGCCTGCCGCAGCGGGGCGAGCTGCCGCGCGAGCGCCTCCGCGGCCTGGAGGGAGAGCACGTCCGGTACGCCCTCGTAGGTGGCGGTCTGCGAGTGCAGCCGCAGCTCGCCCGGCGCGACCACCACCCCCAGCCCGCCGCGTACCGCGTCGTCCGCCTCACCGGGCACCACCTCGACGACCGTGACGCCCTGCAGCCCCTCCGGCGCCGCGAACACCGAATCCGGGGGCACCGCCCCGCCGTCGAGCACCACCAGTACGTGCGGCTGGTCGAGCAGCGGCTGACCGTCCCGCGAGAAACGCGGCCGCCCCTCCAGGCGCGGGCGCAGCACCTCCTCCAGCTCGCCCAGGTCGTCACCGATCAGCCGGCGCGACCCCGCCCCGTCCACCACACCCGGCACGGCCACATGCGGCAGCCACTTCGCCCACTCCCAGTACGGTGCCGCGCCCCGCGCCGCGGCCACCGCGACGACCGCGTCCTGCGGCGAGTGCAGCGCGACCAACTGCGCGACCAGCGCCCGCGCGAGACCGCGCGCCGTGTCCGCGTCGCCCGAGACCGTCACGCGGGGGAACGCACGCAGCGACAGCGCGACCGGCAGGCCCTCCAACGAGGCGTGCGTATCGAGGAATCGCTGCATCGCACCCGTCGTCAGCGGCTCCAGATCGTCTATCGGCGCGGTCTGCGGAGCCACCACAGGAGTGGCGAGCCGTTGCGCGCCCAGGCCGACCCGCACCTGGCCGAAGTCCTCGTCGCCCGCGCGCCGTTCCCAGACCCGTGCGCCACCCGCGACCACCGCCCACAGCTGGTCGGGATCGGGGTGCAGGTACAACTGCGCGTCGCGCTGCGCCCGCGCCGTCCGCAGCACGCTGCGGCGCGTCTGCGCAAGGTACTTGAGATAGTCGCGGCGCAGCTCCGCCGTCTGCCCCTGCGAGCCCTGACGGTGCCGGACGACCATCGCGACCGTCATCCCGAGCGTCGAGCACATCATCAGGACGCCCATGATCTTCATCATCGGGCCGCTGCCCGGCAGGAAGAAGTACACCATCGACGAGGCCATGCCCAGCGTCGGCAACAGTTGCAGCAGCACCCCCTCGTGCCGTCCGCGCGGCAGCTCGGGCGGCGCCTGGAGCCGCACCTCCGCGTCGGGCACCTCCGGCGGCAGGACCCGCGGCGGACGATGGACGACGACCTGGCTCACGCGATGCCCCAACCCCTCGGCGTTGCAAGGAAAGAGTTTCCGCCCCCTCGGCGAACGGCGATCCTATCGACGTGATCGCCGACGGCACCGATAGGGTGGCCGCCGCACGCGTGCGCGGGCCAACTCCGCCCGCCGCACGCGCCGTTCACGCTCCGCCGACAGTGGGCGGAAACCGGTGGAAAGCGACACACAGGAGGCCTTGCAGGTGAGTACGTCCACGGCGACCGGCTTCTGCCGCGTGACCGTCGTCGCGCCCGACAGCCGCGTCGACGTCGCCCTGCCCGACGACGTCCCCCTCGCCGACCTCCGCCCCGAGATCCTGCGGCTGACCGGCCACACCCAGCCCGCCGGCACCCCCACCGGCCACCACCTCGTCCGCCGCGACGGCACCATCCTCGACAGCGCCCGCTCCCTGGCCGCCCAGCGCGTCCTCGACGGCGAGCTGCTCGCCCTGCGGCCCTTCGCGGAGTCCCTGCCGCCCGCCGTCCACGACGACGTCACCGACGCGGTCGCCGCCGTCGCCGCCGACCGCGCCCTGTGGACCGGCCGCCTCCTGCGCGCCTGCGGACTGTCCGGCGGGGCACTGCTGCTCGCGCTGACGGCCTGCGTGCTGTGGTTCGCCGAACCGCGCCGGCACGACATGCACGGCCTGCCCGGCGCCGTCGCCGCGACGGTCGGCGTGCCGCTGGCCGTGCTCGCGGGCGTACGGGCACGGATCTACGCCGACCGCGCCTGCGCCGTCGCCCTGGGGCTGGCCGCCCTGCCGCAGCTCATGACCGCCGGGTCCGGGCTCGTCGCGCCGCCGGCGGGGGAGGGGGCCGGGCGGCTGCAGTTCCTGCTCGGCTGCGCCGCAGTCCTCGTCGCCTCCGCCGCGCTCGTCGCCGCCCTGCCCGCCGCCGACGCCCCCTTCGTCGCGGCGGTCACCGCGGCCGCCACCGGCTGCCTCGCCGCGTTCTGCACGATCCTCACCGGCGCCCGGCCCGCCGACGCCGCCGCGGTCTGCGCCGTCGTCGCGCTCGGCGCCCTCGCCTTCCTGCCCGGCCTGTCCGCCCGCGCCGCGCGGCTGCCCATCGGCTACACGGCACCCCGCGCCGGCGGCGGTGACACTCCCGGCGACGACCGCGCCCCGGCCGTCGACGCCGACGCGATCGCCGCCCGGGTCCGCCGCGGCCACCAGCTGCTGCTCGGCCTCGTCGGCGGCTGCTCCGCCGTCGTCACCGGCTCCGCCGCCGTCCTCGCCTTCTCCGCCGGGCCCTGGGAACGGCTCCTCGCGCTCGCCGCGGGCCTCGCCATGCTCCTGCGCGCCCGCCTCTTCCGCTACACCACCCAGGTCGCCGCCGTCCTCGGCGCGGGCTTCGCCGCGCTCGTCCTGCTCACGCTCGGCCTGTCCCTGCACCCGCCGGCCGGCCACGGCGCCGACATCCGTACGCTCTGGCTCGCCGCCGCCGTCACCGCCGGCGGCGCCCTGCTCACCGCCGTCGCCCTGATCGTCCCCCGCAAGGGGCTCTCCCCCTTCTGGGGACGGGCCGCCGACCTCGCCGAGAGCGCGCTGCTCCTCGCGCTCGTCCCGCTGTGCCTCGCGGTCCTCGGCGTCTACGGCACCGCCCGCGGACTCGCCGCCTGACCGGCCCGTACCCTTCGGCCGGCGCACGGCGGGTACGGCCCGGCCGGGCTGGTACTGTGTCCAGTGGCCGTTTGTGTACGCGCCCCCGGAGCACATCTGGGGACAGCGCCCAGCGGACCCCGCCTCCCGAGTAACGGAAGCTCTCCTGAGACCAAGACCAGGGGCACTCGGTGGCCAAAGCAAAAGACTCAGAAGGAGTACGCGTGTCGCTCGACGCCGCCACGAAGAAGCAGATCATGGCCGAGTTCGCCACCAAGGAGGGCGACACCGGCTCCCCCGAGGTCCAGGTCGCGCTGCTCACCCGCCGCATCCAGGACCTGACCGAGCACCTGAAGGCGCACAAGCACGACCACCACTCCCGCCGTGGTCTGCTGCTGCTCGTCGGCCAGCGCCGCCGCATGCTGCAGTACCTGGCCAAGACGGACATCCAGCGCTTCCGTACGCTGGTCGACCGCCTCGGCATCCGCCGCGGTGCCGCCGGCGCCAAGTAAGACACCGTGACAGGGAGCGGTTCCCGTAAGTGGGGGCCGCTCCCTTCGCGTATCTCGTGGGACGCCGAAGCTTTGTAGTCTGGTCCCACAACGCCAAACAGAACAGCACGAGGAGGAGCGCCACACTCGCCGCCGGTCCTCGGTAGTGGCCCCCGGAAACCACGATTCCGGGTGCTTCGATCGAAGACCGGCCCGTACCGAGGCGTGAGGCGCCCTCCGCCACCGCCCCCCGACCCCGTCGTGAGGGGCGCAGACGAGGAGATATCCCTGGTGGAGAACGAGACCCACTACGCCGAGGCCGTCATCGACAACGGCGCCTTCGGCACCCGCACGATCCGCTTCGAGACGGGCCGCCTGGCCCGCCAGGCCGCCGGCTCCGCCGTGGCCTACCTGGACGACGACACCATGGTGCTGTCGGCCACCACCGCCTCCAAGAAGCCCAAGGACCAGCTCGACTTCTTCCCGCTGACGGTCGACGTCGAGGAGCGGATGTACGCGGCCGGCAAGATCCCCGGCTCGTTCTTCCGCCGTGAGGGCCGCCCCTCCGAGGACGCCATCCTCACCTGCCGTCTGATCGACCGCCCGCTGCGCCCGTCCTTCGCCAAGGGCCTGCGCAACGAGATCCAGGTCGTCGAGACGGTCATGGCGCTCAACCCCGACCACCTCTACGACGTGGTCGCCATCAACGCCGCCTCCTGCTCCACCCAGCTCGCGGGCCTGCCCTTCTCCGGCCCCATCGGCGGTACCCGCGTCGCCCTGATCAAGGGCCAGTGGGTGGCCTTCCCGACCCACACCGAGCTGGAGGACGCCGTCTTCGACATGGTCGTCGCCGGCCGGGTCCTGGAGGACGGCGACGTCGCGATCATGATGGTCGAGGCCGAGGCCACCGAGAAGACGATCCAGCTGGTCGAGGGCGGCGCCGAGGCCCCCACCGAGGAGGTCGTCGCCGCCGGTCTGGAGGCCGCCAAGCCCTTCATCAAGGTGCTGTGCCGCGCCCAGTCCGAGCTCGCCGCCAAGGCCGCCAAGCCGGTCGCCGAGTTCCCGATCTACCTCGACTACGAGGACGACGTGCTCGCGGCCCTGACCAAGGCCGTCCGCGACGAGCTCGCCCGGGCGCTGACCATCGCCGGCAAGCAGGAGCGCGAGGCCGAGCTCGACCGCGTCAAGGAGCTCGCCGCCGAGAAGCTGCTCCCGGAGTTCGAGGGCCGCGAGAAGGAGATCTCCGCCGCGTACCGCTCCCTGACCAAGACCCTGGTCCGTGAGCGCGTCATCAAGGAGAAGAAGCGCATCGACGGCCGCGGTGTCACCGACATCCGCACGCTGGCCGCCGAGGTCGAGGCCATCCCGCGGGTGCACGGCTCGGCCCTGTTCGAGCGCGGCGAGACCCAGATCCTGGGCGTCACCACGCTGAACATGCTGCGCATGGAGCAGCAGCTCGACACCCTTTCCCCGGTGACGCGCAAGCGCTACATGCACAACTACAACTTCCCGCCGTACTCCACCGGTGAGACCGGCCGCGTCGGCTCCCCCAAGCGCCGCGAGATCGGCCACGGCGCCCTCGCCGAGCGCGCGCTCGTGCCGGTGCTGCCGAGCCGCGAGGAGTTCCCGTACGCCATCCGCCAGGTCTCCGAGGCGCTCGGCTCCAACGGCTCCACCTCCATGGGCTCGGTCTGCGCCTCCACCATGTCGCTGCTGAACGCCGGTGTGCCGCTCAAGGCCCCGGTCGCCGGTATCGCCATGGGCCTGATCTCCCAGGAGATCGACGGCGAGACCCACTACGTCACCCTCACCGACATCCTCGGTGCGGAGGACGCCTTCGGCGACATGGACTTCAAGGTCGCCGGTACGAAGGAGTTCGTCACCGCCCTGCAGCTCGACACCAAGCTCGACGGCATCCCCGCCTCGGTCCTGGCCGCCGCGCTCAAGCAGGCCCGCGACGCCCGCCTGCACATCCTCGACGTGATGATGGAGGCCATCGACACGCCGGACGAGATGTCCCCGCACGCCCCGCGGATCATCACCGTCAAGATCCCGGTGGACAAGATCGGTGAGGTCATCGGCCCCAAGGGCAAGATGATCAACCAGATCCAGGAGGACACCGGCGCCGAGATCACCATCGAGGACGACGGCACCATCTACATCGGTGCCGCCGACGGCCCCTCCGCCGAGGCCGCCCGCGCCACGATCAACGGCATCGCCAACCCGACCATGCCCGAGGTCGGCGAGCGCTACCTGGGCACGGTCGTCAAGACCACGACCTTCGGCGCGTTCGTCTCCCTCATGCCGGGCAAGGACGGCCTGCTGCACATCTCGCAGATCCGCAAGCTCGCCGGCGGCAAGCGCGTGGAGAACGTCGAGGACGTGCTCGGCGTGGGCCAGAAGGTCCAGGTCGAGATCGCCGAGATCGACCAGCGCGGCAAGCTCTCGCTCGTCCCGGTCATCGAGGACGAGGACGCCAAGGACGAGGCGAAGGACGACTCCGCCAAGTGACGTCCCGTAGCACACGGTTGACGGCCCGCACCTCTTCGGAGGGGCGGGCCGTCGCCCGTACCCAAACGCTTCTCAAGGGCGAGAACGGCATCGGCACGGTGCGCCGCACCACCCTCCCCGGCGGCCTGCGCGTCGTCACCGAGACCCTGCCGTCGGTGCGTTCCGCGACCTTCGGCATCTGGGTGGGCGTCGGCTCCCGCGACGAGACGCCCACGCTCAACGGCGCCACCCACTACCTGGAGCACCTGCTCTTCAAGGGCACCCGCAAGCGCAGCGCACTCGACATCTCCTCCGCCATCGACGCCGTCGGCGGCGAGATGAACGCCTTCACGGCCAAGGAGTACACCTGCTACTACGCGCGGATCCTCGACACCGATCTGCCGCTCGCCATCGACGTCGTCTGTGACATGCTCACCGGCTCGCTCATCGACGCCGCCGACGTCGACGCCGAACGCGGCGTGATCCTCGAAGAGATCGCCATGACGGAGGACGACCCGGGCGACTGCGTGCACGACCTGTTCGCGCACACCATGCTCGGCGACACCCCCCTCGGCCGCCCCGTGCTCGGCACCGTCGACACCATCAACGCGCTCACCCGCGAGCGGATCGCCCGCTTCTACAAGAAGCACTACGACCCGACCCACCTGGTCGTGGCCGCCGCGGGCAACGTCGACCACGCCAAGGTCGTCCGCCAGGTGCGGGCCGCCTTCGACAAGGCCGGCGCCCTGGGCCGCGGCGACGCCGCCCCCGCCGCCCCGCGCGCCGGGCAGCGGGCGATCCGCACCGCCGGCCGCGTCGAACTGCTGGCCCGCAGGACCGAACAGGCCCACGTCGTCCTCGGCATGCCCGGCCTGGCCCGCACCGACGAGCGCCGCTGGGCCCTGGGCGTGCTCAACACCGCCCTCGGCGGCGGCATGAGCTCGCGGCTCTTCCAGGAGGTCCGGGAGAAGCGCGGCCTCGCCTACTCCGTCTACTCCTACACCTCCGGCTTCGCCGACTGCGGCCTCTTCGGCGTCTACGCCGGCTGCCGGACCGGCCAGGTCCACGACGTCCTGCGGATCTGCCGCGAGCAGCTCGACCAGGTCGCCGCGGAGGGGCTGACGGACGAGGAGATCACCCGCGCCGTCGGACAGCTCGCCGGCTCCACGGTCCTCGGACTGGAGGACACCGGCGCCCTGATGAACCGCATCGGCAAGAGCGAACTGTGCTGGGGCGAGCAGATGTCCGTCGACGACATGCTCGCCCGGATCTCGGCCGTCACCCCGGACGAGGTCCGCGCGGTGGCCCGCGACGTGCTGGGACAGCGCCCCTCGCTGTCCGTCATCGGCCCGCTCAACGACAGGCAGGCGGCACGCCTGGACGAAGCCGTGGCCTGACCGGGAAACGACACGGCCCGACCGAGGAAACGAGGAAACAACCCACATGAGCAGCAAGCTGCGGGTAGCGGTCATCGGCGCCCAGGGGCGCATCGGCTCCGAGGCCGTACGGGCCGTGGAGGCCGCCGAGGACATGGAGCTGGTGGCCGCGCTGGGCCGGGGCGACAAGCTCACGGCACTCACCGACGCGGGCGCCCAGGTCGCCGTCGAACTCACCCACCCCGACGCGGTCATGGGCAACCTGGAGTTCTGCGTCGCCAACGGCATCCACGGCGTCGTCGGCACCACCGGCTGGACCGAGGACCGGCTCGCCACCCTGCGCTCCTGGCTGGCCGCCGCCCCGCAGGTCGGCGTGCTCATCGCGCCCAACTTCTCGATCGGCGCCGTCCTGACGATGCGGTTCGCCCAGCAGGCCGCCCGCTACTTCGAGTCCGTCGAGGTCGTCGAGCTGCACCACCCCAACAAGGCCGACGCCCCCTCCGGCACGGCCACCCGCACCGCGCAGCTCATCGCCGCCGCACGGCGCGAGGCGGGCTGCGCCCCGCAGCCCGACGCCACGACCACCGCCCTGGAAGGGGCGCGCGGCGCCGACGTCGACGGGGTGCCGGTGCACGCGGTCCGGCTGCGCGGGCTCCTGGCCCACCAGGAAGTCCTCTTCGGGGACACCGGCGAGACGCTGACCATCCGGCACGACTCGATGCACCACAGCTGCTTCATGCCGGGCATCCTGCTCGGCGCGCGGCGCGTGGTGGACGCCCCCGGCCTGACCTTCGGCCTGGAACACTTCCTGGACCTGGGCTGAGCACGGTGCGCGCCAAGGTCGTCTACTTCGCCCTGGCCGCCGTCCTGGTCGTCTACTTCGTCCTGGTCGGCAGCCGCGGCGTCATGCTCATCCAGCAGGGCACGCCCGTCACGGTCGCCTTCGGCGCGGCCGTGCTGGTCCTGCCGTTCATCGGGGTCTGGTTCCTCTACCAGACCACCAAGTTCGCGCGCGACGCCGACCGGCTGGCCCGCGAACTCGACGCCGAGGGCGGACTCCCGGTCGACGAGCTGGTCCGCACGCCCGGCGGCCGTATCGACCGGGACTCCGCGGACGAGGTCTTCGCCCGCCGCAAGGAGGAGACGGAGGCCGCTCCGGGGGACTGGCGCGCCTGGTTCCGCCTGGCCGTCGCCTACCACGACGCCCGGGACACCCCGAGGGCCCGCAAGGCCATGCAGCGGGCCATCGCCCTGCACGACAACAAACCGGTCCGCGCGGACGCGGCCCGGTAACCCGCCTGCGGCGCGCGGGAGTCGGCAGCAGGAGCCGAACGGGACGGGCCGGTGCCGCGCAGCCCTGCGCGGCACCGGCCCGTCGGTGGTGATGCTCAGCGCCCGTCCGACGCCTGCGACTGCTGGGACTGGTGCTGGCCGGGGACCGGCGTCTGCATCGACGGCATGCCGAACAGCAGGGCGCCCACGAGACCGCACGTCACCGTCAGCCCCACGAGCAACCGCCCGGCTATCTCGCCCCGGCTCGCCCGGTCTCTGGGCGGAGGCGTGACGTTGCTGCGGTAGCGCTCGGCCTCTGCGACAAAGGCGAACGGCACGGGCTCTCGCCGGCGGAACATGAGGGCTCTCCTAGGAACCTCGAAGTGGGCTGTCACACAGAAGGACGTTCGAGAGGCCCATGTGGTGCCCGATTCCGCCGACTTCTGTGAAAAATCTCAACCCGCGGACCTCTGGCGCCGATTCCCGGCCGTCCTCGTCCCCGGCGCACCGAGCGCGGCGGGGTGAGTGTCAGTGGCGGCCCGTAGGCTGGGCGCCGCTCGTGCAATGCGACAGGAAGGACGTCCCCCGGTGACCGACACCCCCACCGACCACCTCAAGCCCTCGTTCCGCAGCGACGTGTCCGTCGAGCTGGTCAAGCACAGCGCCGCCGACAGCGACGTGCTGTGGGCCGCGCGGGTCTCGACCGCCGGCGAGCAGTCCCTGGACGAGCTCACCAAGGACCCCGAGCGCTCCAAGGGCCTGATCAACTTCCTGATGCGCGACCGGCACGGCAGCCCCTTCGAGCACAACTCGATGACCTTCTTCATCAGCGCGCCGATCTTCGTCTTCCGCGAGTTCATGCGCCACCGCGTGGGCTGGTCCTACAACGAGGAGTCCGGCCGCTACCGCGAGCTGCAGCCGGTGTTCTACGTGCCGGGCCGGGACCGCAAGCTGGTCCAGGAGGGCCGCCCCGGCAAGTACGTCTTCGTCGACGGCAGCGACGAGCAGCACGAGCTGACCGGCCGCGTCATGGAGGACTCCTACCGCCGCTCCTACGAGGCGTACCAGGAGATGCTGGACGCGGGCGTCGCCCGCGAGGTCGCCCGCTCGGTGCTGCCGGTCGGCCTCTACTCGTCGATGTACGCCACCTGCAACGCGCGCTCGCTGATGCACTTCCTGGGCCTGCGCACCCAGCACGAGCAGGCCACCGTCCCCTCCTTCCCGCAGCGCGAGATCGAGATGGTCGGCGAGAAGATGGAGGCGGAGTGGGCCAAGCTCATGCCGCTCACCTACGCCGCGTTCAACAAGAACGGCCGCGTCGCTCCGTGACACTCTGCGTCACGGGAGCGGGCACGGCGCACCGGCGGATGCCGACGGGGACGGGGGAGCGGCACCGGGGGACGGACAGCCGCAACGGTGTCCGTATTGCGGCCTTTCGTGACTTTCATCTAGGCTGAACAAACGGACCCGGCACTGCTTGAACCCCCGAGCAGGCAGTGCCGGGATCCCCTTGGCACTCCCCGAGGGAGCACCTCACGGTGAGCAACGAGTAGCGTGGCCCCCATGGCTCCGACCTCCACACCGCACACGCCCTTCGGGCGGGTTCTGACCGCCATGGTCACGCCCTTCACCGCCGAAGGCGCTCTCGACCTCGACGGCGCGCAGCGGCTCGCCGCCCACCTGGTGGACGCCGGTAACGACGGCCTGATCGTCAACGGCACCACCGGCGAGTCCCCCACCACCAGCGATGCGGAGAAAGCCCAGCTCGTACGGGCCGTGGTCGAGGCGGTCGGAGACCGGGCACACGTCGTCGCCGGAGCCGGCACCAACGACACCCGGCACAGCACCGAGCTGGCCCGCGCCGCCGAGAAGGCGGGCGCCCACGGCCTCCTCGTCGTCACGCCCTACTACAACAAGCCCTCGCAGGAGGGCCTCCACCGGCACTTCACGGCGGTCGCCGACGCCACCGGCCTGCCGGTGATGCTCTACGACATCCCCGGCCGCAGCGGGGTCGCGATCGAGACCGACACCCTGGTCCGGCTGGCGGAGCACCCCCGGATCGTGGCCAACAAGGACGCCAGGGGCGACCTCGGGTGCGCGAGCTGGGCCATCGCCCGCTCCGGCCTCGCCTGGTACTCCGGCGACGACATGCTGAACCTGCCGCTGCTGTCCGTCGGCGCCGTCGGCTGTGTCTCGGTCGTCGGCCACGTCGTCGCGGCCGAACTGCGTGAGCTCATCTCCTCCTACCTCGCCGGGGACGTCGCGCGCGCCGCCCGGATCCACCAGAGGCTGCTCCCGGTCTACACCGGCATGTTCCGCGCCCAGGGCGTCATGACCACCAAGGCCGCCCTGAACCTGCGGGGGCTGCCCGCGGGCCCGGTACGGCTGCCGCTCGTCGGGCTCGACGCCGAGGAGACCGAACAGCTCAAGCGCGATCTCGTGGCCGGAGGGGTACAGCTCTAGCCAGAGGACACGCACGCGGCGCCCCACCGCCGTCGCCACAGACTTCACAACTCCATACCGAACAGCAGCTGAACCAGCTGCATGCCGAAAACAACTGCAAGTGCACGAATGTCACGCGCGCCATGTGTCCCGAGGAGGGCATGTGGCGCGCGTGGTGAGGAGAGTCTTTTGAGCCACCCGCACCCTGAACTGGGCTTGCCGCCGGAGCTGCCCGAGGGCGGTCTGAGGGTCACGCCCCTCGGCGGCCTCGGCGAGATCGGCCGCAATATGACGGTCTTCGAGTACGGCGGCCGTCTGCTGATCGTCGACTGCGGAGTGCTCTTCCCCGAGGAGGAGCAGCCCGGAATCGATCTGATCCTGCCGGACTTCTCGTCCATCCGGGACCGCCTCGACGACATCGAGGGCATCGTGCTCACGCACGGCCACGAGGACCACATCGGCGGCGTCCCCTACCTGCTCCGCGAGAAGCCGGACATCCCGCTCATCGGCTCCAAGCTGACCCTGGCCCTGATCGAGGCCAAGCTGCAGGAGCACCGCATCCGCCCTTACACGCTTGAGGTCGCCGAGGGCGACCGCGAGCGCCTGGGCCCCTTCGACTGCGAGTTCGTCGCGGTCAACCACTCCATCCCGGACGCCCTCGCCGTCGCCATCCGCACCCCGGCCGGTATGGCCGTGCACACCGGCGATTTCAAGATGGACCAGCTGCCGCTGGACCGCCGGCTGACCGACCTGCCGGCCTTCGCCCGCCTCGGCGAGGAGGGCATCGATCTGCTGCTCGTGGACTCCACGAACGCCGAGGTCCCCGGCTTCGTGCCGCCCGAGCGGGACATCTCCGGGGTACTGCGCCAGGTCTTCGCCGGAGCCCAGAAGCGCATCATCGTGGCCAGCTTCGCCAGCCACGTCCACCGCATCCAGCAGATCCTGGACGCGGCGCACGAGTACGGCAGACGCGTGGCCTTCGTGGGCCGCTCCATGGTCCGCAATATGGGCATCGCCCGCGACCTGGGCTATCTGCGGGTCCCGGCCGGGCTCGTCGTCGACGTCAAGACGCTGGACGACCTGCCGGACGACGAGGTCGTGCTCGTGTGCACCGGCTCCCAGGGCGAGCCCATGGCCGCGCTGTCCCGGATGGCCAACCGCGACCACCAGATCCGTATCGTCCAGGGCGACACGGTCATCCTGGCCTCGTCCCTCATCCCGGGCAACGAGAACGCGGTCTACCGCGTGATCAACGGCCTGACCCGCTGGGGCGCCAATGTGGTCCACAAGGGCAATGCCCGGGTGCACGTCTCGGGCCACGCCTCGGCGGGCGAGCTGCTGTACTTCTACAACATCTGCAAGCCCAGGAACCTGATGCCGGTCCACGGAGAGTGGCGGCACCTGCGGGCCAACGCGGAACTCGGCGCGCTCACCGGCATCCCGAAGAACCACATCGTGATCGCCGAGGACGGCGTCGTGGTCGACCTCGTCGACGGCCAGGCGAAGATCGTCGGCAAGGTCCAGGCCGGCTATGTGTACGTCGACGGCCTCTCGGTCGGCGATGTCACCGAGGCCTCGCTCAAGGACCGCCGCATCCTCGGTGACGAGGGCATCATCAACGTCTTCGTCGTGGTCGACAGCACCACCGGCAAGGTCGTGGGCGGCCCGCAGATCCAGGCCCGCGGCTCCGGCATCGACGACGGGGCGTTCTCCGCCGTGGTCCCGAAGATCGAGGACGCGATCGCCAGGTCCGCCTCCGACGGCGTGGTCGAGCCGCACCAGCTCCAGCAGCTGGTCCGCCGCACCCTCGGCAAGTGGGTCTCCGACACCTACCGCCGCCGCCCGATGATCCTCCCTGTGGTCGTCGAGGTCTGACGCACGGTCAGCCGTACGCCCGCCGCCCCGACGCCGATTTGCGTCGGGGCGCGGCCGTCCAGTAGCTTTACGTTCCCGCCGCACGGGAACCCCCTCGGACTCCGCCAGGAGCCAGGTCGTTCCGAAAGCGGCGGGAATTCCGACCCGGAGCAATCTGATAAAGTCGGAACCGCCGGAAAGCGAGAGCTGAAAGGCAAAAACCCCGCTCCAGCATGGGGCCAGGGCCGGAAATCGGATCTGGTAAGGTTGGAAACACCGAAGGGAAGCGCCGGAGGAAAGCCCGAGAGGGTGAGTACGAAGGAAGCGTCCGTTCCTTGAGAACTCAACAGCGTGCCAAAAG
>NZ_JBHSPB010000043.1:0-21221 GCF_042656465.1 Streptomyces gamaensis
GGGGGGGGGGGGGGTTTGCGGGGCGTGCGGTGCGGGGGTGCCGTAGTGGTTCTGGGGGGTGGGTGGGGTGGGTGCCTGAGGCGTGGGGGTGGTGGGGGTTTGCGGGGCGTCGGGAGTGGGGGCGCCGTAGTGGTCCTGCGGGGTGGGTGGATGGGGCGGCTGAGCCGTGGGGGTGGCGGCGGGGGCTTGCGGGGCGTCCGGCGTGGGGGTGGCGTAGTGATCCTGTGGGGCGGCCGGGGTGTGCCCTTGAGCCGTGGGGCCGGCGGCGGGGGCGGCCGGGGCGCCTGGTGCCGGGCTGCCGTAACCGCCCTGGGTGGCGGGGAATTCGGGCGCGCCGAAGGCGCCCGGCACGGGCGCGGGGGACGCGTACGGGAGCGGGCCGGGCGGGGTCAGCGGGGCGCTCGGCGGGTACGGCGGGAGCTGCGGCGCGGCCGCCTTCTCCGGCCCGGAGTTGGGGGCGTCGCCGTCCGGTGCCGCCTGCGGGACGGCCTGCGCCGGGGCGGCGGCGGGGGAGCCGGAGGCGTCGGTGCCCGGCTCCGCGGGCGCGGGCGCGTCCGCCGTCGGATCGGCGTGGGGCTGGGGCTGGGGCTCGGACTCCGGGGTGCCGGAGTCGGTGCGTACGGCACGGTCGGCCGCCGCGTCCGGAGCCGGCACCTCGGCCGGTACGTCGGCAGCCGACGCCGCGTCGAGGCGCGGTGCGGCGGGCGGGAAGTCCGGCGGGAGCGGCGGCAGCGCGCTGTGCGGGTCGGCCGGCGGGGCCCACGGCGCGGCGTCCGCCCCGGTACCGGGGTTCTCGCCGGTGCCGTCGGTGGGCGCGTCGTCCGTACGGCCCGTCATACGGCGCCGGAGCGCGGCCGCCGGGAACCGCAGGGTGCCCTTGTCGCGCGCGGCGCCCTCACCGGCGCTCACGTCCGGCCCGGCCACTGGCCCGAACCCGGGGAGCGGCTGCCCGGCGCCGGGCGTGTCACTGCCGGCGTCCACCGCACCAGGAACGGCCGTGTGCCCGCCAGCAGTTGACGCGGCCGGACCCGGGGCGGGCAGGGATGCGTCTGCCGACGCTGTCGCGGCGTGGGCGCTCGGGTCCGTGCTGTCAGGGGTGCCCGTTGTGCTGGGAACGGTGTTGTGCGCGTGGGGTGTCGGGGTGGCCGGTGGCGTGGTTGCGCCGGCGCCCTGGCCCGGAATGCGTGGCGCGTCCGCCGCGCCCGGGGCGGCCGTGTGACTGCCGGTCGTCGGGGAGGCCGGGCCTGGGGCGGGCCATGGTGTGTTGGCCGGTGGCGTGGTTGCGTCGGTCCCCTGGCCCGGAATGCCAGGCGTGTCCGCCGCACCCGGAACGGTCGTGTGGCCGTCGGCCGTTGGGAAGGCCGAGTCCGGGGCGGGCCATGGTGTGTTGGCCGGTGGTGTCGTTGCGTTGGTTCCCTGACCCGGGACGCCTGGCGCGTCCGTCGCGCCCGGAGCGGCCGTGTGGCCGTTCGCCGGCAGGGTGGCCGGTGGTGTCGTCGCGTCGGTCCCCCGGCCCGGAGCGTCAGGCGTGTCCGCCGCACCCGGAACGGTCGCGTGGCCGTTCGTCGTCGGGGCGGGCCACGGTGTGCCGGCCGGTGCCGGGGGTACCGGATCGGCACCCGGGCCCGTACCGGCGGGCGCGGCCGCCGCACCCGCGTTCGCCGTCGGCGTACCCGGAGCCGGTGTCGGCGCCGCAGGCGCCACCACGTTCTGCGAGTACCAGGCAGGTGGGGTGTAGTCGATCGTGAACTCGCCCGTCAGCTCCGGCTCGTCGCGTTCGTGACCGGCGTCGGGCCGGCCCTCACCGGCTGAGGACCCGCCCGCGCGGATCTCGTCCCGATCGCTGCTCACAATGCCTCCTGCTGGTTGGACTGGCGCCCATGAACGGCCCTGCCGGGCCCGACCGTTCCTGTCGTCGGACCGCCCGGGGGCTCCCCCATGCGCGACGGGAGAACCCGGCAAAAGCTCTCCAGTGCGTACACCCGCCAAGCCTAATCGTCATACGCATCGCTGGGGCAGGCCCGTCTCCGCACCGTCAGCCGTCACCGGCTGTCCCTCCGTCAACGACCGGGCGGCCTGTCGGAGGCGGGTGATACAAAGGGGCCCCGCTCGACGTACACAACAGCGCGGGACTTACGCCCGATTCGCTCCTTTTCGGGGGAATGTCTGGGGAATCCCCCGGTGTTCCGCCGCAAACGCGGGGGGAGACAGAACGCGCGACGGTCCCGCACAGCAAGAGGAAAGCGCTGATGGTCCAGCCGCCCCCGCCCCCACCGATGCCGTCGGACAAGCCCGCGCAGGGCGGCCCCGGCGCACCGCAGGAGTCGGCTCCGAATGCTCCGGGGAAGATGAACACCCCCGAGAGCGCGCACGCGCCAGGTGACGTGAACGCCGGCGAAGACGTGAACGCCCGTGAAGGCGCGCCCGCGTCAGCGAACGGCACCGCCCCGGAGGCCGGGCCCGCCGCCGAGGGCAAGGTCTCCCAGGGTGCCGTTGCCGGGGCCGGCGCCCCCGGCGCACCGGGCCCGGACGCGACGATGTCGCTCCGCAAGCCGCCGACGGCACCCCAGCCGCCGGCCGTCCCGGCTGCCCAGCCGCCGGCCGTCCCGGCTGCCCAGCCGCCGGCCGTCCCGGCGGTTCCTCCGGCGCCTGCCGCCGGGCAGCCCGTGCCCCCCGCCCCGCCGACGGCGCCGCCGCGGCCCCCGGCCTTTTCCCCGGGCGCGCCCGCGTGGGGCGGCCCGGCACAGGGGCAGAACCCGTACGCGCAGCAGCAGCCCGCCCCGGGGACGAACCCCTACGCCCAGCAGCCCGGCCCGGGCGGAGCCAACCCGTACGCCCAGCAGCCGCCCGCCCACCCCGGCGGCTACCCGCCGCAGCCCGGCGGCCCGGGCCAACCCGGCATACCGGGGCAGCCGTTCGGCGCCCCCATACCCGGCATGCCCCCGGCCGGCGGCCCCGGCACCCCCGGTGGCCCGGGCAAGAAGCGCACGGCCGTCATCATCGGCGCGGCCGCCGCGGTCCTGCTCGCGGCGGGCGGCGGCGCGTGGGCGTTCATGGCCGACAGCGGCTCCGACGGCGACAAGAAGCCGCAGGCCCACAGCAGTTCGGGTGCGGCCGACCAGGGCAGGAGCGGCGACGACGATGCCGGTTCCCGCCCGGGCAGCAGTGACGACGACCCCAACAACGCGCGCCAGAAGGGCGAAGCGAAGATCGTCATCAACCAGAACGGCCCGGAGGTCGCCCGCCAGGGCAGCGACATCCCCGGTTTCTGGGTGCTCGACGACTACGTCGTCAAGACCGTGCTGGACAAGGTCGTCGCCTACAACCTGTCCGACGGCAAGGAGAAGTGGACCGTCCCGCTGCCCAAGCGGGTGTGCGCGGCCCCGCTCCACATGACGGACGACGGCAAGGTCGTCGTCGCCTACGAGGGCGACAAGAAGGACAGCTGCGCCAACTACGCCATGATCGACCTGAAGGCGGGCAAGAAGGGCTGGGACAAGCCGATTCCGAAGACGGGCGGCTTCGCCGAGAGCTTCATCGGCCTCGACATGGCCCTGAGCGGCAACGCCGTGGGCGCCGCCTGGTTCGGCGGCTCCGGCATGGTGCGCGTCAGCGACGGCGCTCAGATCCCCACCCCCGACCTCGGATCCGGCTGCTCGGTCGAGGGCTACGCGGGCGGCAGGGCACTGCTGCGCTCCTGGCGCTGCAGCACCACCGACGACACCTCGCACATCGAGAAGGTCGACCCCGGCACGGGCAAGGCCCTGTGGACGTACGACGGCCGCAAGGGCCTGCAGACCAAGAAGATCTACTCGACCGAACCGGCCGTCGTCTCCTTCGCCTCCGGCGACAAGAAGACCGGCGGCGTCTTCGCGCTCAAGGACGGCAAGGAACGCTCGATCATCGACCTCGGCAAGCAGCGCTACGCGCCGACCTGCGGCCTGTCGATCGTCAACAGCAACCTCGGCGGCTGCCAGGGCGTCGCGGCCTCCGACGACACCCTCTACCTGCCGACCTCCGACGAGAACAGCTTCCGCGACGGCAACGAGGTGCACGCCTTCGACCTCAACACCGGCAAACGGCTGTGGGCGTCGAAGAACAACAAGCGTGAACTGATGCCCCTGCGGACCGAGGGCAAGAACGTCATCGCCTACCAGCGGCCGTCGTTCGAGTCGGCGGGCGCGGTCGTGAGCGTCGGCCCCGACGGCACCCCCAAGGTGCTGCTCCAGGCCCCGCAGTCGACGAGGTCCACCGAGAGCGCCTTCTACAGCGCGCGCTACGCCTACGAGGGCGGCCGCTTCTTCATCGCCTCGAACCGGCTGACCGGCACGAGCAACGGCGACGGCGGCGAGAAGCTGCTGCTGGCGTACGGGAAGTGACGGCGCGACGGGTCAGGGGCCTCCCCCCTGACCCGTCGATCCCCCTGACCCGTCAGTCCATCCGCCGGGCCACCCCCAGCAACCCCACCTCCGCCTCCGAAGGCCGCGTGTCCACATACGTCCGCGCCCGACGGTCGCACCACAACGTGACCCCGTCCCGCAGCGTCGGCAGCGCCGCCACCTCGGCCGGCGGCAACTCCAGCAGTCCGCCGAGCAGCCGGGCCTCGTCGGGCGAGACACGCTGCACCCCGACGACATCCGCGCCCTCCACCAACCGCTGTGCCTCCGGGCCGAGATAAGGCAGCAGGGTGAGCACGGGCTGCCACGGCGCGGGCACGGTACGGCCGCGCGGCGGCCGGGCCCCGCAGTCACGCAGCACGAGCACCGGACCGTGCACCGACGGACCCTGCGGCGGCACCCGCCCCACGTCGTGCAGCGTGATCCACGGCTGCCCGCCTCCCGCCGCCTGCGCGAGCGCCGCCCACACCTGCCGCCGCCCCGTCTCGACGGCGACCCTGATGCCCGTACCGACCGCACGCAACGCGATGACCTGCGCCGTCCACGCGCCGCCGATCAGCACCGCGTCGAACGGCACGGGCCGGGCCAGCCCGAGCACGGCGGGCGCCTCGCGCGCGTCGACGCCGACGACCACGCCGTCGTCACCGACCGGCAGCGCGAGGTCCGCCAACTCCCCGGGCGCCGGCTCGTACCGGGCCCGGCGCGGACCGAGCAGCCCGAACCCCCGCAGGCCCGCCCCGCGCGCCCCGGCCGTCACCGCGTGCCCCCCAGCGGCAGGGTGGCCAGCACGCCGGGCACCTGCTCGTGGTCGAGGCGCACCAGGCCGACCCGTACGGACCGCGCCGCACGCTCCAACTCTCGCCGCGACGCCGCCAGTTCGTCGGCACTGCGCCCGGTGACCCGTATGTGACCCGTCAGCGTCGGTACATGCTGCCCGTCGCGGACCCGGCCGCGCCCCAGCGTCACGCTCAGCGTCGTCGACAGGGCCGGTATCGAGGTCAGGGACGCGGCCAGCTGCGGCAGGGGAGCGGCCCCCGGACGCGGCGGGCGGCCCACTCCGTACGTGGTGTGCCAGCGGTCGTCGCACCGCCAGGCCCGGGGCAGTTCGGCCGTCCGGCGCGCGGGCGCGCCGGCCCGTACGGACTGGTCGGACTGGGCCGTGGCCACCGGATTGACGTTCGCCGCCGTCGCGACGGCCGCCGCCAGCCCGCCCTCGGACAGCACCACCGCCCGGAACCCGGCCCCGCGCAGCCGGCTCGCCAACTGGTCCGCCGCCCGCAGCACGCACCGCCGCGCCCCTGCCTCCCCACCGCCGCGCGCGGCGACGGCGTCCGGGCACAGCTCCGGGTCGAGCTTGAGCGCGACCCACGTCAGCCGCGCGGCCGGCGAGCCCGACATCCCGTGCAGCGGAGCGTAGTTGCGGGCGGCGAGCGCCTCCGCCTCCAGCTGCGGCGCGGGCGCGGGCAGCGTGTGCTGCACCACCTGGACGGACTCCAGCCGTATGCCGTCGACCTCCATGCCGTCCCGCAGCAGCGCCAGCGGCAGCGCGCTCTGCGCACGCGGCGCGCGCAGCGGCCCCTCGGCCGGGTCGATCCGCAGCACGGCCGTGACGAACGTCCCGTCCCCGATCACACCGACCGTACGGCCCGAACGGTCGGTGAACGAGCCGGTGCGCAGGGCCGGTTCGCACTCCACGACCGGCGCGAGCGCGGGCGCGACCGTGCGGGCGGGCGGTATGACGGTGTCGGCGGTGGCGGGGGCGCCCGGCGGGGCGGCCGTACCGCCGGAGCGCCGGGCACCCCCGGCCCGTACGGCACCCGAAGCCGCACCCGGAAGATCCGGCACCGCGGCGGCCGCACCGGCGGCGTACCGCCCCTCACCAGGCACGGGAGCGGCGGACGCGCCCGGAGCCCCGGCACCCGGCATCCCCGGCGCGGCAGGGACTCCCGCGGCATGCCGGCCCCCCGAACGCACCCCCACGGCCGACCGCCGCACCCGCCGCCGCATCCCGTGCGCCGCGACGAGCCACTCCACGAGCGGCCGCCGCCCCCGGTACACCAGCGCCGGCACCGCGAGCAGCGCGGCCACGGCCACGGCCGCCACCAGCAGCCCCCGGCCCCCGCCGGGAGCCACCCACGCGAGCAGCACGAGCGCGGCCGCCACCTCGACGAGCACCAGCTGATACAGCCGCACGGACCCGGCCCCCGCGGACCGCCCCGCACCCCGCGACACTGCCGCGCCCGGCGCGGCAGACGCACCGGCGGCCGCCCGTAAGCGCGTTGCGACACCCATCCCCGTACCGCCCCCTCTCCGCTGCTCAACCCCGGCCGTCGCACGGCCGATTGCCGACCCGGACCCGGCCGCAAGCACCCCCGGCGCCCGCTCGTGATCCCGTACCGGCATAGTAGGGGGCCGGTGTGACACCGCGGCCCCGAGGAGTACCCGGAGACGACCCGGACTTCACCCCGACACCCACCCCCACCCCGGCCAACCGGCCCCGGACACAAGGGAGAAACGGCAGCCCATGGCATCCCGGCGGGACGAGCTCAACGCCTACACCTTCGCCAAGAGACGCACGGTCGCCGCCTTCCTCCAGCCCTCGCCCGGCGGCACCGACGAGAACGCCCCGCGCCCGCTGCGCACGGTCCTCCCCGGCATCGTCGTCGGCGCCCTGCTCGTCGCGGGCTTCGGCGCCTGGGGCGTCTTCCGGCCGACCGCGCCCAGGGGCTGGGACGAAGTCGGCGCCCACGTCATCGTCGGCAGCGAGTCCACCACCCGCTACGTTGTCCTGGAGACCGACGGCAGGAAGCAACTCCACCCCGTCCTCAACTACGCCTCCGCCAAACTCCTCCTCACCCCGGAGAAGTCCGACGTCCTGAAGGTCCGCGAAGCCGAACTCGACAACGGCCGCATCCCGCGCGGCCCGACCCTCGGCATCCCCTACGCCCCCGACCGCATGCCCACCCCCGGGGAAGCGGGCCGCAAGAAGCAGTGGGCGGTGTGCGAACAGCCCGGCGGCAACGGCCGGACCACCCAGAAGGCCGTCTTCCTCTTCGCCGGACGCGACCCCGGCCTGAGGAAACTCGAAGGCTCCGGCCGCCTGCACGGGGACCGGGCCCTCTACGTCCAGGGCCCCGACGACGCCCGCTACCTCGTCGACCCCCGCGGCACCAAGTACCTGCTGGGCGGCCCCGACTGGCGCACCGCCGACGCCTCCGAGCACAACCTGCTGCTCCGCTCCGTCTTCACCGACGGTGCCCGACCGCAACGCGTCACCAAGGACTGGCTCGACACCCTCGACGACGGAGCCCCCATCGTCTTCCCGCAGCTCCGGGGCGACGACGGGCGGATCGGCGCCGACGCGTCCGTACCCACCCTGCCCGCACGCGCCGACCGCGTCGGCATGGTCCTCGAAGCACCCACCGGCAGCGGCACCCAGCACTACGTCGTCCTGCGGGGCGCCGTCCGGCGCGTCTCCCCGTTCGTCGCCAAGCTCCTGCTGAACAGCAAGGACCTGGCACCGCTCGGCCAGGCCGGAAGCCCCGAGCGGGTGAGTGCGGCCTCCTTCACCCCCGACGACGAGGAGTTCTACGGCCAGTACCACTGGCCCACGACGGTCCCCCGACAGGCCAACGCCCTGGAGACGGGGTCCGGTTCCACGGTCTGCAGTGTCTTCGGCGGACTGCGCGCGAACGGCACGGCCGACCTCGCGGTGTGGGCCGGCGACGGCTACCCGGCGACGATCGCGGACGGAGGGACGAGCGCGTACGTCACACCCGGCACGGGCCTGCTGTACCGGCAGGTGACCGGACGGCAGACGGACAGCGGCCCGGTGTTCCTGGTGACGGACACGGGACTGCGGTACGGCGTGCAGACGAACAACGACAGCGCGACGGACAAGTCGGCCATCGGTACCTCCGAAGAGGAACGCAAGGAAGGGCAGAAGCAAGAGCAGAACGAGGCGAACCAGGCGCAGACGAGACTGGGTTACCGGGGCGTGACCCCGGTGCCCGTACCGGCGAACTGGTCCAGGTTCCTGCCGACCGGCCCCAGGCTCGACATGAACAGCGCGAAGCAGCCGCAGGGCTCGTAGGACGATGGCGAAGACGAAAGCGGCACTGACACTGGCCGCACTCCTGACGACCGTCTGCGCCAGCGTCGCACCCGCGCAGGCGGCGCCTTCCGGCAGCGGGGAATGCACCTACCCGGCAAAGCCGATCAAGGGAACGCCCTGGGCGTTGCAACGGGTGCTGCTGGACCGCCTCTGGGAGCACACCAGAGGCAGAACGGCGGACGGCCGCCCCGTACGCGTGGCCGTGATCGACACCGGCGTGGACGTCGTCAACCCCCAACTCACCGACGCCGTCGACCCCAAGAGCGGCGCCGACCTCCTCTCCGGCCCCTCGGACCAGCTCAAGGGCCCGACCGTCGACCCCGTGGGCCACGGCACCAAGGTCGCGGGCATCGTCGCCGCCCGCCCACGCCCCGGCACCGGCTTCGTCGGCCTCGCCCCCGAGTCGGTCGTCATCCCCATCCGCCAGAACGACGAACGGGGCACCGGTACGTCCCACACACTGGCCCTGGCCATCCGTAAGGCGGTCCAGGACGGCGCGGACGTCATCAACGTCTCGCAGGACACCGCGCAGCCACTGCTGCCGGACTCGGACCTGGAACGTGCCGTGAAGGAGGCCCTGGCACGCGATGTGGTGGTGATCGCCTCGGCGGGCAACGACGGCCTGGACGGCAACGTCAAGAAGACCTATCCGGCCGCGTACGAGGGCGTCCTGGCCGTGGCCGCCTCCGACCGCAACAACGAACGCGCTCCCTTCTCACAGCCGGGCGACTTCATCGGTGTGGCCGCCCCCGGTGTGGAGATGGTCTCCACCGTGCCGGGAGGCGGCCAGTGCGTCGACAACGGCACGAGCTTCTCCGCCCCGTACGTGGCAGGCGTCGCCGCCCTCCTGCGCGCCAAGCACCCCGACTGGAAGCAGCACCAGATCGTCGCCCAGATCGAGCAGACGGCGGAGCGCACGTCCGAGGATCGCGACCGGTACGTGGGGTGGGGTGTTGTCGACCCGGTCCGGGCACTGGCGGAGGACAGCCGCCCGGTCGACGCGGTACACCCGCAACGCCCGCCGGCACGCGAGGCGCGTACGCCCACAGTGCCCGGTCTCGCGGCGGGCGAGAGCAGGCAGGAACGGGAGGAGCGGATCGCGACGTATGCGGTGGGGGGTGCCGGGGTGCTCGTCGCCGTGATCGCGGGAGTGGGCGTCGTGGCACGGGACCGGCGCGAGCGTGTACGGGCACGTGGCCCGGTGTCCTGACGGCGCGTCGGCTCGTCAAACGTCCCTGACGTATACACAGTTGGGGTGTGCACGAACGAGTGAATAGAGTGACGTCGGCATGCCCGGGGGAAGATCAAGGGGAGGGGTAGAGCCGGGGTGGACCTCAGCAAGGAAGCCGAGACACTGACCGCGTTCCGGAACCGCGTCGAGGAAGCGCTCAGCAAACTGGAGCGCTCGTCGGCGTCGGCCAAGGCCATGGGCGACCACCGCATCGCCGGGGACGCGTACGGGAAGGGCTTCGACTCGGCGGAGGCACTGGCCGCACTGTACGAGACGGTGCACGGCCGGCTGCAGGAGCTCTCGAAGGTCTTCGGGGACCAGATCGAGGCGATGGGGCTCGCGGCGGTGATCGCGGAGCGCGGCTATGACGGGATGGATGCGGAGGAGGCTGCGCGGATGCGGGGGATTGAGGAGAGGGCGCTGGAGTATCGGCGCAGCCGCCCCGCGGCGAGCGATTCCGGGCAGCCCGGTGCGGCTTCGGCAGCGCCGCCGAGCGAAGGCGGCACCGGCGCGACCGGCGGCGGCTATTAGGGGGAGGGCACAGTGGCAGACGGCAAGTTCGACAACCTCAGCTTGCGTGAGCTGTACGCGATGGTGGCCGAGGCCAAACCGGAGCAGCTGACCAGGGTCGGTGACGCGTTACAGGCTGCGTACCACGACCTCGTGTCCATCAGCGACGACCTGAAAGTACATGTGGGACGGGTCAAGCTGGAGGGGGAGGGCGGAGAGGCATTCCGCAACTGGGGCCACCAAATGGTCATGCAGACCCATAAGTTGGCGCACTATGTGCAGTCGGCGGGCTCGTGCATGAGCAGCGCGGGGGAGGGTCTGGCAAGCGTCAAGTCGGGCATGCCGAAGCCGGATTTCGTGCGCGTCGAGGAACCGGGCGCGGAGCGGGGGCGGGTTTTCGTGGACCCGCAACGGCAGGAGGCGGTCAACCTCATGCACAAGCTGGATTCCTATTACCGGGTGGCGCATGAGGGGTTGTCGGGGTTGGAGGAGCCGCGATTCGGGTTGCCGCCAGGCGCTGGACGTTCCCTTTCCGACCCCGTAGAGCATCCATATCAGGCAGAATCGGCGGCCGACGGTGCCGCAACTGGGCACGTGGTGCCGGGTGCGTTCGTCGGTGTCGACAGCACACGTGCTCCGGTGGGCTCGGGACCGACGGCGGCCGAGCACCACACAGTGATTGGGCGGACAGGTCTCGACGCGACACCGGCTTCCCTCGCGGAATCCGGGACGGGGACGAGTCTCAACTCCCGGAGTGTCCTTCCGGGGCCGAGTGTCAATGCAGAGCGCACGGCGGCGGGTCCGATGCCCGGTTATGGGTCTGTCCCCGATTCCGGCCTACCAACAGTGCCCATCGTCTCGGGCGCCGCCCGGCCTCGCTTGCCGGACAGCGAAGCACCGGATCAGAACCGTCGAGTGGCTGGCCTGACCATGCCTGGGACCGGTACATCATCGCGGACAGGCACACGCGACGGGATTGTTGGCGGAGTGGCGGCCCGCTCAGCAGCGGGGAACACAACGCCCCGGTTGCCCCGCGGGACTGTATTGGGCGAAGAGCAAATGCAGCCAGTCCGCCGGCCTTTGGCAGCAGGCGGCAACTCAGGTGTATCGAAAGGGGGGAACACGCCCGTACGACTTCCTGGGTCCGTTACCGGCTCGGAGCCCGGGGGCGGTAGCCATGCCCCATCGGGGCGCCGTGTGACTCCTGGACCCGGAGGTGCATCCAGTGTTGCTCGTGGCTGGCAAGAGCAGCAATCCGAACTCACCCCGGGAAGCTCCGGTTTGAGCCGTCAAGGTCAGCCCATGGGCGCGTTGCCGCATGCTGGCCCTGCTTCGACCGGAGGATTGCGGAATCGAGTGGGCAACCGGCCGGACTACCTGAAGGAGGACGAAGAGACGTGGACCAAAGGACAACGCAACACGGTGCCACCCGTCATCCAGTAGGGGATCGGTGCGTAGGCGACTGTTAGGAGCCGGTGGGATGCCAGCCGCGAGGCGCTCAGGAGGACACCGTGGTGCTGCAACCATGGTGCTGTTGAGTGCTGCAGTGATGCTGTCGGGGAATTCCGTGCCGGAGGCTGCCGCAGAGGACATGCGCTTGCGGCAGTGGTATCTCGATTCCATGCAAGCGGACGCCATGTGGTCAGTAAGCCAGGGCGAGGGCATCACTGTCGCGGTCGTTGACTCAGGGGTCGATCCTTCGGTCCCCGAACTGCGGGGTCAGGTCCTGCAAGGAGCGGACGTATCCCATGCACCAGCGGGTGCGCACACCGACAGTGAGGGCCATGGGACGGAGATGGCTGCTCTTATCGCGGGCACAGGCGCCGACGGAGGTCTTCGAGGGCTAGCGCCAAGAACCAAGATTCTGCCAGTCAGGGCAAAGGCTGCAGCAGGGGACGCTCAGGACGCTTTGATGGGACGGGCACTCCGATACGCAGTGGAGCACGGAGCCCGAGTCATCAACGTGTCGATGGGAGGAACCGGCAGTGGCCCTGACCAGTTTCCTCGGACCCAGGAAGCGGTGAACTACGCTCTGGCCAAGGGGAGTCTCGTCTTTGCGGGCGTCGGGAATGACGGTGACAAGGGAAACCCGGTTGAGTTCCCCGCCGCGTTGCCCGGTGTTGTCGGCGTCGGTGCTGTCGACAAGGCATCCACCGTAACCAAGTTCTCCAATTGGGGTAAGCAAGTGGCGCTCGCGGCGCCGGGAGAGGAGATCCCGGGTCGCTGTCGGCAGAGTGCGGGCTGGTGTGCACAGCGGGGTACCAGCCCAGCCACCGCAATCGCCTCCGCCTCCGCAGCCCTCATCTGGTCCGCCCACCCCAACTGGACCAACAACCAAGTCCTCCGCGTACTGATGGACACCGCCGGCAAGCCGACCACCGGCACCGTCCCCAGCAAATACATCGGCTACGGCACCATCCGCCCCCGAAAGGTCCTCCTCGACAGCGAAGGCGACCCGGGCCCCCCGGACATCAACCCCCTCCTCCCGGCAGCCCAATCTCCGAAGCCCTCCACCCCCCAAGCCCCGAACGACACGACCTCCGCCGCCAATCCAGAACCGACCCGAGCAGAGGAGGACAACACCACTCTCTGGCTCGGTCTAGGGATCGCCGCAGCCATCGCGGCAGCGGCGGCAGCCGCCGCGTACGCCGTACGTCGCCGCAAGAGCGACCGGCACACGCCAGACCACAACTCCACACCAACAACCCACACGCACACCTACTCAAGGGGGGAGCCGGACCATGTCGGACACCCAGAAAATCAGTGATCACGCATTCTTCAAGTTCGAGAACAGCATCCAGGAAACGAGCGAGGCCCTCTCGGCCAACCTCCGCACCCTCGTGAACGCCATCGCGACCGTGGAGGCCGCCTGGACCGGCGCCGGTGCCGACGCCTTCCGCAGGGCGCAGACGTCCCTGAACGAGGACCACAATGCCCTGCGCCAGCTGATCGACATGATTCACGAGGCGGTGAGCCTCACCCGGAAGTACGGTCACGCGAACGACGGCGACGTCCTCGCGAGCTTCAACCGGATCGACGTGAGCGGTGCGTCCGCAACAGGCACCGGCACCGGCGTCGGCATGGCGAGCAAAATCGACAACTACTGACAGACCAGGGGGAGAAGCCCATGCAGAATGCAGACCTGAAGGTCCAGTACAGCTCGGTGGAGAGGACGGCCGACGACATCGACCGCGCCGCCGGCGTCGTGGACAAGCAGCTCCAGGACATCTGGGCTGCGGTGAACGCCGTGACGGAGGGCTGGGACGGTGAGGCCCACCAGATGATGCTGCACGCGAAGGCGAAGTTCGACGCGCGCGGCCAGCACATCCACAGTGTGCTGAAGGAGATCGCGGCCAAGATCCGCCAGGGAAGCGCGGATTACCGCCACACGGACCGCAAGGCGGCCCAGCTGTTCGACCTCGGCTGAGAAGCCGAAAAACTTACGTGCGGCGGGGTGGATCGTAGGCGAATCGTCACCGGATCCACCCCGCTCGCCCGCTCAGTCCAGATCGAACTCCCCGTCGCGGGCCCCCAGGACGAAAGCCCGCCACTCGCCTTCCGTGAAGCGGAGCACCGTGTCGTGGTCCTCGGAGGACCGCATGGCCACGGCGCCCCCGGGCAGATAGGCGATCTCGACGCGCTCCTGGCCCTCGGTGCCGGGGGCGGCGAGCCATTCCACGCCGGAGATGTCCATCGCGTACAGTGCGTCGGTTTCTTCTTGGGTTGCCATGGGTGAGGGACCACCTCTCGGATGCGCTGCTGTGGCCGGATTCCCGCGAAACCAAGCGAGTTGGCGGTCCGCGGGCACGTTTTCGGGAGCAGCGTACTCCGGCTCGTCCGTCCGGCGAACCGGATCTTCAACTCGCTTGCGAACGGGCGTGGACTTGGCCTATAGAGCGCTCTTGCTCAGAGCCGGGCGTACGCTTCGGCGGCCTCGCGCGGGATGACGACCCAGGCCTTGCTCCCGCTGAGCGGCGCCCCCACCTCGTCCAGCCCGCAGAGCCCACCGCAGGCCCCGACGACGGCGTCGAGCATCGCGAGCCCGTCCTGCCGCCGCGCCCGACAGCTGTCGCGGAGCGCTTTCGGGTGCCGGGGGTGCTCGTCGAAGACGGTCACGCGCAGCACACTGAAGCGCCAGCGCAGGGAGAGGCTGACGTCGCTTCCGGGCGTGAACAGGTAGGCGTTCGCGAGGAGTTCGGAGGCGGCGAGGGTCGCGAGATCGGCGAGGTCGCCGAGCCCGTGCTCGTGGAGGAGCCGACGGACGTGGGCCCGGGTGGAGGGCACGCAGTACGGGCCGGCGGGCAGCCCGAGGGAGTAGGTGAGATTGCCGGGTGCGGGCTTCGGCGAAGCCGTCGTTTCGGGGGCGGAGTCGAGGAGGCAGGGGGCGCTGTTGCTCATGCGGACGCTCCAAGGCGCGGGGCAGGTGAGGGAGTTCTCGCACGTGCACGGTTCCCGGTGGCTTGCCTCCCTGGGCGCGGGCACACCTGTCCCAGGGAAGACGGGCATGCTCACGCGGTGCGCTTCCGGCGCCGCCACGTGTGATCGAGGCAACACCGACCGTAGCGCAATCCGGAAGCCCTGTGCTACCAGCTTGCGGCAGGCCCCATGCTCCTGGTTGGTTCTCCCCGAGCTGCGAAGGCACACTGGTCGGCCGTTTCGGGAGGGGCAGCATGCCGCCGAGGAGTAACCCAACGATCCGCCAACGCCGGTTGGGCGCCGCGTTGCGGCAGCTGCGCGAGCAGGCCGGCATCTCGGCGTCGGATGCGGCAGCACTGCTGGGTGTCGACCGCACTCGTATCTCCAACACGGAGGCTGGACGCTTCGGCATCAGTGCGTCACGGATCCGTACTCTGGCCTGCAACTACCGCTGTCCCGACAAAGAACTGGTCGACTCGCTCGCAGACATGGCGCAGGATCGCACCAAAGGGTGGTGGGAGGAGTACCGAGGACGACTCCCAGCGTTCTTCCTGGACATCGCGGAAATCGAGTGGCACGCGACGCGCCTGCGTAATGCGCTGACTTCGCACATCCCAGGCATGCTGCAGACGGAGGACCACGCGAGGGCGATCTTTGATCTGGTGATCCCTGAACTTCCGCCGGACGAGGTCGACCTACGGGTATCGCATCGCTTGCAGCGCCGCCGGGTCCTGGACCGCGATAACGCTCCTGCCTACGAAGCAGTCATCCACGAAGGCGCCCTCCGCATGCAGTTCGGCGGACCGAGCGTCGCCAAGGCGCAGCTGGCGTTCCTCCTGGATGTGAGCGAGCACGAAGCGATCAGCCTCCGTGTGATCCCGTTCGCCGCCGGCGGCTTCCCGGGAGCGGGGCAGACCATCCTCTACGCATGCGGGCCGGTTCCGCAGCTCGACACCGTGCAGCTCGACACGTCTCACGGTTCCGTCTTCATCGATTCCGGCATGGAACTTGCCAACTACCGGCGGCTGTTCGACATGATGGAGCCATACATTCTTGGCGAAGACGAGTCACGCGAGTTCATGCATGCCCTTGCACAAGAGCTATGAAAGGCAACCATGTCCGAGATTCGGTGGCAGGAACCTCTCTGCGCCAATGGCGGCAACGCTTGTCTCCAGATAGGCCACACTGCCGACGGCGTCCCCTTGCTCCGAGAGACGGCCCGGCCCACCGAGACCGTCACGACTACGCGCGAAGGCCTGCGCAACCTCATCGAGGCCGCCAAGCGCGGTGAGCTGGACCACCTTGTCTGAAGTTCATGCTGAAGGGACGAACATGGGTGACATACGCTGGAATCCCCCTTTGCGTGGCGGCGATGGCGGGAATGCCTGCCTCCAAATAGGCCGCGCCGTCGATGGTGCTCTTGTGTTCAGGGAGACGGCCCGGCCCGCCGAGACCGTCACGACTACGCGCGAGAGCCTGCGTAATCTCATCGAGGCTGCCAAGCGTGGCGAGCTGGACCACCTGCTTTGAGGGAATGAGTACGGTCTTGAGGCAAGACGTGCTTGCCCAACCCCGTAGTTCAACGGCATCAGGAATCAAGGGAGATCCGTTCGTCCCAGCCACTTCGGCTTCAACGGGATGCCGTCGTCGTACATCTCCTCCGAGGGCGGTGGAGGTGGTCCCGGCACCGCCTCCACCGGGTTCGGTTGGACAACACCGTGTGTCGGCGCAGTCGTATCCTTCACCAGCGTTGCCGACTCCTCCTGTGACTGCGGATCGGCCGAAGGCAGCGCGGTGGTATCCATCAAGAGCTCTGCGACGGTGAACCGGATGTTGTAGGACTGCCAAGTTCCGTTGACGATCAGCAGGAATCCGTCCGTTTTCCGGAACAGGAGCTGACGCCTTCCGGTGCTGGGACGCTCTGGGACGTACTGCCGGACGATGGCTTCCAACCTGCCCAAAGCGTCCTCGCGCTCGCCCTCCACGCACTCCAGCACGTATGTTTCCGTGTACTTGCCTCCTGACTGTTCTCTGATCAGCCCCCACAGCATCGCGGTTCCCCCACTTCTCTCTCGATCGCTGTCGTCTACGGCTGAGACGTCTCGGAGCAGCCGTGCCGTTCCACGGCATCGCCTGAGAAGGCTCGCACAAGCTGCCGCTGCAACTCAGGGTTTGCCGGAGCCGACCTCTCCCCTGTCGAGCGGTACAGGATCCCACTTGTGAAACGAGCTGGGCCGAAAAACCGTGCGCACTCCGCCGTCGCCCACGCGATGCCGGCCTTCTCGTTGATACCTGCGGGCTCTGTCTCTGCCCACGCCCTCGTGTTGGGCACGTCGCGGGCGTACGGACCGTAGTAGGCGGTGAGGTGATACAACGGCTCCCCTTCGGTGTTCGTGAGAGAGCAGTCTTCGACAAGAGAGTTGTTGATCGGAGTCTCCACCACGCCTCGGACCCCTTGATCCATGAGGGCTGGCTCCAGAGAGCGAAGCATCCGACAACTACCTTGTGCCTGACTGAGTGGGATCGGGTGACGCCGAACCTCAAGGGGAAGGTCTATCGCCCTTACCGGCGAGCCGAGTTGTGCGGAACAACGCAGCTTGTTGGCTGCCGCCGTTGCTGTCTCGATGGCCACTTGGGCAAGTGCGCCGAATCTGGTAGGAGTGTCGAACGCCCCATGCGTCTTAAGTGAGTTCACGCTCACCAGCAGGCTCTTGCCAGTCGTGGGGCAAGCCAGGATGACGCTGGACTCAGCGGATTCCCTGTCCCATTTCATGGTGCCTGACCAGCCGTGGCCAATGGGTACGGCAATTCCCGGGTCTGGGCCAGAATCGTGTCGATTAAGGATCGACAAGGCGAGTCCTGCGTTCTCCCCCCATGCGATGCTGAAGTCTGTGGAGCCACCACTCCGGGCCTCTATGGAACATGAATCCAGCCAGCCGATGCTTGTCCTGCTCTTAACGCTCTTGTCGTTGGCCTCGTGCAAGCGGTCTGTTCCCATGAGTGTCTTGAGGGCACTTTGAGGGAGAAGTCCCCGGCAAGCATTGTCGAGCGACCGCTGATCCTGCCATTGGGTGTAGCCACCTGTGGCGAGGAATGCGGCTGCTCCTGCTACTAGGAGCGTGATGGGGATGACGACAAGGGCAAGGCGTCTGCGTCGGGTTCCCCTGGTGGCCTGCGATACGGGAGTCAGCGCGTCAGAGGACTTCTTGCTCATGTTCGGTGTGTATACCTTCCGTGGGTGTGCTCTTCTCCGTGGGACGTGCTCCCCGTCACTTCAAGAATTTCTTGGACATGTTGTTCGCTCTGTCGAACCCGGACATCACCTGGGCTGTGATCCCCTGGACGAAGTTTCTGCCCTGATCGGAGTCGGTGGAGATGCCGCGCCCATGCCGCCATCCATCCGTCATCAGCGCCATCTGCTTCTCGGCGTCAAGGTAGTGTTCTGAAATTTTGGCGTTTGCCTTGGCGTCTGCGGCTGCCTTCATCTCGTTGGACCACTCCCATGCCCATGTGTCCACACCCCGCTGTAGGGCATCTCCGATGGGCAAGCCATTTTCCCCAAGAGCCAGAGGAGTTACCACACCGCCGAGAATGTGGTAAGCCACTTTGGACTTCCAGTCGGCTCCGGAGTACTCCTCCGCGCGCTTGTCGTTGATCACGTCCTCGCGGATCGCGCTGTAGGCACCCAGAGCGGCACCTGCCTTCTCCATTGGGTTCGTGAGGTCGTAGTGCGCGGGGTTATCGGGAATGCGATCGAGTGTGTCCGAGATGTGGAAGGACTCTGCGCGGTGCAGTGTTGCGTATGCGGTTGGGTCTTCCGAGAGACCTCTCATTGTGCGGAGCAAGGCGCCGTGATCGACCGACATGTTTATTCTGTCGCCTTGTGCCCGGACCCCATCACGTTCTTTGTAGTCGGGGTTGTTCCCGCTGAGGATCTCATGCGTATCCGTTGTGTACTCGGCGAGTGCATTGGACACAGGCTGTCGCAGCTCGGCAGGGGCCGGGTTACTCGCTCCGGGATCCAGGAACTTGACGGTGTCGTGCATGACACGTGCCTGCTGCACGCTGTGCGTGGCTTTGTAGTCCGGGATGTCATTGCCGTTGAGCGGTCCGTGCCCAGTGGCGGCGGCTTCAATGGCCGCGCCCAATCCGGCCATGCCGACCGGGTTGTCGCGTGTACTCAATCCGGTAACGCTGATCAGAGCGACCTTCGGCCACTCGCGTTCCTTGAGTAGATATCTCAGATGGTCGTTCTTCCCATCGGCTCCGGGGTCGAGGAACGACGTAGCGGCGTCGGGGTTCTCGCCCATGAGGCCGAGCAGGTGGTCGAGCGGGTCGCTGGTCACCCCCGACCGGGGGCGCCACTGGGTCCAGATATCCGGATGCTGCTTCTCGACGTCGATGATTTCGCCACCGAGGTCGTTGAGGAACCGCTGTCCGTACTTGTCGTGGTGTTCCATGAGGCCCACAAGCGACTGGTAGCCGTACAGCGGGTCCGTTGTGCTCCCGAAGTTTTTCGCGCCGGCCTTCCGTAGCCCCTCCCGCCAACGGCTGTAGAACTGCGAGTCCGGGTTCTCCATGGCGACCGCGAGGCTCGTGGCCAAACCGATCTGCATGGCCGAGTAGCCCGGCTTGTGTTCCGGATCGCTCTTGGCGACAAGGTCGTTCAGTTGGTTTGCCAGCCCAATGGTCCCGTCCGGGCCGATGCCGTCGAGCAAGGTCTGGCTGAAGGCCTCGTTGTGCTCGTTGTCTCGGAACAAGCGTTGCATATCCGCCAGTTCCCTTGTGTCGAGCTGTCCGCTGGACCTCAGCTTGGCCGCGAGCCGGAGGACTTCCTGGGCCTCCGCTTTTGCGACGGCGCCCTCGGCACCCGCATTGAACCCCTGTACCCCACCCTTCAAGACGTCGGTATTCCGGACCGCCGTCCGCAACGCCAACCGCACCCCCTGGTCGAAGTCGTCGACCGCCTGCACCATCGCCCCGATGCTGTGATTCCACGAGGCTTCCGCTTCGCGCACCCCCGTCGGATCGCGCCGGGCGGCGTCCGCCATCCCCGGCTTGTCGTGGTCGAGAGTGGCGACCCCGCCCTCCGACACCCGCATACCGGCCTTCTCGGCATCCGCGACAGTGGCATGCAACTTCGCCCGTAACTCGGATAGTTGCCCCTGCGCATCCCGCAACAGCGAAGCCACCGCCCGTGCTTCCTTCGCCGCAGCCGTGTACTGCCCGTGTGTCTGCTCCATGTTCGGCCGGGCGAAGGAGTTGGCGACGCCGGTCCAGGTGCCGTCGGAAGCGACGGCTTTGACCTGGCTCTCGTAGACCTTCTGGACCGACTCGAAGTCTTTTGCCGCCGTGTCCCACTGTTCGGTGGCGGCCGAGAGCAGGGAGAGGTCTGTCGTCATGATCTGGTGGTACGTGAGCACGACCGCTCCGGTCTCCTCAGTAGTCGTTCACTCGGGACGGGGTCGCCACCCGTCCGTCCCCCGAAGCCGAAGCGCCCCCGCCCAGCGGGAACGACGCCCCGATACGTGCATCCGACCCCGACAGCAGGCTTTGCGTACCGCTCAGCGCGGACTTCTCCGAAGCGAGCCGGGACTGCAGGGCCTTGACCGAGGTGCGCCAGCCCTCCAGGGCCTCGTTGAGGCCGGCTCCTGTCGCCCAGTCCGCGAAGCCCTTCGCGGCGGACTCCATGGCCGCGTCCATGAGGCGGCCCGCGGCCTGGGAGCCGGGTTCCACGTGCTGCTCCAATGCGGCGACGGCGGCCCGGTGCCGCTCGTAGGACAGTGCGAGATCCGACGCACCCCCACCGGCCCCGGCCCCATCAAGCCGCGTTCGTGCCCCAGTAGCCCCTGCGGCCTGCTGCGCCACCCTCGTTTCCGCGTCCGCGCGTAGTTTGCCCCACTCCTTCTCGAACGACACAGCCCCTCCTGTGATACCCGCCTATTGCCCCAACTGTCCCTCGTGGCAAGGCATTCGTGCGCTCGAAGTTAGCAAGGAGGTCCGCGCGGCGCAGGTGTCCCCCATGGTCTTGTCGCGATCTTGGTGGGCGCTGCCGGACTGCTCCCTGAGCCCGGCTCCACCGGAGTGGCGACCTACGAAGTCACGATTACGTGCGAACCCGCGCGGCGTGAGCTCATCAGCTCAAGAGCAGGGACGGGTGGCTCGATTGCGCCCCAATGAGCCCCTCCGAGCCGGGTCGTGACACTCGGCATCGTGTCTGTGGAGCTCTGAAGCAAGGGCGGCCGCCCTGGGAAGGGCTGGGCAGTGGACGACGTGGTCATGTGAGCGCGGCCCGGATGCGGTCGCGGGTTTCCGCTGCAGACGTGGCGGTGGTCGCCGCGAGTTCGGTGTCGAGTTCGCGGAGCCGGTCGGTGACCCGCGTCGAGGTCACCCGCCCGAGCAGGTCGAGCGCTGTGGCGGTGGTGTGGTCGGCTGCTTCGAGCTCACCGGCTTGGACTTGGGCGCGGGCGAGCGCGATGTGGTCGAAGGCGCGGGAGCGGACCCGCTCGACGGGGCGCTGTGCCGTCCCCGTGGTGATCAGCTCGATGGCCCG
>NZ_JBHSPB010000044.1:0-14120 GCF_042656465.1 Streptomyces gamaensis
GGACGGGCTTGAAAATCAAGCCCGTCCGGCGCTTGAGGACCGGGGTCTGGGGCGGAGCCCCAGTTTCGGGAAGGGGCGGGGCTGGGGAACAAGCCCGCCGCAGGCGCCACCCGCCCCGCTACCGCGCCCCCGCCACCTCACGGCACCGCACCCCCGGGGGTTGCCGCACACACGTCACCGCCCCGGGATACCGTCACCGCATCGAACCCCCTCGCAGGCAGGAGACGTGATGACGCCCGGCGCAGCCGAAGACCCCTTTGGCACCGCCTCGTTGCGGGAGAGCGTACTGGCGGCCTGGGCCGCGGCCCCCGCGCGGTTCCGGGAGGACGCGAACGCCGAGGAGGACCTGGCGCTGGGCGGCTACCGGGACCGGCTGGTCGTCGAGCTCGCCCAGAACGCGGCGGACGCGGCCGCCCGCGCGGGCGTGCCCGGAAGGCTGCGGCTGACCCTGCACCCGGCGCGGGAGGGCGAGCCGGCGCTGCTCGCCGTGGCCAATACCGGTGCCCCCCTGGACGCGGCGGGCGCCGAGTCGCTGGCGACCCTGCGGGCCTCCGCGAAGCGGGACGACGAGGGCGGCGTCGGCCGGTTCGGTGTCGGGTTCTCGGCGGTCCTCGCCGTCAGCGACGAGCCCGCCGTCATCGGACGTACGGGCGGCGTGCGCTGGTCGCTGGGGGAGGCGCGGGCCCTGGCCGGGCAGGCGGCGGCGGCTTCGCCGGGCCTGGCGGAGGAGATCCGCCGCCGTGACGGGCACGTGCCGCTGCTGCGGCTGCCGCTGCCCGCCGAGGGCACCCCGCCGGACGGCTACGACACCGTGGTCGTCCTGCCGCTGCGGGACGGCGCCGCCGAGGATCTGACCGGGCGTCTGCTCGCCGCTGTCGACGACGCGCTGCTGCTGACGCTGCCGGGGCTGGCCGAGGTCGTCGTCGAGGGCGCGGACGGCTCCGTACGGACGCTGACGCGCGGTCAGGACGGGCCGTACGTCCTCGTCACGGACACCGCGCGCGGTACGGCCGCCCGCTGGCGGGTACGGCAGGAGGGCGGCCGTATCCCGGCGGAGCTGCTCGCCGACCGCCCGGTGGAGGAGCGGCTGCGCCCCCACTGGTCGGTGACCTGGGCGGTCCCGGCGGACGCGGACGGCGCGCCCGTACGGCCCGCGACGGCGCCGGTCGTGCACGCCCCGACGCCCACCGACGAGCCGCTGGGCATGCCGGCCCTGCTCATCGCCTCGTTCCCGCTGGAGCCCACGCGCCGGCACGCCGCGCCCGGCCCGCTGCTGGAGTTCCTCACCGAGCGCGCGGCGCAGGGCTATGCGCAGTTGCTCGCGGACTGGCGGCCGGTCAGCACGGACGTCCTCGGCCTGGTCCCCTCCCCGCTGGCCCAGGGCGCCCTGGACGCGGAGCTGCGCCGCCGGGTGCTGGAGCTGCTGCCCCGGGTGGCGTTCCTGCCGAGCGCGAGCGGTGCCGTGGAGGGCGCTTCCGGGGGAGTCGACGGGTGGCCGGGCCGTACGGACGCCACGGACACCGCGCACCCCGGCCCCGACGGGCCGCCGCCCGCCCTGCGCCCCGTCGACGCCGAGCTCGTCGAGGGGGCCGGGGCCGCGACCGTCGCCGTGCTCGGCGAGCTGTTCCCGAACCTGCTGCCCGCCGGCCTGGAGCGCAGACCCGAGCCACGGGCGCTGGGCGTGGCCCGGGTGCCGCTCGGTGAGATGGTCGACCGGCTCGCCGGGGTGGAGCGCTCGCCCCTGTGGTGGTGGCGGCTCTACGACAGCCTCGCCGGTGTCGACCCCGACCGGCTCAGCGGCCTGCCCGTCCCCCTCACGGAGGGCGCCGGTACCGCGATCGGCCCGCGGCAGGTGCTGCTGCCGCCGCCGGGCGGCACCGAGCCGGCCCGGCTCGCCCGCCTGGGCCTGAAGGTCGTGCACCCCGACGCCGCGCACCCGCTGCTGGAGAAGCTCGGCGCCACCCCGGCCGCCCCCCGCGCCATCCTGACGACCCCTCAGGTACGGGCGGCGGTCGCCAACTCCCTTGAGGCGGACGAGATCTGGTACGCCGAGGACTCCGACGCGCTCGACGCCGAGGCCCTCGCCGACATCGTCCTCGGCCTCGTGCGCGACGCCGCCCTCGCCCCCGGCGACGAGCCCTGGCTCGCCGCGCTCGCCCTCCCCGACGAGGACGGCGAGCTCGCCCCCGCCGGTGAACTCGTCCTGCCGGGCAGCCCGTTCGAGCGCGTCATCCGGGAGGGGGAACTCGCCGCGTGCGACGCCGAGCTCGTCGAACGCTGGGGCGAGCAGCCGCTGACCGCCGTCGGCGTCCTCGCGAACTTCGCGCTCGTCCGCGCCACCGACGTCGTCCTCGACCCGGACGAACTGGAGCCGCGCGACGGCGACTTCCCCGAACCCGACGACGCCGGCCTCCTCGACGCCGTCGACGTCTGGTGCGAGGACGTCCTCGACCGCCTCCCCGAGACCCCGGTCCCGCCCGTCGCCACCGAGATCGTCGCCGTACGCGACCTCGATCTCGTCGACGACGACGCCTGGCCCGAGGCCCTCGCCCTGCTCTCCCGCCCCCCGCTGCGCGACGCGCTGACGGCCCCCGTGCGCGTCCTGCTGCCCGACGGCACCACGCAGTCCGTCCGCCCGTACACCGCCTGGTGGCTGCGCGGCCACCCCGTCCTCGACGGCCGCCGCCCCGCCGGACTGCGGGCCGCCGGCGGGGACGCGCTGCTGGCCGGGCTGTACGAGGCCGTCGACGCGGGGCTCGTCGACGAACAGGTGCTGCGCGCGCTCGGCGTACGGACCTCCGTGGCCGCGCTGCTCGCCGAACCGGGCGGCGCCGCCGAACTGCTGGGCCGCCTCGCCGACCCCGACCGCTACGTCAGCGCCCCCCAACTCCACGCCCTCTACAGCGCGTTGGCGGCCCTCGACCCCGAGCAGGTCACCCTGCCCGACGAACTGCGGGCCGTCGTCGGTGACGCGGTGCGCGTCGTCGACGCCTCGGACGCGCTGGTCGCAGACGCCCCCTACCTGCTGCCGCTCGCCGCCGGCCACCCACTGCTGCCGGTACGCCCGGCACGCGCCGCCGAGCTGGCCGACCTGCTCCAGGTACGGCGCCTGAGCGAGGTCTTCGCCGTCCGCGTCCCGCCCGGGGACGGCGAGGTGCGGACCGTGCCCGACGGGGTACGCGTGCTGCTGCCGGAAGCGCCCGCCACCTACGCCGAGCACGAGGAACTGGTCATCGGCGGCGTGGAGCTCGACTGGTGCGTGTGCCGCGACGGCGTCCTGCACGCGGCCACCCTGGAGGGCGTCGCCGCCGGCCTGGCCTGGACCGCCGGCCAGTGGTCGCGGCGCTTCGAGGCGGCGGCGCTGCTGGAGGACCCCTCGCGCACGGACGAGCTGGCACGGGCCCGCTGGTTCGACTGATCCCCGGGCGTACGGCCTCCCTACGGATCTACCCTGGCCGTAGGGAGGCCGTCATGACCAGGAAAGTGATCGACTGCCGCAAGTACCCCGACGAGACGAACTGCTCCCTGACGCTCATCGGCGAGGAGGAGGAAGTCCTCGACGCCGCCAGCCACCACGCGGTCACGGTGCACCAGCACCAGGACAGCCCCGCGCTGCGGGAGCAGATCCGGGCCATGCTGGAGGACGAGAAGGCGAGTGCCTGACCCCTGCGGGGCCCCGGGGGCGTGAGGGCGTGTGCCGGTGCCGGGTCGCCCGCCCGGATCCCGGCGTCCGGCACCGGCACACCGGCCTCAGGCCGGGAACCGCCTGCTCACCCACCGCCACACCACTTCCAGCACCGCCGCCGCGACGACCGCGATCCCCACCGCCGCCCACGGCATCGTCGTCCCCACGAGCTTCAGCGCGAAGAAGCGCTGCAGCCACGGCGTGACCAGCACGACCAGGAAACCCGCGCCCATCGCGAGGACCAGCGCGATCCGCCACCACGTGTACGGACGGGCGATGATCGCCAGCACCCACAGGGAGATCAGGAACAGGGTCAGCGTCGCCGCGCTGGTCTCCGCGTCCAGGGCGCCGTCCTGCCCGTCGTAGTGGGCGCGCGCCAGCAGATACGCCGCGAACGTGGCCGCGCCCGCGATCAGCCCCGAAGGGATCGCGTAGCGCATGACACGGCGCACGAAGTGCGGGCGCGCCCGCTCGGTGTTGGGGGCCAGGGCGAGGAAGAACGCCGGGACGCCGATGGTCAGCGTCGACAGCAGCGTCAGATGGCGCGGCAGGAACGGGTACGGCACCCGCGTGCACACCACGAGGATCGCCAGCAGCACCGAGTAGACCGTCTTCGTCAGGAACAGCGTCGCCACGCGCGTGATGTTGCCGATGACGCGGCGGCCCTCGGCCACCACCGACGGCAGCGTCGCGAAACTGTTGTTCAGCAGCACGATCTGGGCGACGGCCCGGGTCGCCTCGGAACCCGAGCCCATCGAGACACCGATGTCGGCGTCCTTCAGCGCGAGCACGTCGTTGACGCCGTCACCGGTCATGGCGACGGTGTGCCCGTGCGACTGCAGGGCGCCGACCATGTCCCGCTTCTGCTGCGGGGTGACCCGGCCGAAGACCGCGCCCCGGTCCAGAACGGCCGCCATCTCCGCCCGCTCGGCGGGCAGTTGCCGGGCGTCGACCGGCGACTGGGCGCCGGGCAGACCGAGTTTGGCGGCCACCGCGCCCACCGACACCGCGTTGTCACCGGAGATGACCTTGGCGGAGACCTGCTGTTCGGCGAAGTAACGCAAGGTGTCGCCCGCGTCGGGGCGCAGCCGCTGCTCCAGCACGACGAGAGCGGTGGGGTGCACGTCCTCCTTCACCCGCGGGTCGTCCAGCGCGCGGCTCGCGCGGGCCAGCAGCAGGACGCGCATGCCCCGCGCGTTGAGGTCCTCCACGGCGGTGAGCGCCGGATGCCCGTCCGGCAGCAGCACATCCGGGGCGCCCAGCAGCCAGTTGGCGGCCTCACCGTCCGGGCCGCCGAGGGCGGCGCCGCTGTACTTGCGGGCCGAGGAGAACGGCAGCGACTCGGTGCAGCGCCAGCCCTGCCCGTCCGGATACGCGTCGATGATCGCCTGCAGGCTCGCGTTCGGGCGCGGGTCCGCCTCCCCGAGCGCGCCGAGGACCTGCCGCACGTACGACTCCTCCGCGTCCGCCAGCAGCCGCAGTTCGGTGACGTCCATACCGCCCTCGGTGAGCGTGCCCGTCTTGTCCAGGCACACCACGTCGACCCGGGCCAGCCCCTCGATCGCGGGCAACTCCTGCACCAGACACTGCTTGCGGCCCAGCCGGATCACCCCGATCGCGAAGGCCACGGACGTCAGCAGCACCAGCCCCTCCGGAACCATGGGCACGATGCCCGCGACCATCCGGCGCACCGCCTCCTGCCAGTCGTGCTTCTGCACCACCAGCTGGCTGATGACCAGGCCGACCGCCGCCGGAAGCATCATCCACGTCACGTACTTGAGGATCAGACTGATGCCGGTGCGCAGTTCGGAGTGGACGAGCGTGAACCGCGAGGCCTCCTCCGCGAGTTGCACCGCGTACGCCTCCCGGCCGACCTTCGTCGCCGTGAACGCGCCGCCGCCGGCGACGACGAAGGAGCCCGACATGACCTTGTCGCCGGGGTGTTTGAGGACGGGGTCGGCCTCGCCGGTCAACAGCGACTCGTCGATCTCCAGGCCGTCCGCCTCGACGACCTCGCCGTCGACGACGCACTTGTCCCCCGGGCCGAGTTCGATGACGTCGTCCAGGACGATGCGGGATGTCGGGATCTGCGTCGCCGCACCGTCACGGCGCACCGTCGGCTTCGCCTCACCGATCACCGCGAGCGCGTCCAGGGTGCGCTTCGCGCGGAGCTCCTGGAGGATGCCGATCCCTGTGTTCGCGATGATCACGAAGCCGAAGAGGCCGTCCTGGATCGGGCCGACGACCAGGATGATCAGGAAGAGGACGCCGATGATGGCGTTGAAGCGGGTGAAGACGTTTGCTCGGACGATGTCCGCGGTGGAGCGGGAGGAACGGACGGGGACGTCGTTGACCTCACCGCGGGTGACGCGCTCCGCGACTTCAGCGGCGGTCAGGCCGGGGCGGCGTGCCGGGGGGGCTGGGGGGGCCGGGCTACCCGGGGTTTCCGGGGCCTCCAGGGTTTCCGGGTGCTCCGGGGCCTCCGGGTGCTTCGGGGCGTCCGGGGTTTCCGGGTGCTCCGGGGTTTTCGGGTGCTTCGGGGAGGCCAGGGGCTTCGGGGCGTCCGGGGTTTCCGGGTGCTCCGGGGTTTTCGGGTGCTTCGGGGAGGCCAGGGGCTTCGGGGCGCCCGGGGTTTCCGGGTGCTCTGGGGCCTCCGGGTGCTTCGGGGCGTCCGGGGTTTCCGGGGCCTCCGGGGTCTTCGGAGTTTCCGGGTGCTTCGGGCTTCTTTCCGGGCTGTCCGGGCGGCTCTCCGGCGGATCGCTCATGAGTCCGACGGTACGGTGCCGCGGGCGCGTTCACCTGTCGGATGTGGGGTTCGGCCGGTTTCCGGGTGCGGTTCCGCTGCGCGGGCGGTGCGGGGCCGTTTCCGGGTGCGGGTCTCGTTCTGCCCGGTTTCCGCTGCGCGGGGCTTGTCACGGTGCGGGGCCGGTCCTCCGGGGGTCATTGCCAGGCTGCTTCGCTTTACGCCTGGCAACGACCCCCTCCGGCCCGTCCCCTCCCGTACGGGGGTGGGGAAAGGCCCGGAGGGGGTTGCTGCCGGTGGGGCGCTGACGGGGTTCCGGGGGGCGTGAAGGCTTGCGGGGGCCTGGGGGGTCGCCCGGTGAGGGCGGGGGCGGAGCCGTGTGGGGGTGCAGGGTGCGTGGCCGGGTGGGGTTCGGGGGCGGAGCCGGGTTGGGGCTCAAGGGGGTTTACGTCCCCTGGCGGGGATCCGGGTGCGCGGCGCGGCGGAGGTCTGTGGGGTCCGAGAGGGCGCGGTCTGATGGGGTTCCCGGGGGCGCGAAGGGGCTGGCGGGTCGCCCGATGGGGGTGGGGGCGGAGCCGCGCGCGCGCGTGGGGTGCGTCCCCTGTGTGGGTCCGGGTGCGCGGCGGAGGTCTGGGGGCCTGGCGGGGTCCGAGAGGGCGCGGCCTGGTGGGGGCTCAGGGGGCTGCGCCCCTGGCGTGGGTCCGGGTGCGCGGCTTGGCGGGGGCCTGGTGGGGCGCCTGGTGTGGGTCCGGGGGCGTGGGGTGGGGGTCCGAGGGGGCGGAGCCCCCAGGGGGGGTCCGGGGGCGGAGCCCCCGGTGGGTGATGTTTGTTTTCGGGTGTCGGGTGGGTGGGTGGGGTCAGCCCGGGGTCGGTTCGTTCTTGTGTCGCCTGATCGCCGCATCGCGTTTGCGGACGTACCAGATGCCCAACCCCCCGAGCCCCGCCCCCGCCGCACACGTCCACAGCCACCACAGATGCCCGTGGTCCGCGAACCACCCGTAGAAGGGGAGCTGGGCCAGGAAGAGGACGAGCCAGATCACCGTGCCGCCGGTGATGGTGGCGACGACGTTGCCTTCCAGCGGCTCCGGCGCCTCGTGTCTGGGTGTCCACTTCGTCATGCGGGACAGCCTAGTGCGTGCGTTCCGAGCGGCCCGGAGGCGGTCCGGGGCCCTTGCGCCCCAAGGGTCTACGCGCGGAGATAGCAATTCCCGAATTGGTTGTTCATACTGAAACGGACCGGATCTGACTGGATTGTTTCGGTTGATCATCCAAAGAGGATCTGGGTATGGCTACGCCATGGCTTCATGGGTCCGTCCCTCCGACGTCCTGAAGCGCCCCGCTCACCCCGCCTCCCTCAAGGCCCCTACGACTGAGGTACCGCATGCCCACCTCGGCCACCTCCGCGGTCGACGCCCAGCAGCAGCCCCCCGCCCCGCCCCGCAATGTCCTGGACCGCTACTTCCGGGTCTCGGAGCGGGGTTCGAGCATCCCGCGCGAACTGCGTGGCGGTCTGGCCACGTTCTTCGCGATGGCCTACATCATCGTGCTGAACCCGATCATCCTCGGCGCCGGCCAGGACAAGTTCGGGCACCAGCTGGACAATGCCCAGCTCGTCACCGCCACCGCCCTGATGGCGGGACTGACCACCGTGCTGATGGGCGCGATCGGCAATGTGCCGATCGCCTGTGCCGCCGGCCTCGGTATCAACGCCGTCGTCTCGCTTCAGCTCGCGCCCAAGATGAGCTGGCCGGACGCGATGGGCATGGTCGTCCTCGCCGGTCTGGTGCTGATGGTGCTGGTGGCCTCCGGTCTGCGGCAGAAGGTGATGGACGCGATTCCGGGCGGGCTGCGGCGCGCCATCGCGATCGGCATCGGCATGTTCATCTCGCTGATCGGTCTGGTCGACTCCGGCTTCGTCACCCGCAACCCGGACGGCGCGCACACCACCGTCCCGCTCGCTCTCGGCGAGGGCGGTCAGCTGCACGGCTGGCCGGTGCTGATCTTCGCGGCGGGGCTCGCGCTGACCTTCATCCTCATCGTGCGGAAGACTCCGGGCGCGATCCTCATCGGCATCGTCGTGATGACCTTCATCGCGATCGTGATCAACGAGCTGGCCGTGATCCCGGACGCGAGCTGGGGGCTGAGCGTCCCGCGTGTGCCGGACAACATCGTCGGCGCCCCCGACTTCGGACTTGTCGGAAAGATCAGCCTGTTCGGTGGTTTCCACGAGGTGGGCTGGCTGACGGGCTGCCTGTTCGTCTTCACCGTGCTGCTGTCCGGCTTCTTCGACGCGATGGGCACGATCATCGGTGTCGGTGAGGAGGCCGGGCTGACCGACGCGGACGGCCAGCTGCCGAACATGGGCAAGATCCTGATGGTCGACGGTGTCGCCGTCGCGGCCGGCGGTCTCGGCTCGGCCTCCGCCAACACGTGCTTCGTGGAGTCCACGGCCGGTGTCGGCGAGGGCGCCCGTACGGGCCTGGCCAACCTGATGACGGGCGGGCTGTTCCTGCTCGCCCTGATCTTCACCCCGCTCGCGACCGTCGTCCCCTCGCAGGCGGCCACGCCCGCGCTGCTGGTCGTCGGCTTCCTGATCATGGCGAGCAACGTCAAGGACATCGACTGGGGCGACTTCACGATCGCGATCCCCGCGTTCCTGACGATCGTCTCGATGCCGTTCACGTACTCGATCACCAACGGCATCGGTATCGGCGTCCTCGCGTTCATCCTGCTGCGTATCGCGACCAAGCGCTTCCGGGAGGTGCCGTGGCTGCTGAGCGTCGTCGGGCTGTGCTTCCTCGTGTACTTCATGCTCAACCCGATCGAGCAGGTGCTGGGAGTGAAGTAGCGGGCGGAGGGCGCTGGGCGGGCGGAGTACGCCCGGCGTAGGGGAGTGACCGCAGGGGCGGCCGGGCGCACGAGCCCGGCCGCCCGCTTTATTTAGTCCGGGTAATGAGTTAACCTAAGGAACATGTCGGACCCCGACCCGCACACCACGCAAAACCCCGACGACACCGAGGCGGTCAACGCGCTGCGCTCGGGTGTCATGCGGCTCTCGCGCCGGCTCAAGCACCAGCGGGTCGACGAGTCGCTCAGCCCCACCGAGATGTCCGTCCTGGGCACCCTCGCCGGCTGCGGCAGCGCCACCCCCGGCGAGCTGGCCCGCAAGGAGCACGTCCAGCCGCCGTCGATGACGCGCATCGTCGCCCTGCTGGAGGCCAAGGGCCTGGTCCGGCTGGAGCCGCACCCCGAGGACCGCCGGCAGAAGGTGGTCACCCAGACCGAGCGGGCCGAGGACATGCTCCGCGAGAGCCGCCGCAAGCGGAACGCCTGGCTCACCGAGCTGGTCGGCCGCCTCGACGAGGACGAGTGGGCGACGCTGCGCGCCGCCGCGCCCGTCCTCGAAAAGCTCGCGCACCTGTAGCGCGGAGGCGCCGCGCGGCGGCGCGGACGCGGCCGGTTCCCCCGGCCCGGTCCCGCCACGCACGCGCACCCGTACGTACGACCCCCGGGGCGCGGGCATCACACCTGACAGCGCCGCACCGCGCGACGCCACCGCACCTCAAGGAGGCGAACGCACTTTGAGTACGGGACCCGGAGCAGACTCCGCACCCGCACCACAACCGCACGACGACACCCGCACCGCCGCCCTGCCCCGCACCGCACCGGCCCGGCCCAAGGGCGGCACCTTCAGCTCCCTGCGCATCCGCAACTACCGGCTCTTCGCCACCGGACAGGTGGTCTCCAACACCGGCACCTGGATGCAGCGCATCGCCCAGGACTGGCTCGTCCTCTCCCTGACCGGCTCCTCCGCGGCCGTCGGCATCACCACGGCCCTGCAGTTCCTGCCCATGCTGCTGTTCGGCCTCTACGGCGGCGTCATAGCCGACCGCTGCCCCAAGCGCCGGCTGCTGGTGTTCACCCAGGGCGCCATGGGCCTCACCGGCCTCGCCCTCGCCGTCCTGACCCTCTCCGGGCATGTGCAGGTCTGGCACGTCTACCTCACCGCCCTCGCCCTCGGCCTGGTCACCGTCGTCGACAACCCCGCCCGGCAGGCGTTCGTCGTCGAGATGGTCGGCCCGGACGACCTGCGCAACGCGGTGAGCCTGAATTCCGCCAACTTCCAGTCCGCGCGGCTGGTCGGCCCCGCCGTCGCGGGCGTCCTGATCACCGCCGTCGGCAGCGGCTGGGCCTTCCTCCTCAACGGGCTCTCCTTCGTCGCCCCGATCGTCGGCCTGTTGCTCATGCGCACGAGCGAACTCCATGAGGCCGACACCGCGCCGCGCGCCAAGGGCCAGCTGCGCGAGGGACTGCGCTACGTCGCCGGACGCCCCGACCTGATCTGGCCGATCATCCTCGTCGGCTTCATCGGCACCTTCGGTTTCAACTTCCCCATCTGGCTGACCGCCTTCGTCGACGACGTCTTCCACGCGGGCGCCGGGACGTACGGCCTGTTCAACACCCTCCTGGCGGTCGGCTCCCTCGCGGGCGCCCTGCTCTCCGCCCGCCGCCGCGCCACCCGGCAGCGCGTCCTGATCGGCGCCGCCCTGGTCTTCGGCCTGCTGGAGATCACCGCCGCGCTCGCGCCCGCCTTCTGGGTCTTCGTCCTGCTGCTCGTCCCCATCGGCATGTGCGGTCTGACCATCAATGTCACCGCCAACTCCGGTATCCAGCTGGGCACGGACGCCGCGATGCGCGGCCGCGTCATGAGCCTGTACATGATGGTCTTCGTCGGCGGCACCCCGCTGGGCGCCCCCCTGGTGGGCTGGATCACGGACGCCTACGGCGCGCGCGTCGGCTTCCTCGCCGGCGGCGCGGTCTCGCTGCTCGCGGCCACGGGCGTGGGCCTGGCCCTGGCCCGCGCGGGGGATCTGAGACTGAAGGTGGACCTGCGGCGGGGACGGACGCTGGTGTCGTTCGTGCCACGGCAGAAGCCGGGGGAGGGAGAGGGGGAGGCTCCGGGGGAGCGGCTGACCGTGGCGTGAGGGGGCGGCCGGCGGTGCGGGGCGCGCTGCCGGTCCGCGGCGGGGCGGGTGACCGTTCCTGCCGTACGGGCCGGGGGGCGCGCTCACTTCACGGCGGCCACCACCGCCACGACGACGAGTATCGCCGCCAGCGCGGCGGTCATGATCCGGTTCCTGGTCTTCGGGTCCACCCCACGAGGTTAACCGGCGCGCTCAGCCGGACCGGCGGGGGCCGGGCTCCCGCAGGGGCCACTCCCCCACGCTCTCGTAGCGCGGCCGTTCGCCGGGCACCCCGGAGCCCGGCAGGTGGCTGCGCATGAGGACGAGACGCTCCACGGACCAGGCGCGGCCGGTGAAACCGGCGAGGGCGTCGGCGTAGGGGCGCAGGTCGATGTGGCGGGCGGCGCGGGCGAGGGTGACGTGGGCGCGGAAGGCGCGGGTGTCGTCCACGGGGACACCGGCCCGGCGTGCGCCGGCCGCCGCCGAGCGCGCGAGGTCGCGCAGGGCCGTACGGTCGCCCTCGGCGCCCACCCACAGGACCCGGTCCCCGAACCGGCCGCCGCCGGCGAAGCGCAGCTCGTGCGCGGGGTGCCGGTGCGCGGCGCGCTCCAGCCGCTCGGTGAGGCCGGGCAGCAGGGACGCGTCGACCTCGCCGAGGAAGGCGAGCGTGAAGTGCCAGCCCGCGGCCTCGGTCCACCGCAGCCGCTCCGCGCCCGGGAAGCGGTGCAACGGGGCGACGGCGGCGGCGAGTTCGGCGAGCGCGGGCTCGGGCGGGACGACGGCGACGAAGAGGCGCATGGGGTCAGTGTGACGCGGCGCGGGGTGGTGCGGGTGCGCGCCGGGCGGCGCGTGGCGGGCGCGTACGGGCGCGCCGGACCGTACGCCCGCACCGGGCGCGGGCCCCGCGACCGGGCTCCGTCACGCGACGGCGAGGACCGTCGTACGGCCGTGACCGGCACCCCGCGTCCCGGACCTCACGGGCTTCCGGGGCTCCCGCGCCTCACCAGGCGAACGCCTCCGGTGCCTGCCCCGGTCCCGGGAAGATCTCGTCCAGTCCGGCCAGCACCTCCTCCGACAGCTCCAGGTCGACGGCACGCAGCGCCGAGCCGAGCTGCTCGCGCGTGCGCGGCCCGATGATGGGTCCCGTCACCCCCGGCCGGCTCAGCAGCCACGCGAGCGCGGCCTCCCCGGGTACGAGGCCGTGCTTGTCGAGCAGGTCCTCGTACGCCTGCACCTGCTCACGGAGCCTGGTGCTCGCCAGCGCGTCCGCCGAGCGCCCGCTCGTGGCCGCCTTGCGGATCGCCCCGCCCAGCAGTCCGCCCGCGAGCGGCGACCAGGGGATGATCCCCAGCCCGTACGCCCGCGCCGCCGGGATCACCTCCATCTCGGCGCGCCGCTCGGCGAGGTTGTACAGACACTGCTCACTGACCAGCCCGAGCGAACCCCGGCGCCGCGCCGCCTCGTTGGCCTGCGCGAGGTGCCAGCCGGCGTGGTTGGAGGAGCCCGCGTAGACGATCTTCCCCTGCTGGACGAGGACGTCGATCGCCTGCCAGATCTCGTCCCAGGGCGTGCGCCGGTCCACGTGGTGGAACTGGTACAGGTCGATGTGGTCCGTCCGCAGCCGCTTGAGGCTGCCCTCGACGGCACGGCGGATGTTGACGGCGGAGAGCCGGTCGTGATTGGGCCAGGGGGTGTCGTCGGCGCTCATGTGCCCGTACACCTTGGTCGCGATGACGACCTTCTCCCGCCGCCCGCCCCCCTTGGCGAACCAGCTGCCGATGATCTCCTCGGTACGGCCCTTGTTCTCGCCCCAGCCGTACACGTTGGCGGTGTCGAAGAAGTTCAGCCCCGCGTCGAGCGCGGCGTCCATGATGGCGTGGCTCTCGGCCTCGTCGGTGCGCGGGCCGAAGTTCATGGTGCCGAGGACGAGTCGGCTGACCTTGAGTCCGGTGCGTCCGAGGTGGGTGTAGTCCATGGCGGCCAGCCAACGCCTTCGGGCGGGGCGCGGGCAAGAGGTGGTGGGGCGCGGTGTGTTGACGTTCTCCCCGCAGGTCACGCGTGCCGCTGCCCGTACCACCTGGCGATCGCGCGCTTGTAGCCCTGGGGCATCCGCAGGCCCGCCACGTCGTCGGCCTTGAACAGGCCGACCTCCTTGTGCTCGTGGCTGACGACGGGCGCCCGGTCCGGGGTGAGCACCGCGCAGCCGTACGTCACGACGAGCACCCGTCTGCCGGGGATCGGTTCGTAAATCCATACGCCGCCGTCGATGAGCGGGCCCGCTTTGACCTCCCACCCGGTCTCCTCCCGCAGTTCGCGGGCGACGGTCGTCCCGGGGCTGTCGTCACCGGGTTCGAGCCGGCCGCCGGGCAGTTCCCACTCCTCGCGTTCGTTCTTCAGCAGCAGTACGCGCTGATGGATGTCCAGGGCGACGGCCTTGACGGATACGGGCCAGGTCGGAGGGGTGTCGGGCATGCCGGTCCTTTGCGGGGCGTCACCTATGGAGGGTGTGCGGAACGTAGCACGGACGGGGCAACTCGTTGGTGTCTCACGGGAATTGGGATGCGGATGGTCCGGCAGGGGCCTCGACGGCTGCCCGGCGGGGGGGGGGTGCCTCTATGTCCTTCGTCAAGCGAAGCGAGGCGTTCGGGGTTCGTAGAAGGTGCCGTCGCGGAGCATCGCGAACAGCACGTTGATGCGTTGCCGGGCCAGGCGGAGAAGTGCCTGGGTA
>NZ_JBHSPB010000045.1:0-12840 GCF_042656465.1 Streptomyces gamaensis
GGGGCAGGCGCCCCCCGAGCCCGAGCCCCCCGCCGACGCCCGTGCCCAGCCCCAGGAACACCAGGTCCGGGCAGTTGGCGGCGGCGGCCTCCGCGAGGGCCGCGGCCGAGCCGTCGTCCTCGCGGGCGGTGGGCACCCCCGGCAGGACGCGCTCCAGCACCGCGTCGAGATCCAGCCCCGTCCAGGAGGGGCGGGACGGCCAGGCTGTCACCCGGCCGTCCCGCACGCTCGCGGGCAGGGCCAGCCCGGCGGCGCGCACGCCCGCCGGGCCGCGGCCCGCGCCGGTGAGTTCGCCCACCGCGCGCGCCAGGACGGCCACGTCCTGCTCCGGTCCGCCGGACGGCCAGGCGAGGACGGTGTCCCGGCGCACGCCGCCGTCCGCGGACTCGTAGCGCACGGCGACCTTCGTGCCGCCGATGTCGATCGCGAGGTATCCGATGGCCGGTCCCTCCGGCAGGCCGTGCCCGCGGTCAGGCGGACGCCGGCGGAATGTTGGGGTTGGACCGGAAGACGTTGTCCGGGTCGTAGCGGCGCTTGAGCTCCCGCAGCCGGGCGTAGTTCTCCGGTGTGTACGCCCCGCGCGTGACCTCCACCGAAGTGTTGTGGCCCGCGAGGAAGTTGAGCGCCACCCCGGGCACCGTCCAGGGCCGCAGCGCGTCGAGCATCTCGCGCTGCGCGGCGTCGATGGCGTCCCGCTGCCCCGGTTCGAGCAGGGAGCCGACGTAGGCGTTGAAGACGGCTTCCGGGTAGTGGCCGGCCGCGCTGGGGGTCTTCGCCGGCCGGGACAGGGCGCCGCCCATGTGGCGCAGCTCCACACCGAAGACCGCGTCGGTCCCCGGTCCGGCGAGCCGAAGGATCGCGTCGACCGCCTCCGCGTCCGGCCTGCGGAGCATGACCGTCTTGCTGTAACTGGCCACGGGCGAGGGCGGATCGGAGTGGATCTCCCCGGCCCGGGTGTACGGCAGGGTGGTGACCGTGTCCATCAGGACCGTGCCGGCCGCCCGCAGCTCGTCGAACCAGCGCTCGGCCTCGGCCCGTTCGCCCAGGTGGGCGAGGCGGACGTGGGTGACGAAGCGGCCGCGCAGCGGCCCGGGGATCCCCTCGGCGTCGGGGTAGGCGGCCAGGAAGACCGAGGACGCCAGCTCCTCCGGCACCCGGTCCGTCCACTCCAGATAGGCGGTCAGGACGTCACGGGTGGAGTCGGCGTCGAAGTACAGCCCGCCGCCGTGCAGTTCGCGCACGGGAACGAGTTCGACCTCGACGGAGGTGACGACGCCGAGGTTGCCCTTGCTGCCCCGCACTCCCCAGAACAGATCGGGGTGCCGCTCGGCGGACACCTGGAGGAACGTGCCGTCCGCGGTCACCAGGTCCAGGCTCGTCACGCGGTCGCAGGCGTTGCCGTACGCGCGGGAGAGCAGCCCGAGTCCGCCGCCGAGGGTGTAGGAGACGGCGCCCACGAACGGGGCGGAGCCGCTGAGCGGCGCGAGCCCGTGCGCGGCCGCCTCGTGGATCACCCGCTCCCAGCGGACGCCCGCCTCGATACGGGCCGTACGCGCCTCGGGGTCGACGCGCACCCCCGTCATCCGCCGGGTGCCGACCAGGACCCCGGTGGCGGGCGCCGACTTGCCGTGCCCGGTGGCCTGGACGGCGACGGGCAGGCCGCGTGCCGCCGCGAAGCGCACCGCGGCGATGACGTCCGCCGCCCCGGTGGCGCACACGATCACCAACGGCCGGTGCTCGACGGACAGTTCGAAGCCGGTGTGCTCCTCGGCGAAGCCGTCCTGCCCCGGTAGCAGGACGGGCCCGGCGACCTGCGACCGGAGCTCCTCGACGTCGGCTGGTGCGAGCGGTGCGGCCGCGCTCGTTCCCGGGGGGCTGACTGTGTTCACCCGTGGAACCTTTCATGACGGGATGGACGTGAACTCCCGCCCGTGCCCGGACCCCGAAGGGCCCGGCCGCGGGCGGCTTCTCGCGTGCGGCCCGCGCCGGTTCAGCGGCGCGGGCCGGGTACGACAGGAAGTGCGGGGATGCCGAGCGGCAGCAGGGCCGAGCTGTGCTCGACCTCGTCCGCCGCGACGGCGAGCCGTAGTGCGGGGAAGGCCGCGAGCAGCCGGCCCACGCCCACGGACAGTTCGGTGACGGCCAGGTCCGCGGCGGGGCAGGCGTGCCGGCCCGCGCCGAAGGCGAGGCCGTGACCGGGGCCGGGCGGGCGGTCGATGTCGAGGACATCGGGCCGGTCGAAGACCCCGGGATCCCGACTGGCCGCCGACACCAGCGGCAGCACGGGCGCACCGGCGGGGACGAGGGTGCCGGAGAGCACCACGTCCTCGGTGGCGACACGCAGCAGTCCGTCGTTGCTGGAGGGGTAGTAGCGCAGCAACTCCCCTACGGCGGCGGGGATCGCGGCCGGTTCGCGGACCAGGCGCGCGAGCAGGGCGGGTTCGGCGAGCAGCGCGAACAGGTGCCGGGCGAGCAGGTCGCGGACGCCGATGAAACCGGACACGATCAGACCGTGCAGGAGCAGTACGCGCTCGTCGTCGGTCAGTTGCCCGCCGTCGGACAGCAGGACGCTCGCGACGTCGTCCCCGGGAGTCTCCCGGCGGGCCGTCAGCAGCTCCAGGAGGGCGTCGCGCAGCCGCAGTCGCGCGGCCCGCGCCCGCGCCTCGGGGAGGCCGGGGGTGAGCAGCGTCTCGGCGCCGCCGGTGAACTGCCGCCACTGCTCGCCCGGCAGGCCGAGCAGCTCGCAGACGACGCGGCCCGCGAACGGGGCGGTGTAGCCGCCGACGAGATCCACCGGGCCGTCCCCGGCGGGGAGCGCGTCGAGGATCCCGTCGGCGACGGCCTCGATCCTCGGGCGCAGCCGGGCCGTCCGCCCGGGGGCGAACGCGGCGGCGACCGGGTCGCGCAGCCGGGTGTGGGCCGGCGGGTCGAGGTCCACCAGGCCGGTGCCCTGCGAGCGGCCCAGTCCCGTTCCGGGCAGGACGGCGGCCCGGTAGCGGCTGAACCGCTCCGAGCTCAGCACGGTACGGACGTCCTCGTAGCGGGTGACGAGACGGATCGTGGTGCCGTCGGCGAGCGTGACCTCGCTGACGGGCTCGTCGGCCAGCAGCCGCGCGTACCGCGGTGGTACGGTGCCGCGCGGGCCGGGCGGGAACGGGAAGGTCATGCGGCCCCGCCCCGGACGCGGCGCGTGCCGGGCCCTCGCCGGCCGGGCCAGGTGAAGTCCCTGGCCAGTACCCGGTTGTCCAGCTGGTGTTCCACGACGATGTTGCCCACGCCGTAGTCGTCGGCGATCAGTTCGACGTCCTCGGCGGACACCAGGTGGGCGGGGTCGGCCAGCAGGGTCGCGACCCCCTCGGCGGGGGCGAGGACTTCGAGGGCGAAGCCGCGCGCGACGTGCTGGCGGTGGGTGTGCGCCGCCGCGATGAGGAAGGTGTCGTCGACGTCGCAGACGAGGTGCCACAGCGCGCGGGCCTGGAGGAAGCGGCGCGGCCGGTCGGTGAAGCGGCGCGAGGAGACCAGGGCCGCGCCGTCGCGGCCGGACAGGGTGCCCAGGGCGACGAGCCCGCGGTCGCGGTAGGGGACCTGCTCGGTGCGGTAGGTCATCAGCGGGGAGGGGTCGAAGGGGGCGGTGTCGTCGAGGCCCGCCCACGCGCGGACCCGGTGGGCCACCTCGTAGCCCAGCTGCCAGGGGTCGTCGAGAGCGCCGGGAGCGAAGAACCGCTCGCTCAGATCGGCGCAGGCGCGGCGCAGTTCGGCGAGTTCGGGGGAGGGGGCGGCGTCCGCGGGGGCCCGGCCCATCAGCTCGCGGGCGCGGGCCACCCAGCGCAGCTGATCGGTGATCCGGTCCGGGCCCACCCCGTTGAGGAAGTCCGTGGCGAGCGGATCGGGGAGCTCCTTGACGGCTCTGGCGATCGCGTCCTCGTACGGCGCGGCCTCGGCGTAGGGGTCGAGTCCCAGCCGTGCCGCCGCGCGGCAGAAGGCGGCCTCCTCCGCGTCCTCCTCCGTGCGCCGCACCCCGCTCCACTCCTCCTGCAGCGGGGTGTCCTCGATGCCCGCCCGCCGCAGACGCGCGACGGTCGCGTCGACGAACGAGGCCAGGGCGGCGGCGAACTGCTCGCTGCCGACCACCGCGTTGCCCCGGCCGGCGAAACGGTTCCCCGGGCGGACGTCGGGCCCCATGTCGGGCATCCACACCACGCGGGTCTGCCGGCCCTCCGGCACGACGAGCAGATCGGGCCAGTGGAATCCGTCGCAGGCGGCCCGCAGGATGTGCCGGCGCGAGCGCACCCACCAGGAGCCGCGGTCGTCGCCCACCCCGTGGCGGTAGGCGAAGCGCAGCTGGGAGATCTGGGTGCCGGGCCGGGCGTCGGCCACGAGCGAGAACCAGTTGAACGCCACCCACTCCGCCAGCGGATACAGCGAACCCACCGTGTGCTCACGGAACGTGCGGGTCGCCGGCTCCTGGACCAGGGTGACGGTCTCCCCGCCGACGGCGATCCGCAGCCGCGCCCAGGTCGCGCCGAGTTCCCGCGCGGAGGTGTGCGGGGCGTCGAGCCATTCCCATTCCAGTCGGAACTCAAGCGACATGGTTCGACAGTCCTTCCGGCCACTCGCTGGGGTGGAGTTCGTATCCGGCGTATTCGCCCGGCACCCGGCCCGTCAGCCGGAATTCCAGGACCCGTACGCCGTCGGCGCCGCTCGCGCAGTGCCAGGCATAGCGCGGGAATCCGTCCCGCCACGGGCCGCCGAGGAATCCGGTGCGCAGCCCGGCGGAGAGCGCGGAATCCACCACGTCGGCGGAGACCGGCAGCAGGTCCGCGGGCCCGGGGTCCTGGCGGGCCAGCGAGGCGCGTGCGGCGAGGCCGTCGAGGTCGGTGCGGTCGGGGGCGGGAGCGATCACGCGGCGTGGTGCGCGCCACCGCTGGGGCGCTCGTACGGACATGTGCTCACCTTTCCGGGGACGGACATCAGCGAGGCCGGACGGGGGACGGCGGAACGTCCCGGCAGGGGCCCCGGCACCTGTGAACCCGGTGCCGGGGCCCGGGATTTCAGGCCGAGGGCAGCGCCGCGAACAGGTCGATCACGTTGCCGTCGGGGTCCTTGACGATGGCGTACCGCTGGCCCCAGACCGCGTCCCACGGCTTGAGGTGGCCTTCGTGGCCCGCCTCGACCAGCTCGGTGAAGACGCGGTCCACGGCCGCCGGCTCGGCGAGGTCGAAGGCGATGGCGATCCGGTGTCCGCCGGTGGGGGCCTGCCAGTGCGGATCGAAGCTGCGCACCGTCTCCACCGTGTCCCAGGCGAGCCGGACCCCGCCGCCCAGGGCGACCTCCACGTGCGGCTGGGCGTCCGCCTCGGCGGGAATGTCGACACCGAGCCTGCGGTAGAACGCCAGAGACCTGGCCATGTCCTCGACCACGATACCGAACAGGGAAATCCTTGCTGACATGCGGGGGTTCCTTTCGGGCACTTCTCAATGGGGGGAATCCGAGAGACCGTTGGGCGAAAAGCGGGCCGAACGGCCCGGAGTCCACGAGTGGTTGACGCCCGTACGGTAGTGACCTGGGGCAGTCTTTTCCTAATCGGCGGCACTGCCGGGGGTGTTTCCGGGCGGCGGACCGTCGATTTCAGGTCAAGGGGGTGCCGCCCCAGTCGGAGGGCGTGTCACGGCCGAGTGTCCGGCACAGGGTGGCGGCCATGTCGGCGGGCGCGGCGGTGCGTCCGGCCGTACCGGCGGGAAACAGCGGCCCCAGCGCGGCCCAGTAGGAGTCGCTGCGGTGCCAGCCGCTCTGCCAGTGACGGTGCACGTGCGAGGCCCACCGGGTGTCGCCCAGCGGGAGATAGCGCCAGTCGGCGGGTTCCAGGATCAGATCGGGGGCCGCTTCCACCGCCGTGCCGGGATAGACCTCCTCGCGCGGCCGCACCGCGCTGAAGAACGGTCTGCCCGTCCGCGGGTTGACGCGTTCGAGCAGCATGCCGGTGAGTTCGGCGCGTACCTTGGCGTAGTCGCGGGCGGAGACCTGCCCGTCCCGGTAGCGGCCGCGCACATTGATGTTGACGCCGTGCGTGCCCTGCACCGCCTCGAAGGCGTGGGTGCGCGTCCAGTCCACCGCGCCGCCCTCGCCCGCGGTGAGGAAGCCGGCCGCGGCCATCTCGTCGTTGACGGAGAAGTAGGTGCGCAGCGGGCCGAAACCGATCTCCGAGAAGGCCAGCACGGTGGTGCGGTCGTCGGCCCGCTCCAGGGCGTCCCGCAGGACGCGGTCGCAGGTGCGGTACGCGGCGAACACGGCGCTGTCCCTCTCGTGCTCCCGCCCCTTCTCCAGCTCCTGCCAGTAGATGTGCGAACACCGGTCGATGCTCGTGAGGTTGACAATGACGGCGTCGGACCGGTCGAGCAGGGCCAGGGCGGCGCGGCCGCGCTGCACATCGGCCTCCAGCAGGGCGGGCAGCAGCTCGTCGCGGGGCTGCCCGGTCCAGAAGACCGACACGTCGTGCACCGGCCTGATGCCCTGCCGGGCCAGCTCCCGCTGGAGCTCCCGGGGATGGCAGGCATGCAGGGTCGCGTACATCGGGTAGGTGATCAGCGAGCCGTCGAACGGCTCCGGGGGATGGGTGCCGAAGACACCGATGGAGGCGAACCGCAGCCCGGCGAAGACCTCCTGCTGCCACAGCAGCGGGTGACGGCGGTCGCCGGAGGTGAGGACCCGCGGGGTGTAGGAGGGGTCGTGGCAGGTCCAGTAGGAGAAGAAGCCGTGGTCGGCGGCGCGTGCCCCGGTGAGCAGGCTCAGCAGGCCGGGGGGTTCGTAGGGGGTGCCCTCGGCCCGGAGCGCCCCCCAGGTGCCTTCGGACCTCAGCCGGGCGAAGCCCGGTAACAGCCCCTCGGCACACCAGCGGTCGAGCAGCTCGGGGGCGGCTCCCTCGGTGATGACGACGACAACGCGCTGACGGTGCGTCATGCGTGGCTCCTGGGGATGTGCCGGGGCGGCCCGCCGGCGGGGCACCCCGGACGGCGGGCGGCGGCCCGGGCGCGACGATCCCGCTACGCGGCGCGCAGCAGGCGCAGGCGGTCGCGGACCGCCTTGGGCAGGCCCGAGATCACACGGTCGTAGGAGTGCTCCACCATCTCCCGGATCTCGTCACCGGGGACGGTCCCGTTCAGCACCACCGTGTTCCAGTGCCGCTTGTTGACGTGGTAGCCGGGGCCCACGGCCGGGTACTGCTCGCGCAGCTCAAGCGCCAGATCCGGCTCGCACTTGAGCGTCACCTGGGCCGGAGTGCCGCCGGACGCGTGCTCAAGGATCGCGAACACCTTGGCCTCGACCTTGAAGACGGCCGCTCCCGGGCCGAACGCCTCGTCCTCCGTCGTCTCGGGCAGGTCCAGAGCGAGGTCGGACAGTTGCTCAGGGGTCATGGCGGTACCAGTTCTCTCGTGCGCGGCGCTTGTCGGCCGCAGGTGCTCAGGGGTTCCCAACAGCCTAAAGGGGAAGGTGAGTTATGGAGGCGATCAGTGCGGCCTCCGGGAGACGATTGACCGAAACTCCTCGTGCATATGCCGTGCGCAGTTCCCGCCCCACGGTGGGCCCGGGCCCCCGCCGACCCCCCGGCCGGAAGGCCGGAATCCGCAGCTCCCGGCCACCCCGGCACCCCGGTCCGGGCCCCGCCGCGAGCAGCCGCGGCCCCGGGCCCGTACGGGCAGGGTTCCGGCCATAACCCCGAGCCCGGGGAGGCAATCTTGACGCGGCGAATCCTCCGTTGGCACAGTCTCACTGATCCCGCCCGGACTCCCCCTGCCCCACAGCCCCTCCTTCGTCCGGGAGTCCCCGACGGCCCGCGCTCCGTGCCGCCTTCCCGGAGCCCGCCCGCGCCCGCCGCATCCGGCCCGTTCCCTACGGACGTCCAGCGCCCCAGCACCCTCTCGAACACGCGGCACCCCTGCGCCCCACCGCGCACGACTGCCCGGACCCGCGATGGAGGACCCCCATGACCGCCGAGGAACAACCGCTCAGCAGCCCCGCGGCCCACGACGGACGCCGCGCGGCCGCCGAAGCCGCCGTGAACGACATCCTGCAGGGCGCCTGGAAGGCCCGGGCCGTGCACGCGGCCGTCGACCTCGGCATCCCCGAACTGCTGGAGAAGGGCCCGCGCCCGGTCGCCGAACTCGCCGCCGCCAGCGGCGCCGACGAGTCCGCGCTGCGTCGGCTGCTCGTCCTGCTCAGCACGATCGGGATCTTCCGGGCCGAGGACGACGGCGAGACCTTCGGCCACTCCGGTCTCTCCGAGGTCCTGCTGCCCGACCCGGCCTCACCCGTCGCCACCGACGCCCGCTTCCAGGCCGCCCCCTGGCACTGGCGGGCCTGGGAACAGCTGACGTACAGCATCCGCACCGGCAAGGCCTCCTTCGAGGAAGCCAACGGAACCTCCTTCTGGGACCTGACCCGCGACGACGACACGGCCCGCGAACTGTTCAACCGGGCCATGGGCTCGGTGTCGCTCGCCGAGAGCAGACAGGTCGCCGCCGCCTACGACTTCTCCGGCAGCCGCCTCGTCGTCGACATCGGCGGCGGACGCGGCAGCATGCTCGCGGCCGTCCTCGACACCTCCCCGCGCACCCGCGGCATCCTGCTGGAACGCCCCGCCGTCGCCGAGGAGGCCCGCGAACTCCTCGACGGGCGCGGGCTCCTGGGCCGCTGCGAGATCGTACCCGGGGACTTCTTCACGACCGTCCCCGACGGCGCCGACCTCTATCTGATCAAACACGTGCTGCACGACTGGACCGACGCCGACATCGTCGCCATCCTGCGGCGCGTCCACGACGCCATGACCGCGGAGTCCACCCTGCTGGTGATCGACAACCTCCTCGACGACCGGCCCACCGCCTCCACCCTCTGCGTCGATCTGCTGCTGCTCGTCCTGGTCGGCGGAGCCGAGCGGTCGCTGGCCGGGTTCACGGCACTGCTGGCACAGGCCGGCCTCGCGGTGCGGCGTTCGTTCTCCTGCGGCCCGGGGCCGCTGCGCCTCGTCGAGATCCGCCGGGCCGACTGAAACCGCCTCCGCCGACCGCACGAAGTGAAGGAGAAACCCACCATGACGGTGCTGGGCCTGGGCGGTTCCGGACACGACTGGTCCTCCTGCGCCACCGACGGCCGACGGCTGTTCGCCGTCGACGAGGAACGGCTGGTCGGCAGCAAGTACGGGCTGGGCACGGACCTGCTCGCGGGCGTCAGCAGGCGGGCCTGCCTCGACGCGCTCGGCGCGAGCGCCGAAACCGTCGAGCACGTCGTCGCCTGCGAACTCGTGCCGCGCCCCTTCTACCACTCGTTCCGCAAGCGGGTGACCGTCGTCAACCACCATCTCGCCCACGCCTACAGCGCGTTCGGCGCCTCCGGCATGACCCGGGCGGCGGTCCTGGTGTGCGACAACTCGGGCAGCCTCGTCGAGGGGGAGCGGACGGGGCCGGGCGGGCGGCGCGCCGAGACCATCAGCGGCTACGCCGCCGGACCCGACGGACTCGAACTCGTCGTCCGCACCACCGGCAGCCATACCGTCGACGCGGCCTCGGAGAGCGCCTACTACCAGCCCGGGGAGACCGACAACTCGCTCGGCCACTTCTACCGCGCGGCGAGCCTGGCCCTCGGCCTGGCCCACACCGGCCCCACGACGCGCTACCCGGTCAGCGAGGACGGCAAGACCATGGGGCTGGCACCCTACGGCGACGAGAGATTCGTCGACGAGGTGGCGGAGCTGGTCACCCTGCGGCCCGACGGCGGAGTGGCGATCTCGGCGGCCAAGGCCAGCCACGTCTTCGAACGGCTCGTGGCCTCCGGCGAGTTCGACGACCGCGCCGCACTCGCCCGGGCGGCACAGGAGGTCCTGGAGCGCGCCCTCGTGCACGTCGCACGCGATCTGCACACCCGGACCGGCCTCACCGACCTGTGCGTCGCCGGCGGGGTCGGACTCAACAGCGTCGCCAACGGCCGCATCCTCGAACAGACCCCGTTCGAGCGGATCTTCGTCGTCCCGGCCGCCGGTGACAACGGCATCAGCCTCGGCTGCGCCTACTACGGGCTGCACCGGCTGGCCGGGGTGCCCATGGACCGGCTGCCCGCGCTGGAGAACGCCTACCTCGGGCCCGAGTACCCGGCACGGCGCGCCGACGAGGCGCTCGCCCGCGCGGGCTTCACCGTCGAGACCCCCGACGACCTCCCCGGCCGGGTCGCCGGTCTCCTCGCGGACGGCAGGATCGTCGGCTGGTACCAGGGCCGTTCCGAGTTCGGGCCGCGGGCCCTGGGACACCGCAGCATCCTCGCCGCCCCGTTCCCCGCCTCCGTACGCGACCACCTCAACGACAACGTCAAACACCGGGAGTGGTTCCGCCCGTACGCGCCCGTCGTCCGCGAGGAACGCGCGGCGGACTACTTCGACCTCGGCCAGCCCTCGCCCTACATGCTGATCGTGGCCCGGGTGACCCGGCCCGGGGCGATCCCGGCCGCCGCCCACGTGGACGGCACCGCGCGCCTCCAGACCGTCGACTCCCGGCAGAATCCGCGCGTTCACGAACTGCTCGGCAGATTCGAGGAACTGACCGGCTGCGCGGTCCTGCTCAACACGTCCTTCAACGTCGCGGGCCGGCCCATCGTCGAGACCCCCGAGGACGCCGTCGAAGCCTTCGCCGCCATGCGCCTCGACCACCTCGTCGTCGGGGACCGGCTGGCGAGCAAGGGCTGAGGCACGCGGTGGACAGAGTGGACATACCGGTACTCGTCATCGGGGGAGGGCCGACCGGGCTCGCGGCGGCCCTCTTCCTCGGCCGGCTCGGCGTCCCCGCCCTGCTGGCCGACCGGCGCCACGCCACCTCGGCGGTGCCGAGGGCCACCCACGTCAGCCGGCGCTCCATGGAACTCTTCCGCGCGGCCGGCATCGAGGACGACATCCGCAGGACCGGGTTCGAGGTGGTGCGCGAGGACGACCCCCGGACCCGCACCGAACCCGCGCGGGTCCTGCCCCGAGTGGTCCTGGAAGCCGGCTCCCTCGCCCGCGTCCGGACCGCCGGCGTCCTGGAGACGGGACACGAGGAACTCGCGGTACCCGGGCCCTGCCCGCCCTACTGGCTGGGCCAGGACCTCATGGAACCGCTGCTCGCGCGCGCGGCGGGCCGGGCCGGCGCCGATGTCCGCCCCGGCCACGAGGTCATCGGCCTCGACCTCGCGCCGGACGGGGCCCTGGCCCGTATCCGGTGCCTCGACACGGGAAGGATGTTCACCGTCCGCTCCCGGTACGTCATCGGCGCCGACGGCAAACGGGGCCCGACCGCACGCTGGTCGGGCATCGCCCACCACGGCCTGGGAACCGTCGCCCGCCGGGTCAGCATCCTCTTCCGGGCCGACCTGTCCCGGCTCGTCGGCGAGCGCCGCTTCTTCATGTGCATGATCGAGAACCCGGGGTTCTCGGGTGCCGTGATGGAACTCAACACCCCCGGCCGCTGGGCCGCCGCCGTCGACTACGACCCGCGACTCGCCGGCCCCGACGGCCGCTACCCGGCGGCGACCTGCCTCCGCCTGGTCCGGGCGGCGATCGGCGACCCCGGCACCGACGCACGTATCGACACCGTCTTCCGCTGGGAGGCCCGGCACCGCCTCGCCACCCGCTACCGCGCCGGACCGGTGTTCCTCATCGGCGACGCCGCCCATCTGCACCCGCCCGCCGGCGGCTACGGCTCCAACGTCGGCTTCCAGGACGCCCACAACCTCGCCTGGAAACTCGCCGCGGTCCTGCGGGGCTGGGCCGGAGAGGACCTCCTCGACACCTACGAAGCGGAGCGCCGCCCCGTCGGCGCCGCCACCGCCGAACAGTCCCTGCTCCTCGACGGCATACCCCCCGAGTCGCTCGGCGGCGCCACGAGATGCGACCCCCGCACCCTGCTCATGGGCTACCGCTACCACTCGGCCGCGATCCTGGGCACACCGCCCGGGGGCCCGTTCCCGCCGGCCTTCGGGCTGACCGGGGAGCCCGGCACCCGGCTGCCCCACCTGTGGTGGCGCACGCCGCGCGGACGCCGGATCTCCACCCTCGACCTGTGCACGGACGGCTTCGCCCTGCTGTCCGCCGACCCCACGGCCGTACGGGCGGCCGACGACGCGGCACGGGAGACCGGGGTACCGCTGCGCGGCCACCACCTGCCCGCGCCGAGAGGTGAACTCGCCCAGCACGACGCCGACTTCGCCCACACCGCCGGCACGGGACGCTTCGGCGCGGTACTCGTACGGCCCGACGGGATGGTGGCCTGGCGCGTCACGAGCGACGTCCCCCTGCCCGAATCCGCCCTGCGGAGCCGTCTCTCCCGCATCCTGCGCCGCGTCCTCGCCCTCCCGGCGGCAGCCCCGCACAGGCTCCCGGCCGACCGGTGCCCCCTCACCCTGGCAGAGCACTTTCCGGACCTCTGGGAGCGCACATGAACCCCCCTTCCTTCTGCACCTGCTGGCCCGGAGCCACCGTCTGGCTGACCGGTCTGCCCAGTGCGGGCAAGACGACGATCGCCCGCGCGGTGGCCGAGCGGCTGCGCGGCGAAGGGCGCCGCGTGGAGATCCTCGACGGCGACGAGAACCGGGCACTGCTCTCCGCCGGCCTCGGCTTCTCCCGCGCCGACCGCGACACCAACGTCCAACGCGTGGGCCTCATGGCCGAAGTCCTCGCGCGCAACGGCGTCCTCGTTCTCGTGCCGGTGATCGCGCCGTATGCGGATGCGCGGGAGGCGGTGCGCAAGCGGCATGCGGGGGCGGGGACGCCGTTCGTGGAGGTGTGGGTGGCGACTCCGGTGGAGGTGTGTGCGGTGCGGGATGTGA
>NZ_JBHSPB010000046.1:0-9383 GCF_042656465.1 Streptomyces gamaensis
GTGGGCGCGGGCTGCTGGGGGGCGGGCTCGGGGACCGCCGGGGCGGGGCGGGCCGCCACAGGGGCGGCCGGGGCTGGCGCAGGCTGGACCGGCGCGGCCGGGGCCGTGGCCGCGGCGGCCGCGAGGGCGGCGGCGGGCCCGGAAAGCCCGGCGCCCGGCCCGGCCATGGAGTCCGGGAGGTCGATGTCGTGCGCGGTCGGGCCGGGCACGTACCCCGCGGCGGGAACCACGGGAGCCGTCACCATGCCCCGCTCCAACCGCTCCAGTCGCGCCCGTACGGACCGCTCGTCGTCGAACGCGGCGGGCAGCAGCACCCGCGCGCAGATCAGCTCCAGCTGCAACCGCGGCGACGTGGCGCCGCGCATCTCCGTGAGCCCCTCGTTGACGAGGTCGGCGGCACGGCTGAGCTCGCCGGCCCCGAAGACGGACGCCTGGGCGGACATCCGCTCCACGACATCCGCGGGAGCGTCGATCAGCCCCTTCCCGACGGCGTCGGGCACCGCCGCCAGGATCACCAGATCCCGCAGCCGCTCCAGCAGATCGGCGACGAACCGGCGGGGATCGTTGCCCCCCTCGATGACCCGGTCGACGACCTCGAAGGCCGCGCCCCCGTCACCGGCGGCGAACGCGTCCACGATCGCGTCGAGCAGGGAACCGTCCGTGTAACCGAGCAGGGACGTCGCCATGGCATACGTCACACCGTCCGCACCGGCACCGGCGAGCAGCTGGTCCATCACGGACATCGAGTCACGCACGGACCCGGCACCGGCCCGCACGACCAGCGGCAGCACCCCGTCCTCGACGGGAATCCGCTCGCGCTCACAGACCTCGCCCAGATACTCACGCAGCGTCCCCGGCGGCACCAGCCGGAATGGATAGTGGTGCGTACGCGAGCGGATCGTCCCGATGACCTTCTCGGGCTCGGTCGTGGCGAAGATGAACTTCAGGTGCTCCGGCGGCTCCTCGACGACCTTCAGCAGGGCGTTGAAGCCCGCCGAGGTGACCATGTGGGCCTCGTCGATGATGTAGATCTTGTACCGGCTGGCGGCGGGCCCGAAGAAGGCCTTCTCCCGCAGCTCACGCGCGTCGTCGACACCACCGTGGCTCGCGGCGTCGATCTCGATCACATCGATGGACCCGCGCCCGTTGCGCGCGAGGTCGCGGCAGGACTGACACTCCCCGCAGGGCGTGGGCGTCGGCCCCTGCTCGCAGTTCAGACAGCGGGCGAGGATGCGCGCGCTGGTCGTCTTGCCGCAGCCGCGCGGGCCGCTGAACAGATACGCGTGATTGACCCGGTTGTTCCGCAGCGCCTGCTGCAACGGGTCGGTGACATGCTCCTGCCCGATGACCTCGGCGAAGGACTCGGGGCGGTAACGGCGGTAGAGCGCGAGGGACGACACACCTACGACGATATAGGCCCCCACCGACAAGTGAGCTACCCCACAGTCAGGGCCCCCTCCAGCCCCCTGGGCCCCACCCGGCACACCCCGGATCCCCCCAGAAAACACAAGGGCCCCTCACGCACCCGCCAGAGCTCACTTACCCTTGCTGCCTTCCGGCCCTGGGGGAGTTGGGTGAGATGACGCCACGCGAGGGGCTTGCCTCCCACTCTAGCCGACCCCCGACCCCCCTGTGACCACCCTCCCTCCCCCCACCCACCCCACCGACCCGAGGTTCGCGAGCACTCCCCAACGTCTTGTATTGTTTGCGGCGGAGGATTCGCCTAGAGGCCTAGGGCGCACGCTTGGAAAGCGTGTTGGGGGCAACCCCTCACGAGTTCGAATCTCGTATCCTCCGCCAGTGCCTCACCGGGCACGTTGTCGAAGGGGCCCGCTGCTTGCAGCGGGGCCCTTCGACGTTCCTCAGCCCTCGTTGTCCTGGTCTTTGTCCACAGGGCTGATTCGGGGGCTCCCCGGGTCGCCGCTCCGATTTTCGGGGCCGCGTCCTCGAGCAGGCCGCCAGGCACATGGAGGTACCGCACCCGCATCCGCACGGCCTGGCCGGTTTCCACCTGGCACACCCAACAGCACGGGCCGCAGCCCATCCCCCTGAACACTGGCCTCCCAGACACCGTTCGCTTCCCCCTGACTCGATCATCGGGCCGGAGAGAAGCGAACAACCTGCCGCAACAAGGTCCGACACGTAATCTCAAGTCCATGTCGCCGGACCAGGCATTCGAGCTGTCGCGTTCGCTCCTCGCCGAGCCCCTGCCCCGGCGGTGGGCCCACAGTCAGGGGGTGACGGCCGCAGCGAGACGTCTGGCTCCGATCCTCGGGGATCACGCAGATGTGCTGGTCACGGCCGCTGTCCTGCATGACACCGGCTATTCGCCGACGCTCGTCTCCACCGGCTTCCACCCGCTCGACGGAGCTCGGTACCTCCGTGGCCACGGCCAAGCGGACGAACTGGTCGTGCGGCTCGTGGCCAACCACTCCTTCGCCCTGCTGGAGGCGGAGGAACGGGGCCTTCGGGAGTCGCTGGAGGCCGAGTTCCCCCTGCCCGACCAGGGGGCCCTTGTCGACGCGCTCGTGTACTGCGACATGACGACGACGCCGGCCGGGGAGCCGACCTCTCACGGTGAGCGCATCACCGAGATCGTCGGGAGGTACGGACCGGACAGCGTCGTGGGTCGGTTCATCCGCCGGGCGGAGCCGGAGATCGGGAAGGCTGCGGAGCGCATCGAGTCCCGTCTTGCCGAGTGCCGCTGACGCCGTTCACATGACGTGCGGGTACTCGCCTCGCAGGAAGTGACCGATCTGCAGGCGCATGGAGACGTGGATGTCGAGTTCGTCGAGCTCTCCCGGGAGCACCCAACGCACCCCGTCCGCCTCCTCGTTGACCGTCGGCGTACCGCCTACCGGTTTGCCAATGTACGTGACTTCGTACGCCTGCCTGATCTCCCCGTCGCTGTAGGCGACCACGTGTCCGGGCGGGGAGTAGACGCCCAGCAGTCCGGTGACCTCCGCGACGATCCCGGTCTCCTCCTCGCACTCGCGGACCGCGCACTGGGCGGGCGACTCGCCGATGTCCTGCACGCCGCCGGGCAGAGCCCACTGGCCCGTGTCGCGGCGCCGCTGGAGGAGGATCGCGCCGTCCTCCCGCGCCACCAACAAGTTCGAGGCGGGGATCAGCGTGTTCGGCTTCGGGGCCGCGGGGTCGTTCCAGTACTCGGTGCGGGCCACGCTCACACTCCTGACTCGGGATTCCAGGGCTTCGCCGTGCTCCACACGGCGTCGAAGCTGCCGACATAGTCATCGAACCAGCCTTCGCCGCACCGCTGGAGGTGGAACAGCGGATTGGCGCTCGCGGGCCGGCCCCAGATATGGGGGTTGGCCAAGAGGTTGTCGTCGTAGCGGAACAGGCTGTTGTAGAGGGTGGTGTCGTGCAGACGCACCTCGCAACCAGCATGGGCGACGAGCCCCCGGTAGTACGTGAGCGAAGCCCTGATCTTCGCGCCGAGGGCGTCGCCGATCCCTTCCTCCTCGCCGCGCTGCGCGACGGCGGCCCCGTCCGGATTCCCGAAGCAGAGCCGTACGCTCACGCCCTCGTCGGCGCGCTCGGCGAGCATCGCCGCGATCCGCGGGTTCGTCTGCGCATAGAAGGTCCCGCTGAATACCAGGACGTCGATGTTCGCCTTGGCGCCGACGAGGAGGGACAGCCACACCTCCCGGGGGACGGAGGCGCGGTTGGCGTAGGTCTGGATGAGCTCCGCGTGAGCGGCGTCCTCCGCCCGGCGGCCGGTATTCGGCCACAGGTAGCTCTCTTCCACGCCGAGTTCCTGGCACACGGTGAACCGGTGCCGTTGATGCGGGACTCGCCCCTGGGTGATCCACCGCTGGACGCTCTTGGGGATGACGCCGCACTTCTCGGCCAGCGTGTCCTGGGAGACGCCTCGTTGGGCCATCATCGTGCGCAACCGCGTGTTCACGGGACAATGATGAGGGACATTCCGGGGACACTTCAGCCGTTCACCGAGATCCGTGGATGGCCCCTGGACTCGCTTGTTGCCGCCGGGGGTTACGGCCATAGGCTGATGCGATGCGCCGCCTCGTCTACTGGGACATCGACCACACCCTCATCGAGAACTCCGGCATCTCGAAGGAGACGTACGCCGCCGCGTACGAAGCGCTGACGGGCGAGGTTCCCCGGGCTGCCGCTGTGACGGAAGGCCGGACCGACCGGTCGATCATGCGGGGGCTGTTCGATGCCCACGGCCGTCGGATGCCGTCGTGGTCCGAGGTCGAGGTGGCGTTGGCCCGCGCTGGCTCCGCTCGGTTCGAGGCATTGCAGAAACGTGGCACCGCGCTCCCGGGCGTCCGGGAGGTGCTGAAGGCCGTCGGACGCATGGACGGTGTGGTGCAGTCGGTCCTGACAGGCAACATCCGGGAAAACGCGCTGGTCAAGCTGGCCGCCTTCGGCCTTGACGGGTTTCTGGACCTGGAGGTGGGCGCCTACGGAGCCGACGGCGACGACCGGGCGGAGCTCGTACCCGTCGCACGAGCGCGCGCGGCCCATGCCTACGCAGAGGTGGATGAGCGGACGCCGATGGTCCTAGTCGGAGACACCCCCCGGGATGTTGCCGCGGCCTTCGACAGCGGCGTGAACATCGTCGCGGTCGCGTCCGGTGTGCACGACGACGCCGCCCTTTCAGCCGCTGGGGCCCCGTTCGTCCTGGCCGACCTTCAGGAGACAGACGCCGTGCTTGAGGCCATCGAACAGGCCCTCGCGTAGGGACATTTCCCGGGACATCCCCATGTCCCGAGGACGTTTCGAGATTCCCCTTCAGGTGGTTACCCCGTCCCACCGGGTGAGCCGATGATCACCCCGTCCAGCAAGCGACGAATCGGTGACCGCCATGACGCGAAGGAACCTCCCGCAAGATCGCCCCGCCCTGCCCGGACGGGTCGCTCGAGGCGTGCCCGTACGCGACGCCAAGCGGCGCCGGGTCGGGATCATCCGCGGGATCGGTGACCCGGTCCGCTTCTCCGACGACCCGCTGTCGCGCTGCGTCTGGCTCCTGCCGCCCGGAGGCGGGTTCGAATGGCGGGCCGCCATCGATGAGATCGAGAGGTACAAGGGGGCCAACGGTGATGGGAAAGGTGCCGGTGCCATGGGGGATGGAGCAGGTCGCCGTCTCCCCGGAGAAGGTCAGGGAGGGCGACTGGGTTCTTGCACGGGGGCGCGTGGCATCGCGTGATGGACATGCGTCGTTCGGAGCACGGCCGAGTCCTCCACTTCAAGGGCCACCCGCCCAAGACGGTGGACGGCCCTCTCACCGTCGCCCGGAAGAAGACCTTTACCGCCTCGCGGGCGAAGCGGGGCACCGCGCGGTGAGCGAGCCCTACGAGGGCACTCCGAGGCCACACCCACTCCAGTCGGAAGCAGGTGCGCCATGACCACCGCAATGGTGAGGACCTGCGAGACCGCGCAGGGCCTGCGCTGCGTACGAAGCGTGTGGCGGTTCGTCCTCCACCGCATCGTCCTGCACCCCGAAACCGTGACCTACGGGGCCCGTTGCATGGCCTGCGACTGGAAGACCGATGGCGCGGACGACCCGTCGCCCGTCCAGCTCGCCTGCATGAAACACACCGGCCGGCACGAGGAGCACACCGCTTTCTGGACGTACTGCCGAGCCATGTCCTATGTCCAGCGCGCGGAGAAGGAGGACGACACCGGTGACGAAAGCCGACCGACCGGACCTGGAGAGAGCCTGGCGACACGTGGTGACCACCCCGCTGGGTCCAGGCCCCGGCCCCGACTACGCCGCCCCGCCCGACGCGCCGGGACCGTCCTGTCCGTTCTGCCGCCGGATCGACGCCGACCTCGCGCAGGCCGTACGGAGCGGCGACGTGATGGCTGAGACGCGGATCGCCCGGCAGCGCGCGGCGCACTGGTCGAGCATGCACCCGACAGTCCAGTGGTGAGCCCGCCCCGGTCCGGCCTCAGGAGCGACGACATGCTCTGCCCGCACGGCGGCCACATCCTCAGACCGCTCCACGCGGGCGTGTACCGGTGCAATGAGCACGGGATCACGATCGTCCGCAAACCCCCGTGGCCCCTGGCCGACCTCGCGCCCGCCCGGCCCGAAGACATGACCCTCACACAGGCACTTTCGCAGGCATCCGATTGACCGACCTCCATGGAGGAGGCAGCGAAGGTGAACGACTTCTCCACCTGGGCTTCCACGCTGGTGTCAGCCGTGGACGCCGACAACCTCACCCACCCCGAAGCACGCTGCTGGGACGCCCGCACCCCGCATGCCCTGGCCGGTGCCCCTGCCGTCGTCCTCGACCATGTCGCCCTGGCCTACGAGGACTTCCAGCGCTGCGGCACCTTGCCGCTGGGCAGGCTGCGCTCGGACGCGGTCGTCCACCGGCTGACCGTGCACGAGGACGGCGGCAACGTCCTGGTCGCCCGCATGGTGGTCCCCGGCGGCCCCTGGCCGGGGCATTACGGCCTGGAAGCCGTGGCCTTCACTGCGGAACGCGCCGTGATGCCCGGCTCTTTCCCGTCCTGCGAGGACCGCGGCCAGGCCCTCGCGTTCGGGCGGATCGTGGCTGCGTCGAAGGCGTACACCGCCCGTGCCTCCGGCGGTGCCGTTCTCTTCCCCGAACAGCTCGCCGTCACTTCGCGTCCCGCCCGCCAGTCCTTCGGGGTCGTCTTTCTCGATCGGTTGACCGCCCTGTTCCGCGACCGAGTCCTGCCGCTCATCGACGACCGGCACGAAGGCATGCACGCCTTCCCGCTGCGCAAGCTCCGGCAACTGGCCTTCCTCGCCCATGAGTGGGGCCATCGCCAGGGCCCCGGCGCGGAGCTGACCATACCGTCCCGCGGCCGACGCTTGGCCGCCGTCATCGCCGAACTCCGTGCCGACCTCGAAGCCCTCGCCATGCTGGAGACCTGCTCCGAAGCCTGGGCGCCGTGGGCGGCCAGTGTCCTGATCGCCGATCGCATCGCCCGCGAGGCATGGCTCCGCCGCCCGCAGGCACAGGTGGACGCCATCGCCGCACGCCACCTCCTCGCCCTGCTCCTGCGCCACCGGGCCGTCAGCCTGACGTCCGGCCACCGCATCGTGCTCCATCTCGACCAGGCGACCGTCTTCCTGCACGAAGAGTTGGAGACTGTGCGACGTGTTGCGGAAGAGCTTTCGGCGGGAGAGGCGGGGGCGGTGGGCCGCTATCTTGCGGGGTGCGGCTGGGCCATCACCGACGGGGCCACGTGCTACCGCGAGCTGGAACAGCCCATCGCCCGGTACCTCGGCTACCAAGCTTCCCTGAAGGAGACCGTCCGTGCGTGATCAAGCCATCGAGACGTACCTGAACGAACTCGCGGCCAAGGTCCCGGCCCCGGGCGGGGGCGCCGCAGGAGCCTTGCACGCCGCTCAGGCCGCCGCCCTGGTCACCATGGTCGCCCGCTACAGCACCGGCCCGAAGTACGCCGATCACGAGGAGACGGTCACCCAGGTCACGGAGCAGGCAGACGCCCTGCGCGAGCAGGCGCTCCGGCTCGCCACGGAGGACGCCGCCGCGTTCACTGCCGTCACCGACGCCTACAAACTCCCCAAGGACACCGACGAGGGCAAGGCCATCCGCTCGGCCGCCATCGCGGACGCCCTCCTCGGTGCCGCCCGCCCCGCCGAGGCCACCATCACTTGTGCCGCCGATGTCGTGGCCCTGGCCGAGCAGTTGCTGCCCATCGGCAACCGCAACGTCATCACCGACATCGGCGCCGCGGCCGAGGCGGCACGGGCGGCAGCCGCGACCGCCCGCCTGAACATCGAGATCAACCTCTCCGGCATCAAGGACCCCGATGCCCGGACCGCGCTGCTGCGCTCCGCCGCCCTGGTGGACGCGCTGACCGACCGCACCGAACACATCACCGCCACCGTGCGCAAGGAGATCGCCAGGTGACCGCCAAGCCCCTCTCCGGCAAGGAACTCGCCGCCGCCATCCGCGCGGACATCACCGCCCGGGCCACCCACCTCACCGAGGCCGGCACCCCACCCCGCCTGACCGTGGTGACCGCCACCGAGGACGAGTCCTCCGCCTGGTACGTCTCCTCCATCGCCAAGGCCGCCACAAAAGCCGGAATCACCTGCGACGTCCTCGACCGTGGCCCCGACGCCAGCGCCGACAGCATCCGTCAAACGCTGCGGGAGCTCTCGGCGGACCCAGCGGTGCACGGCATCATCATGCAGACCCCGCTCCCCGACGGCATCCGGCTCGACGACATCGCCGAGGCCATCGGCGTCGAGAAGGACGTGGACGGCGCCAACCCCGCCTCCCTCGGCCGCCTCGCCGTCGGCCGCCCCGCGTTCGCCCCGGCCACAGCCGAAGCCGTGATCGAGCTCCTCGACCACCATGGCATCCCACTTTCCGGCGTCCAGGTCGCTGTCGTCGGCCGTTCCGCCGTGGTGGGCAAGCCCCTTGCCCACCTCCTGATCAACCGTGACGCCACCGTGACCGTCTGCCACTCCCGCACCCGTGACCTGCCAGCCGTCACGGAGCGCGCCGACATCCTGGTCGCCGCCGTCGGCCGCGCCGGCCTCATCACCCCCGCCCATATCGGCAAAGACGTCGTGGTGATCGACGTCGGCACCAACGCCACCGACAACGGCCTCGTCGGCGACGTCGCCCCCGAAGCCGCAGAGACAGCCTCCGCGCTCACCCCCGTGCCCGGCGGAGTCGGCCCCGTCACCACAGCGCTCCTCCTCCGGCACACCGTGCAGGCCGCAGAGCAGCAGCGCGCTTGATCCACCTACTCAGTCAGAGCACGGGGCGCCAGTCGCCCTGACCCGCCCCGTTTACTCTGGCCACCGCTTCCAGCGGCGTGCCACTCTGCTGAAGGCCGAGACCCGCTTCCGTCCGCTCCACGGCCAGTGCGACAGATCCCGTCGATCTTCAATGGGATCACCGGTAGCGTTCCGTCCATGACACCCAACTTTGGAACTGAACTCAGGCAACTGTTAGCCAAGTTGAGCGGCTTCCCCATCGGCGCCGCAGACTACGTCTCCTACTTCGTCAATGACTCTGGGGAGCGCATGGTCTTCGTGCAACAGCAAGGCGAGAGAGCCGCCACCTTGCTGCACTCGGACCTGAATTGGGAGCCCCATCCGGTCACCGGTCCCACCACGACGATGGCCGATACCGCCCCTGAAGAGATGAAGCAGAAACTGAAGAAGGTAAGCATCGACGGCGGGTTACTGGGCACCCCTATGTGCGGAAGCGCAATCCTCGGTCGGGATGAAGCTCAATGGCTAGTGTCTCGTGATCCTTGCAGTGTCACTTGAGGCTCCCTGTCTCGTTGAGCCTGACGTGAACCTCCGCCCCTCCCTTGAACAAGCGGAAGATTTGCGGGAGTTGTTGGCCTCTCGCAGTGTTTCG
>NZ_JBHSPB010000047.1:0-5449 GCF_042656465.1 Streptomyces gamaensis
TTCTCTCTTAGCATTTTCACATGTTCTTGAGCTACAAATTTGAATGAAACGTCGTGGTGTTGAGGATAAACATAGAAAATAGTTGTTTGCATTTCCAGATCAACCTATCAAAAGTACAAATTCAGGAATATGTTTGAAAATTTGTGGAATATCTTCATATCTAAATTCCATTTTTATTTCTCTATCTGGAGTTTTTACATAATGAATAGTTCCTAATTTTAATATGTTCATATGCGGAACAAAATTATGAATAAATATGTCAACTGGTATTTCTTTATAATATTCATTTTCTATATATGTATTTATTGTATATTCCAAATATGGTAATAATGATTTTCTGAAAATATAATTTGTACCACTGCAAAATGGTCTAATTTCATTTGCCCAGGAATAATAAAGCCAATAGCAAGGAATAAAAATTCTTTCATTTGGAATAATTTGTCTCAAATTTGGTATAATTAAATCACTATCAATAATTGCAATTATATCATCTTCTATATTTTTTGCAAAATTTACAATTGTTAATAATTGTTTTGCAATTCTTAACCATCTAATATCCGTATTCGTTTCGTTCCAAATTATTTTTTCTTGATATTTCTTAATTTGTTCTTCAGTTATATCATTAAAAGTTTTATCGACTACTACGTAATCAAAATCTAGTTCATCTAAATGTTTTGTAAATCCAACAAAAGTGAAAATTTTCATAATAATTTCTAAACAATATGACATATTTTAATTTTAAATGATCTAAATGAGAACAAACTATATACATTATATTTATTATATGAATTATAAGATGTGACACTTTATTTTAGTCAATTACTTATTAAAATTGTATGAGTGTAACTTATACTTCAATTTCTTCACTTTTAGCTAGTCCATTCCAAAGACTAACTTCTAGCATGTGGAACACTGCTACATTACTTCTATATCAACTCTATGAAACCGGTGGAAATTCATTAACTTCAATTCTACAAAATGGAAATTTATATATCCCGAATAGCGTAAATGCATTAGCTGGATTTTTCAAAAATGAAGTCTATGTTTCTGGTCAACCAGTTCTTACAGAACAAGATCCAATTTATATAGCTGGATTTATCTCAACTGCAAATCAACAAATAAATCAAATTCTATATTCAAATCAACAACTTTATTATTCTATTTCTAAATTACCAAAACAAATTTCATATGATTTATATACAAATTTATATAGAACTATTTCAGATTTAATTTATAAATCTGTTTCTGATTTATTTTATTCTTTAGTTTCACAAGTTAAACAATTACAAAAATCTACAACAATTACACTTTATCAAATTGCAGATTTTGTAGCTTATACATTTACATATTTCTATTTAGCTACTGTCGGATTAGCTAATACTTTAAATAAATTAACATTATATTTATCTCCTCCAACTATAGAAGGTTTACAAATTAATTTATCGACAGTTCCTTCTCCACTTTATAGCGGTTCAACATTAGAAACTGTTAGGATAATTCTCCAGAATTTGAGTAATTATGTAGTTTATATTGGTAATCAATTGTACAACAGTTTTCCAATCTTGCCCGGTGATAGTTTAGAATTTCATGTTAGAAATCCAGCTAATGTTTACGCTTGGGCAACTGGAAAATGTAAAGTTTATGCTCTATTTGAGGTAGTTCAAACATGAATTTTGATGATTATTTTTGTAAATTACAGTGTTGTTATTGGAGAGAATTCGAATATGCTTATTCAAAATTAGATGTTAAAGATAAAACAATTACAATAATTGGTAATGACTGTGGTAGTTCTGCTTTATATTTTCTTTTAAAAGGTGCTAAAAAGATAATTGGATTTGAAAAAGAAGAGAAACTAAATCAAATTTTTAAAGAAAAAATTTGTAAAGAATTCAAGATTTGTGATAAAGTTGAAATTCATGAGGAATGGAAAAGTAACGAATATCCTGACAGTGATATTTTCATTATGGATTGTGAAGGTTGCGAAAAAAATCTAGATTTTTCTAAATTACAAAAGTACAAACAATATTGTATAGCAATTCATGATTGGACAGAGAATAGATTTGATTTGTTGAGAAAATTATATGGAACAATTCTAACTTTTATAACTGATGATAATAGAGAATTTGTATTTTGTAAATTATGATTAGAACGGCGGATAAACTAAAATTTTAGAACCTGCATTTAGTCCATTTGTAAACTGTACTATATATCCATTCATATCTATAAATCCAGTTCCTGTAAAACTTTTTGATGTTATTAAATTTCCATTTAAATCAAATTTATATACAGTAAATGAATTCGTTTGTTGTACGGATACATATACGTATCCGTTAGCGATAGTAAAAGTTGAACTATTATTTGATAATTGAATTAATTGTTTAATAGATATGACAGTATTCGTGAATGTGTCAAATATTACTAATTTTACATATCCATTAGTTGAATAATATACAAAATAAATATTTGTACCGTCTGTATATATAGATAATATTCCTTCATAGTTAAAATCATTTGTAATAGTTGTTATATAATTTGGAGTTATAGTTTCACTGTTACATAATACATTAGCATAACTATGCCCGTTGGTATATAGAAGTTGTAATGGAACATATTCTATTGCAATAGTATTAGAATTATTAATTCCAGCTATTAAATAAAGATTGTTTCCAACAGTTATTTTGGGCATTCTATATAAATATAACGAATTACCAGCTGAATCTGTAAGTGCAAATGTTCCATATAAATATGGTGATAATGATGAGTTAAAAATTACATATCCAGTTCCACCAGTTAAAGATCCTGGGTTAGCGCCACCTATTGCTATTATATCATTACTATTACCTTTAACAATTGATGAAGTATTCATATTATCACAACTTCCACCAGGAATTTTGAAAATTGACAATTGTTGAGTTGAAGTATTGTAAAATGCGACATATGGTGAACATGGTTCCGCACATGGAGACCAAGGATTATAAGCTTCTTCTCCGCCTCCAAATGCAATAAGACCAGGTACCGTAGAATAACCGGTTATATTACTGTAATCTGTATTGGAATTTATCGTAGTATTATCAGGTAATACAGAAACAGAACCATCTGGATTTATTAATACTGCGTAATCACCTGTGCTTCCTGGAGTTAATTGAAATACTATTTTATTCGGAGGTAAGAAGTATCTAGCATTTAAGGAAATGGAATCTGGAAGTGTTTGTTGAAGTGTAGTTGAAAATAATGCTGTAAAACATTTATTATTTATTATAATTGCATTTCCATTTATCAATATTTCTCCATAATTTTGTCTACATATTAAATTTTCTATAATTGCGTTATCATTTAAAACAATAGTTCCATTATTTGTTCCAATTAGAAAATCATTAATAATTGAATAACCATTAAGATATATAGTATTATCTAATTGATATATAATCAAATTTTTGATATATGTATTATTAGCATTAATAGGATATTGAAGATTATAAATTAATACATTTAAAAATGCCGATTTTGAATTTACTAAATTACTGAATATTGAACCATAACAATCTAATAGAAAATAAGTATTAAAATCAAAAGTTAGGAATTGTTTAACTGTGTATATGATATCGTTAAATTTTCTAGATTTAACAATTTCATTAGGCTGAACAAAGTTTAAAGATTTTGCTAATGCTATATTATTTTCATTTGCTAATTTTATAATTGCTTTTATTAAATTATTCATATATTCTATAGTTAAAGGCAGTCCAGGTCTAGCTTGAATTAATGGAATAAATGGATATGGCTTTAAATTTGAAATATAAAAATACATATCTTTAAATAAATCATAAAGAGTATATATATTTCCATATGAAAATTGATATTGTAATAGATATTGAAATGAAGTATTTATATATTTGTAAACTGAGTATGCAGTATAAAGATCTTGAACTATTTCATTCCAAAGTTGTGAAGAAATTAAAGATTGTTTCGCTATTTTATTCAGTAATTTACTAAATGAAGTAATTGGATAACAAGTTGATATTGGATATGAATATTGATTTGATGATTGAGTTAATGATTGAGTTGATGAACTAGTAGTAACTAGATTAGAAGACATTCTAGATCACTAACTATAAATTGCAGTTAATTGAGGATTTGTGTTAGACGGCATTACGCCGTTAGGCGGATAAGTCCTCATTCTCATGAAATTCCAAGCTGTTTGCCACCAAAAGCCTGAGCTAACAGAACCAATAGCACTTAAATATAATTGTGTAGAACTAGAAAGTGGGTTATTATTAACTGTTCCACAATATCCGCCGGCAGAACTATAGAATTGTGGAGCTATACATCCATACCATGAACTAGCTGAAGATCCGTAATAATAAACCCATGCATAAACCCACTGTGAAACTGCACTACCTTGTTGATTTAAATCATTAGTTTCACTGCCATTTATATAATATGATTGAGAAAAATATGAGTTACTATATCCCATAGTTACTCCAATTGCATTTATAGAAGATGTATTTGTATTATCTGCAATTCCCGCCATACCGTTATTAGCTCCTAATCCTCCAGCTTGATTTCCTAGGTCTATTGTTGAAGATTCTGCAATTACTGGTTGATTTGGTACACTTTTTCCAATATAAACAAATCCAACATTATTTGAATATCCAGATAAATATATTGCATTTATTTGATTTCCTAATGGCCCAGTTGTAGAAATTTGTTGAATTGTATTTCCAAAAGTATCAAAATTTGATAATGGTTCATTTCCGTTAAAATAAATTAAGAATACATTTTTTCCATTATCATATTGTGCATAAGTCTGAGATAAATCCGATCTCAGTCCAGTATAAGGATATTGAATTGAATTTCTTACAAACATATAAATTGTAATTGAAGAATTTGCGGGAATTGAAATTGGTAAATTAATCCAGATATAAACGTTTGATAAATTGGAATTATAACTTTCAATCCAAGCATATAATGGCGTTTGACACTGAGAATCTAAGCAAAATTGTAAATTAAGTAATTGTGAAGGACTAGAAATTATGTTTGATAAATTCAAAATTAGCAATTGTTGAAATGGACTTGAAGTTGGATCAGGTTGAGAATTTGTAATTGTAATTGTATAAGCAGTAATTAGTATTGCACCAAATTCAATTAATTCACTTACCAAAGTAGGATTTTGTGCTGAAATTTGTACTTCTTGCGGATTTGAAACTGTAATTTTCAAACATTGTTTAGGCATTAAATAAATCGAATTATTTATTTGAATTGAATTATTTCCTAAATTTTGTAATGTTATACTTCTCCAAGTTTGAAGATATCCAGATTGTAAATATTGAGATGTTAGTTGTGCTAAATTCGAATTTCCAGAAAATATAAATTGTGTGCCGGCTATGACGTTAGGAATTACAATTTTAGAAATTAAATTAGGAATTAATACTTCTATTTGCTTTTTTATAGT
>NZ_JBHSPB010000048.1:0-4984 GCF_042656465.1 Streptomyces gamaensis
CTACTTAGTTAATTAGTATATTATATATATTAGCTAATTAGCTAGATAGTAGTTATTAATTATATAATTATTCTTCAGTTCAAAATAGATTCTTTTAGACTTTTTCACCGCTCGTAATCAATTTGTTTCATGCTAGGAATAAAAAGTGGCCTTTTTTAAAAAATTGGAGATAGAAAAATTGGAACCTTCAATTTATGAATGCAGTGTTGGAAAAAATTGGAGGCCTCTTATTGAAAGTCGAGAGATACAAACGTAAAAGTTTAGAGAAAGATTTATATATGAGTTTTTACATATATGATATCAGTGAAAGAGAAATGAAAAAAGAAGTAATAATTGAAGGAGAAACGTACTATATTGAAAGTGAGGATGACCTAGTTAGCATAGTTCATGAGTTAGTCAAAAGAGGGTTTACAGTTAAGGAGATTGCATACGGACTAGGAATCAGTGAGAAAAAGGTCAGGAAATATTTAGAAGACTGTTGGTAAGTTAAGTTTTGTTTTTTTATTTGTAAGTTCTAATTCTCCTTTTTAGAATTTTTATTTTTCTCCTAATTAGCTAAGATTATGCTTAGTTTTTTTCAGTTTTGTGATAGTAATTGTAAAGGTTGAAAAATCAAGGAGGTGAAAAAATAAAGAGATAGAGAAGTAAAAAGATAGAGAAAGATTTATATAGCAGAAGATACATATATGTAAGTGGTGAGTAAAAAGTGAAGTATGAAGTCTTAAATCAAATCGTAAATCAAGTATTTGAAGACAGTACAGTAGACGAGTTACAGCTGAGATTTAGGGAAGATGTTGAAGTTAGTCCAGAAGAATTTAAACAGTTAATCGGTCAAGGTACCTTGGTAACTGGTACAGAAGATTACGGTGTAATAACTGACATTTACGAATATTGGGAAGAAGGAAAAAGGTACGTTAAAATGTTATTGGTCTACTATAAGAAAGATGAGAAATATTACGTAATGGAGTTACAAATGTGGAGAGAGATTAAGCTATAATTTTCTTTTTTTATTTCATTAATTTTTTTCTTATTTTTATTTTTTAATTTTTTCTTTATTATCTAAGACTATGGACTATTTTTTTCATTTTTCAGATACTAATTCAGGAGGTTGAAAAATCAAGACGGTGAAAAGATAAAGAGATAGAAAGATAAAAGAATAGAGAAAGATTTAAATAGTAGAAGATACATATGAAAGAATGAGGGGAAAAAGGTGAATGGTCAAGAATTAAGTCAAAAGATAATTTCAGTAGTTAGAGATTTTTTAAATGATCAATTCGTACAGAGGAAAGTGTTAAAAACGAAAAAAGAACTGACATTTAGCGAAAAACAGCTTAAAGAAATTGTTGAAAAAATTATGGAATATTACGGGATAAATTCAAATAATATCAATATCTTTAATGATAAGATTGAATTCAGATTTGATTATGATTTTGGCACTGTATTTGGTATATATCACGAAACTAGATACATAAGATTATTTTTTGAAAAAAGAAACAATATGTTAAAATTGACTAAAATTGAACTTGAAAAGTAAGTCTTTCTTTTTTTCTTTTTCTTCTTTTTAATTCTTAGTTTGTTTTTTTCTTTTCTAAATATTAGCTAAAGCTATGCCGAATTTTTTTCATTTTCCAGATACTAATTCTGCAGATAGAAAAATTTAAGATGTAAAAATATAAAATTGTCATATTTTTATGGAAATATTGGGGAAAGAAAAATAAGTTTTAAAGAAGTTAAAAAAATTATAGATTTGTTTTTTGAAGATTCTAATATACAAGAATTAAGTTTAAAATTTAAGATTTCTTTTGAAATTAATGAAGAAGATTATCGGCAATTAATTGAATTAGCATTTAGTCAATTTATTTATCCTTTAAACGATAATATTGAGATAAGAATTAATACTATGGAGTTAACAGATAATGAAAAAGATTTATTATATGAAATTCAAATAGTGCGTACTAAAAAATTGTGAATCTTTTCTAATTTCATTATCTATCTTTCTGAAAAATTCTTTATTTTTTTAAATTTACAGAAAACTATATTATTTAGTTCTTGATAATATTATTTGACCAAAAATGGCGATAACATTATTAGAAGGAGCACTATATGGATTTTTTGCAGTAACAGGAGTGTTAATTGGTAGTTTCGTAATTGGAGAAATAGTACACTTATATAATGAAAAGCAGTCAAATGAGAATTTTGCTAAAGCTGTTGATCAAATGTCAAAAAGTACAGTTATTGCTATTGAATCAATTAAGGACACGACAGTAACTGGAATAAATGCATTATTGAATATGGATACTTTAAGAGATGTAAATTCATTAGCTAGAGAAAAAGCAAAAGATCAAAATCCAAATACGCAAGCTAAATAATTTTAATTTTTAAGGTATTATTTTTTTAGTCTTTTTTATATTTTATTTTTGCATATTTTTCAAGTTTTGAAGATGAAAAATAGAGATGTAAAAGATTAGAGAAAACTTTATATACTAGTTTTTACATATATAGTATTGGTGAAAAGGATGGAAAAAGCACAAGTCGAAAAAAAAGTTAAAGCATATTATTTTTTCAGTAATGACGATAGTCTTGATAGTAGTAGACTATCATTGCTTGTGATAAAGACACATTTCGGCGTATACCAATATATCATCAAGAAAGCAATCAATAAGGATGTGTTTTATGTTCCGTTATCAAAAAAAGTAATACTAAAGTTATGGAGCGATAAAAAGGGGAATTTACTATTTTCCTTCATTCCTATAAGTCCACCAATATTTCTAAGTGATTATGAAGTTGTCAATTTCGATTTACTGAATGTAGCAGATGATATCAGCGGAAATTTATTAGTCGATACAAGCAAAAGCCAAATAGATATAAAAGGATTATCTTCATTACTAAATGCGATAAAAGATATCACAGGCGTTAATGTTCCTACTGATGTTCTTGTCTTATTAGCATATTTGTTATCAAGTTAATTTTTTTTATCAATAATTTTTTTCAAGTTCTTAATATTATTTCTAGTATTTCTAATTTCTTATTTTCTTATAATTATTTATTTTTATCGATAATTTTTCTCATTTTTTAGATATTTTTACTAATTCCGCAGAAATTGTAAGCATAAAAAAGTAGAAAGCTATAAACGTAAAAATTGAGAGAAAGCTTTATATATGAGTTTTTACATAATGTATATTGGTGAAAGAAAAATGACTGAACAAATAAAGTTAAGTCTAAGGTCAAAACAAAAAGAGTTATTACAAAAGTTTTTTTCAATTGCACAAAAGGATGAGGTTGGAGATCTATGTATTTCCATGTACAATTCTAATGGTAAACTAACTTTATTTGAACAAGATGCACAAAAATATCAACCATATGCTTATTTCAGGATAATGAGATTAGTAGAGAAAGGCATATTTTTCATAAAAGTTAAAAAAGTAAAAAGAAACAAAAAGTTTTTGTGTATGCATTCTAGCATAGCAGAAAAATTAAAAAGTCAATTTGAAAGTTAATCTTTTTTTAAATTTTTTCTTTTCTCCTAATTACCTAATTCTATCGATAATTTTTCTCAAATTCCAAATATTAATCCTACTTATTCCAAAAAATAAAGATTTAAAAATGTCATAATTCTTTTAGATTTTTGAAGGTGGTGAATAGGTAAATGAAATTTAAAGAATTAAAAGAACTTGTTAATATATTTTCAAAAAATGCTGAAATAAAGGAAATCATAATTAAAACTAATGATTCAATTGAATTATCAGGTGATGAATTTTATGAGTTGACAAAAGATAAAAAATTCGTAAATACATCTGTAAAAAATGCAATTTTTACAGTTGAATTTGAACAAAATGAGTTCACGAAATTCTTATTTAAATATGAAGAGATTGATGATATAGCTTATGTAAAAGAAATTAAGATGTGGCGTGAAGTTTAATTTTTTTCAGTCTAGGAATAGAAGTAGGTGAAATGAGATATGAATTTAAAGAAAGTTAAACGAATTATAGACATGTTCTTCAAAGAAAAAAATCTTGATGAGTTAACTTTAGCGTTTAAGAGATCTTTAACTTTACGGGGGTTAAGGGGGCGAAAGTCCCCTTCCGTGAGGGAGGGGATGAATAGCCCCCTTATAGAAACCTTTTTATAGTTATTAAAAAATACATATAACTATGCGGTACAGATTGGACAGAGGATCCCATTCGGTTTACGCTCTTTATTACCACTATGTCCAGGTGGTGAAGTACCGCAGAAAGGTGTTCGATAATGAAGAGATTATAAACTTCCTAAAGGAACAAATTCAGGAAATAAGCAAAACATTCGAAGTTGAAGTCATAGACATAGGAGTAGATAAGGATCACTTCCACATGTTATTCAAGGCAAAACCAACCCTAAATATACCCAGGTACGTGAACGCAATCAAGACCATCACGTCTAGAGAAATACAGAGAAGGTTCCCACAAGTAAAGGAAAAACTGTGGAAAGGACACTTCTGGTCACCTTCCTACTTCCTAGCAACGAGCGGACAAGTAACACTGGAGGTACTGAAAAAATATGTGGAGAGCCAAGGAGAAGAATGACAAGACCCAACTCTCATTCAAGTACAAGATTTACCCAACGAGAGAAGTAGAGGAGAAACTAATCAAAGTGATGCAAATTGAGGCTAAAGTATACAATGCCTTGCTAGACGTGATAAACAACGCGAGGAAAGAAGGGAAAAAGATAACACCTAAAGACACTCAAAACATGCTGAAAGAGTTGAAAATAGAAGGGAAGGAACTAGTTTACTCTAAAGCCCTTCAAATGGTTAACAACCAATTATGGAGCAACATCAATGCTCTTCATGAACTGAAGAAGAAAGGGAAGAAAGTGGGGAAACTGAGGTACAAGAAGATCTTGAAGATCATCAATTATAATCAATCTGGTTTCAAGGTTGAGGGAGACAAGCTGATCCTCTCAAAGATAGGAGAGATAAAAGTACTCTTTCACAGACCGTTGGAAGGCG
>NZ_JBHSPB010000049.1:0-4913 GCF_042656465.1 Streptomyces gamaensis
CGTGATCACTACTTTAGCGGATTTCCCCGGCGATTCCCAATCGGGACTCCGAAACGAATTCCGGGCACGCCGGAAACCGCCCCGTTCGAGGACCGTGCAGTAATGATTGCCGCCAGTGCGACGAGAACCGTTGCCGTTCGCCCGTACGGACGCTGCGGCAACCCGGAGAACACTACACGAGCCCGTAGGACGCATCAAATCTGTGGCGCAACCCGGTTTCGAGGGCGTACGGTCGTCCTGTGACCCAGCATGCGCACACCCAACTGTGGTGGGCCGCCTGACGGCGGCCCCGACTTGCGCATGCATCCAACCGGCCGCCGCCTCGGCGGCCGTTTTGCTGTCTGTGGCGGTGGTCCTCTCCTAGGGAGGCAAGACCGATGACACGGACCTTCAGCGGCATCAAGCCCACTGGTCACCTCACGTTGGGCAACTACCTCGGGGCCCTGCGACAGTGGGTCGAGGTCGACCAGCACAAGTCCGATGCCCTCTTCTGTGTCGTGGATCTGCACGCCCTGACCGTGGACCACGACCCGGCCCGCATCCGGAGACTGAGCCGGCAGGCGGCGACGCTGATGCTCGCCGCTGGGCTGGAACCGGCGCGGTGCACGGTGTTCGTGCAGAGCCACGTGGACGAACACACGCGGCTGTCCTATCTGCTGGAGTGCACCGCGTCCGACGGCGAGATGCGGCGCATGATCCAGTACAAGGAGAAGTCCGCGCGGGAGAGGGCCGCGGGCGGCAGCGTACGGCTGTCGCTGCTGACGTACCCGGTGCTCATGGCGGCGGACATCCTCGCCTATTCCGCGGACGAGGTGCCGGTGGGCGAGGACCAGGTGCAGCACGTGGAGCTGACCCGGGACCTGGCTGTGCGTTTCAACCAGCGCTACGGCCATACGTTCACCGTGCCGCGGGCCGTCCATCCGACGGTGGCGGCCAGGGTCATGGACCTGCAGGACCCGACGTCGAAAATGGGCAAGTCCCACGCCGAGACCTCCGGCATCGTCTATCTGCTCGACGAGGCCGAGGTCGTGCGCAAGAAGGTCATGCGCGCGGTGACCGACAGCCGCGGTGAGGTCGTCTATGACCGCGAGGAGCAGCCCGGAGTCGCGAACCTGCTGGAAATCCTCGCCTCGTGCACGGGCGGGCAGCCGGCGGAACTGGCGTCGACGTACGCCTCGTACGGGGCGCTCAAGAAGGACACCGCGGACGCGGTGCTGGAGCTGCTGCGGCCCGTGCACGAGCGGCATGCGGAACTGTGCGCCGATCCCGGCTATGTGGACGCGGTGCTGCGGGCCGGCGCCGAGCGGGCCCGGACGCTCGCGCGGCCGACTGTCGACGCCGCGTACGCGGCGATCGGGCTGATGCCTCCCGCGTGACCGCTCATTCCCTCATGCCGTTCCCGCGTGCGGGACAGGCAGCAGGGACAGCGCATTCGCCCGTAGGGCTCCGGATTCCGCGACCGGGGCCCTACGCGCCGCCGGTTCCCAGTTCCCGGCTGCGGTCCCGGGCGGCTTCGAGGGCGGCGATGAGTGCGGCTCGTACCCCGTGCCGTTCCAGTTCACGGATAGCGCTGATGGTCGTGCCCGCGGGGGACGTGACCGCCTCGCGGAGCCTGACCGGGTGCTCGTCGCTGTCGCGCAGCATGACGGCGGCACCGATGGCGGCCTGGACGATCAGGTCGTGGGCCTTGTCGCGGGGAAGGCCGAGGAGAATACCGGCGTCGGTCATCGCCTCGACGAGGTAATAGAAGTAGGCGGGCCCGGAGCCGGAGAGCGCGGTCGCGGCGTCCTGCTGGGACTCGGGCAGCCGGAGGGTCTTGCCGACCGGCTTGAAGATTTCCTCCGTGCGCAGCAGGTGCTCTTCCGTCGCGTGGCTGCCCGCGGACATCACGGACATGCCCTCGTCGACGAGGACCGGCGTGTTCGGCATGACACGCACGACCGGAACGCCCTCCGGAAGCCGCTGCTCGAAGAACGCCGTCGGCACGCCGGCCGCCGCGCTGATGACCAGGCGGTCCGCCGGCAGGTGGGGCGCCAGTTCCTCCAGGAGCGCCGGCATGTCCTGCGGCTTCACGGCGAGGATCAGGGTGTCCGCCGCCTTCGCGGCCTCGGCGTTGGTGACCGTCTCGACGCCGTAGCGCGTCCGCAGGGCCTCGGCGCGCTCGGGGCGGCGCGCGGTGACCATGAGGTCGGAGGTCGACCAGCCGGCGCGGATCATGCCGCTGAGGAGCGCTTCGCCGATCTTTCCGGTTCCGAGGACGGCGACTTTCTGGGCCACGAGGCTCACCTCTCCGCTGCTGCTGCGTGCCCCGCCATCTTCGCACCCCGCACGGGACCCGTGCGGTGCCGTCGGCGGATCGCCACAGCCGACGGCCTCGCGCCCGGCCGACGGCGCGTGGCGCGTAGGGGACGAGTCCGGGATGCCTCAGGGCCTTCCCCCATGGCCCGCGCGGGAACGGAACGGGACCCTGACGGTATGAGGCGTTCATACGGTTCAGGTCAGGTCGTGACGCAGGGCGTGACGGGCAGGCAACTCCCTTGCGTGCCCGGCCGGTTCAGACAGCAGTTCAGACAGCAGTTCAGGCAGCAGTACGCTCGGCGTCCCCACCGGTCTCCGCCTTCCGGATCGCCCTCGCCCGGTGCGCGTTCACGTGCAGGGTGCGGACCGTGTGACGGACGACCTGTTCCTTGACGAAGGCGGCAGCACTGCCGGTCAGGACTGTCGAGCGAGGGGTGTCGTCCGCGTGCACGGGCTGGATCAGGCCCTCGCCGCGTCCCAGGCTCAGGCACTGCACGACGTAGCGGAAGTCGAGGGGCTTGGCGGGCAGGCCACGGAGGTCGGCGAGGAGTGAGCCCGCGACGTGGGCGCCAGTGGGTCCTGCGGTCGCGCACGCCATACGGAGGGAAGTCGCCGCCGAGTCCCCGGCCGCGTAGACGGCGGGGTCCGTGGTGGACCGGAGTGTGCGGTCGACCACGATCCGGCCGGCGGGGTCGAGCTCAAGGCCCGCCTTCGCGGCGAGCTGCGTGACGGGGCGCATGGCCGCCGACCAGACGACCAGGTCCGCGTCGATCTCGTCCACCGACTCGACCCGGCGGCCCTCCTCGACCTGTACGCCCATCACGCCGAGCGTCTTGCGGATGTGGGTCCGCCCCTTGTCCGAAAGACCGGTGCCGACGACGCCGGCCGTCAGCAGCCGGGTCTCCCAGCCCGGGTGCGACTCGGCGATCTCACTGGCGAGTTCGATGCCGGTGAGCCCGCCGCCGACGACGGCGATCCTGCCGGAGGCGCCCAGCAGGCGCTTGCGGACCTCGACCGCGGACTCGGCGGTGTGCACGCGGTCGCCCACGGCCCGGGTGTCGGTCACGCTGCCGAGGGCGTACACCAGCCGGTCGTAGCCGACGGAGCGGCCGTCATCCGTGCGGACCTGACGTCCCGCCAGGTCGATGTCGACGGCCCGGGCGGCGACGTGCCGGATCCCGGTGCCGCGCAGGAGCTCCACCAACGGGTGGGTCACGTCTGGGCTTTCGCCGGTGAGTTGGTGGAGCCGCACGCGCTCGGTGAAGCGGTCGCTGGGGTCGATCAGGGTGACCTTCGCGTACGGGGAGACGCGCAGGGCCGTGTTGAGTCCCGCGTAGCCGGCGCCGAGGACGACGATGTGCTGCGTGTCGGTGAGGTGTGAGTTCGTCTGCATGCCCAGGAGACGACGCAGCGCCTCCCTGTGTGACAGACCATCGTGGCTGCTTTCGGCCAAAGCTCCGGTGGCCGGGCGCCTGCCGGTCACAGCGTGCCAGGGTCCACATGCCGCAGCTTCTCCGGGTTGGCGACCGCGTCCACCTCGGTGATCCGGCCCTCGTGAACGGTGAAGGCGAGTACGGACGTCCGGCCGCGCACCGGGTCGGTGAGGATCAGCCCGGGGGCGCCGTTGACGTCCCGTACGAACGCGCGGAGCGTCCTGCCCTCGGCGGCGCCGTAGCCGTAGACACCTTGCGCGTAACGGGCCACCTTCTCGCGCCCGTGGAGCGGTCGGCGAGCGGCCGAAACCTTGCCTCCACCGTCGGAGACCCAGATCACCTCCGGGTCCAGGGTCTCCATCAGCGCGTCGAGATCCCCGTCCATGGCGGCCGCCAGGAAGGCCTCCACCGTGCGCCGGTGTTCGTCCCGGTCGACAGACCGGCGGGGCGCCTCGGCGCGTACGCGCTTGCGGGCGCGGGCAGCGAGCTGCCGTACGGACACCGGGGTCCTGCCGACGACTTCGGCGATCTCACCGAACGGCACGGAGAAGACGTCGTGCAGGATGAAGGCCGTGCGCTCGGCCGGCGTGAGTCTCTCCAGTACGGCCATCAGCGCTATCCCGACGGACTCGTCCAGCGTCACCTGGTCCTCGGGGGACGGCACATCGCCGACCACGGGCTCGGGCAGCCAGGGCCCCACATAGGTCTCGCGCCGCGAACGGGCCGAGCCGAGCTGGTCGAAGCAGATTCGGCTGACAATCGTCGTCAGATACGCGCCCGGGTTCACGGCTTCCCCGTCGGGAAGGTGCTGCCAGCGAAGCCAGGCCTCCTGCACGGCGTCGTCCGCGTCGGCCACCGAGCCGGTGATCCGGTAGGCGACGGCCCACAGCCGCTGTCGGTGGTCCTCGAAGTCAGCCAGGGATGCCATGGGAAAGCCACTGCTCCTCTCGTCTCGGAGTGAGGTTCCGCAGAGTCGTGACGAAGCAGCATGGCGGATCGTGACGGCGGCAGGGCGGTGATCGGCCATTTCCGGACGGCCGGAAAGAGGGTGTCCCAGAAATGCGAGAAAGCCCCGCCAGGAACCTCACGGCTCCCAACGGGGCTTTCCCCAACAATAGCTCGGCGGCGTCCTACTCTCCCACACGGTCCCCCATGCAGTACCATCGGCGCTGAAAGGCTTAG
>NZ_JBHSPB010000050.1:0-4345 GCF_042656465.1 Streptomyces gamaensis
GGTGGAGATGCCCCGTCCGTAAGGGCTGGGTTGTTCACTATACAATTTACCGGAAAAGTAAAAGTAAGGACAGAAGAAAATAGACTTGTATTGACGTTAAAGCCTGAGACAATTCCTCAAATTACAACTCATTAATCATTTTTTATTTTCTTTTTTTATTTTCTATTATTTTCTTCTTTTTTATGTTTTTTGTTTTTCTATAATTAGCCAATTCTCTCGATTGTTTTTTTCAAGTTTGTGATACTAATTCAAGAGGTTGAAAATATAGAGACATAAAAAGTTAGAGAGATACAAACGTAAAAAGATAGAGAAAACTTTAAATATTAGTTTTTACATATATAAGAATGAGGTAAGAAAAATGAAAACGAAAATGAGTAAGAAAGAAAACAAAAAGAATAAAGTTTATTTTTGCAGAATGTGTAGTTTTGTAGCTACAGATTTAGATGAGTTAGATTTTCACTATAAGATGAGTCATGAATCATTTGATGAAGACTCTTTTTGGTAAGCTTTAAGTTATTTTATTTTTTATTTTCTCTTTCTAATTCTTCTTTTATATGTTTTTTCTTTTTCTATAATTAACTAATTCTATCTTTAATTTTTCTCAAGTTCGGAATAATAATTCTATTTTTTAGCAATTTCCTAGAATGAAAATTTAAAATTGTCATAGTTTTATCGAAAACATAGTGAGAAAAAAATGGAATTTGAAGATTTAGATGTAGTTCTATATGTATTTTTTGAAAATCAAGAAATGAAAAGTTTTGAATTTGAATTTAAAGAATTATTTGAAATTACTGAAAATGGATTAAGATATCTTGTAGGAGTTCCAGATTCAAGAAATAAAATCAAGAGTAATAGCGAAATTATTGAAGAATTTATATATTATCAGAATGATAATATTGTTATTAAGTTGACATTTTATTATACTAAAGACACGAATAAAATTTATATAAGAAAAATTTACGGTTGGAGAGAGAAAAGATCAGAATCTGAGAATGAAGAAGACAATATTTAAGTATGCTATTTGATTAATTTATTATTCTTCTAATTCAATTTCCAAATCATTATTACTTTTCTTTATATTTTGTGGCTTATTTTTCTTTATTTCACTTGCAATTTTATAGTTTTGAATTATCTCATTAACTAGACTATCTAGTCCCATTTTTTTTAATTTCTTAGCATATATCGTATATTTATTTTCAATATTCCAATTATTATATTTTAAAATCCAAGCATTTATAGTTTGTAAAATTTTTACATTTGAAAGATCATATTCAAATGGAAAATTTGTCTTATCTAAAAATTCATATAATAGTTCTTCTTCTTCTTTTGTTAATGTTCTTTTTTTTCTATCGCCTACATATCTTCTAGAACCATCAAACCAAAAGATCTCTCTGAAACCTGAAATTCTTGTATAAGTTGAAGTATCCATAGAATTAGCATTATCAAAAGTTTGGAGAAAATATGGAGCAGACATTCCTAGAACATGAAGTTTTTTTGTGTATTTTCTTAGATAATAATACCAAGGAAATGTATAGATTAAAATTTTTAATTTACTAGATGCAATTATTCCGCCAAATGCTATATAATCAGTGTATTGTTTATAAAAATCTAAGGCTTCATCTACTTCTCTAATTGGATATAAATGTATAACTGGGATAATTCTTTCTATATATTCAATTTTAGTATATAGATATTCGAAATATTCGAAATTCTTTCTATTTAATGGTTCAAAAATAGATGGAATATCAAGAGAAAAAAATGCATAAGCATTATATGTTTTATATTTTTCTAATACATCTTTTACTGAAATTTTCAAATTGTAAAGGCTAATTTGATAACCGCCACTGTCAACCCAAGTTTCATTTTTCCAAGTTATTTTTTTGTTATGTAATTGATTAATCAAAACTGGAAAATTTGTCTTGAGTAATAGTTCTTTTGATGATGTTATTTCAAATACTAATTTCATATAACTTTCTATTTTGGTATGACATTTATTTTATTTCTTCTTAATAAGTATACTATAGATCCTATTATTGGTATTATTATAATTCTTAATATTGTATCTTCTATATTTCCAGAGATTACAAATTTATAAAATATTGGATTTTGATATCCTAAGTAGAAGAATAGAAATATCTGAATTGCTAAAGATGTTAGAACTATAGAAAATAATTTTTTATCATTCATGAGTTTCAAATATGCAAATGCTACAATTATGAAATTCCAGAAGATGAACAATAAACCATCAAGTCCAAAAGATATATTAAATCCAAGTAGATTTTCTAGAACATTTGCTATTGTTTCTGTCGCAAAAATCAATAATAAAATATTTGGATTTATTTTGCTAAATGTTTCAGGTAATACTTTATCGAAACTCATAGTTTGAATTAATCTACTTTGGATTTTATTTGCAATTGGCATGTAACTAAAGAACCAAATTGGCATTAATGCAAACAATATTGACAAATTTGAATAGCTATCTAGAATTGAAAGTATCACGACTACTAAATAGCTTACAAAATATCCGACCATACTAGATTTTTTAATATTTTTTATTTCTCCAGCTATGTAACTGATTGCATTTATGAATATAAACGCTGATAAATCAAATAGTAATGCAGATAATAAAGTATTAGAAATTGTGAAGTTTTGATATTGAAAATTAAATGATTTAAAAACTATAAATAATGCTACTATTATTTGTGCAATTGCTAATATATCAACAATTTTTGCATATATTCTCTTATTAGCGATAATTAGTAAAACAATAGGAAATAAAGATTCAACAATTAGAAATTGTTCAAATTGATTTTGAATATTAAAGTTTAAGAGTACAAGATCACCTAAGATTGGTTGAGATAGTACATATGTTAACCATAATGAAATTCCAAAAATTGTAAAGAATTTTGAAGAAAATGCAGTTCTAATATATGCATAATCACCGCCATTAAGTGGATATTTTGTTGTTAAACGATAATACATTAATAATAGTGGAATTTCAAATACTGCTCCAATTAAAATTGCGTATAATAAGTTAACATTTTTTAGCAAACTACTGACAAATAATGGATAACTTATCCCGCTTAAAATTCCTATATAGAGAAGATTTATTGAAAAAATATCTAGGATATTAAATGATTTTACAATTCCAGAACTTTTTCTTTCAAGTTCCATAAGCTCTTGTGCAGTTTAAGACATAAATAAAGACTCAAAACTAATACATAATATAATGTATATGATGTCTCCTTTTTGTAAGTAAAACTTCATTAAATTCTTATTGACAATAACAAAATTTTTTTATATAAATTTCATAGCAAGTAAATCAAACCATATACATTATATAATATATATGATATATAGCTTTAGAAATAAGTTGATAAAAAAAAGAAAATATCTTTAATTTGGTTTTTTTAACCGCCTCGTTTTTGCAAATACTCTCTTATTGCTTCTTCTATAGCTTGAGTTAATTGAAGATTATTTTTTGCACAGTATACTTTCAGTCTAGTTTTCAAATCCTTGTCCATATAAATTCCAAATACTGCTTTTTGCTTCTTTTTTTGACTCTGTTCTTGAGTTTGCATTTTTCCTCGTTTGTTCATTTTGATTTATGACATTTTTATATCTTTTTTTGTCTTTATCATATATTTATATACATTTTTTATATCACTTATATTTTTTGGAATTAATTCGATTCTTATATCAGTATGAGGAGGCATATGTTTGTGAACTCTAGAATAATCCAGTTTTTTATTCGTGAAAACTAAAATATGATAATGAAGACCATTTGAATTTTTTGTGGTTTCCTTTATAGAAAATACATGTGAATTTTTGTCATGATTATAAATATAACTACGAAATTTTTTAAAAATTTTTTCAGTATCTCCATATTTATAATTAGTTGCAATAGTAATGAAATAAGTATAAGTATAAGAAAAATGAAAATTTAAAACTTTTTTCAAATCCACAATATTACGTGCGGAAATGACGTTTAAAAACTTATGTCGACAGAAAGGCGAAAGGTTTAAAAATGTATAATCACAAATTTTTATAAGCGAGGTGGCTAGAGATCCAGCGTAGAAAGTATATATGCCTAAGAGTTCCAAGTGAAGTAAAACAAATTTTTTACGAAAAAAGAGAAGAGATAAAAAAACAATTAGATGATATTTTAGAAGGAAAAAGAACACTAGAAATTAAAGAAACTGCAGATTTATATGATGAAAAAGTATTCTTTACAGTAGATATGTTATATTATGCGAAATTGCAAGAATTATCAAAAAAATATAAAAAACCATTATCGAAAATAATCAGATCTGTATTCTTTAATCTAAGTTAAATCTTTTTTTTC
>NZ_JBHSPB010000051.1:0-4238 GCF_042656465.1 Streptomyces gamaensis
TAAAATTGACAGATTAGAATTTTGTACAAATATTGATAATGAAGAAATAATAAATGCAATTGGACATGATTCAACAGTTCAACTAATAAATTCATTATGTGATACAAAATTTGAGAAAAATAGGATAGAAATTAAATTAGACAAAAGAGACAAACTATATATTGTGCAAATTTCACAAAGATTAGAAGAAGGAAAAATATTAACGCTAGAAGAAATATTGAAATTGTACGAAACTGGAAAAGTTCAATTTTTCGAGATAATTGTAGACTAATAAGTCAAATAAAATTTTTTTCATCTTTTTGGAATTACGCATTTGGGTTAACTCTTTTATGCTAAAATTTTTTAATATATAAATGTTTTTACGCCGTTATTTTGCGTAAATTATCGTTAGAAAAGTAAAAATTTGTGTGAGTTAAAAGTTTAAAAAGATTTCTTGTAAATTATCGACTCTCATTTATATACTTGTCATTACAATTTTTCAGCAGATGAATGCAAAAAAGTAACAAACGAAAAATTGAAAGAACTTTTAGTTTTGTATTTTTTTAGTAATGTTTATAATTTTGAAAAGAAACAATTTAATCAATATGAGTTTTCTATTGAATTTAGGTGAGTTAGGAACATTCTTTGCAGATGAAATTGAAAATTTGGAAAATTTCACAAACTGGATATCTAGTGATTTTATAAATTTTATTAATGCAATAGTTAATGATATCAAAAATATTACAAGTTTCCTAGGACAAGCAATTTCCGATATTCCTACTTTTATGACAAATATTGCAACTAATTTCTTAACAATTTTACAGAATTTTGTACAAACTGCAATTTCTACAATTCAAGGATTTGTTTCATGGTTTGAACAACAAGTTGTAGGAGCTTTTGAATTTCTATCCTCAATTGCGTCTGATTTCATAAATTCAGCATATTCATTTTTCCAAAATGTAGCTAACGCATTTGCACAAATTATATCAGGAGTAATTTCCGATTTTCTGAACTTTTTCGGAGCTAATATGAAACATATTTCTAATGCAATTTCTCAACTTACTCAATTTTTATCACCATTTATTGCTCCAATTACAATTGGAAAATTCTTACCAGTTATTGTAGATAAATTAGCTGAAATTTTACCAGAAATAGAAATAGATTTAGCTCCAGTTGGATTAGGCGGAAAAATTCCAATTAAATTTGGAGAAATTATAAAAGCTTTTGCAGAAACTTCAGTAGATTTTTTAAATGAAATAAGAACTGAACTTGCTATAACTTTAAAAGAATTTATAAAAGAACCATTTATTTCAGATTTTAAAATTACAGCGAGAGAAATATTTAATGAAATTGGTTTGGGCGATTTGCCATTTGCAGATCCGCCATTTGTACAAATTGGAAGATGGGTAGCTGTAAGGTCTTTTGAAGAAATTAAAGATCACTTAAAAGAAACAATATTGCTAACTGGTTATCCAGCTTGGTTTACTAATGCTTATCTAGAACCTCCAGTTAATGATTTCGCTCCTAAAAATCCATTATTTAGACCTGTAGGAATTCGCGATCTAATCTTAGGGACACAATATGGAATTTTAAACATTTCAGATCTTGAAAAATATGCATATAACAATTTATTAACTCCAAAAACTGCAAAATTAATGTATCAAAACCAAACTGCTAGACTTTTACAAAGAACTGTAGAGCAAGGGATTCGACAATTTATTATTACTCCTCAAAAAGCTTATGAAGAAATAATTCAAAATGTTAATTTAACTGGTAAAGAATTATTTCTAAAAACTTTCACATTAGAATATGAATATGCAGTTCAGAGAATTGTTAGACAATTTTTAAGATCATTATTATCTAGAGCTTTATCAAATTTTGGAAGACCGTACCTTGATTTTAAATATTTAGATGATACAATTGCTAAATTATTTAAAGATCTAGGATATCCAGAAGAAGTAAGAACAGTTTTCGATACTATGATCACACAATCTCAGTTAATTTATACTAATCAACTTCTATTAAGACAATTACAACAAATCGTTAGGTTAGGAATTTTTGATCAGAAAAAGATTAAAGAAGAATTGAAAGCTAATAAATTTAATGAACAAATAGCATTACAAATTTTAGAAAGTGAATTACAATTTGCACAATTGCAAAATATACTAAAAGAATATCAATTCAAACTTAAAAGTTTTCTAATTTCTCCAAGAGATTTAGAAAAAGATCTAAAACATATTGGATTTGATTCTGCAATTATTTCAGCTTTGATTTACGAAAATCAAACAGAACAACTTATAAAGTTTCAATTATCAAATCTAGAAAGTTTAGCGAAAAAAGGCTATTTATCTTTAGATGAAATCAAAAAGCAATTTAAAGCAATTGGAATAATAAAAGAATATGAAGATGCATTTATAAACTTTATAAATCAAGAATTACAAATATCTGCATTTTTGACAATTTTAAAGAGTCAATTAAGACAATTCCAAATAGATTCAAAAATTGCAGAAGTAGAATTGAAGAAATTGAATATTAATGAATATCTGCTAAATCAGATAATTCAAGAAGAATATAACATAAATATCGCAAAACTACAATTAAGCGTAATTGAAACAATTGCGAAAACTTTATACTATGATCAACAACAATTATCTGGAGAATTAGGAAAAATAGTAAAAGATAAAACAGCTCTTGATTTATATAATCAAAAGTTTTATTACGAATACATATATCCAAAAATTATTAATTATCATCTCCAATTGGCTAGACATGGAATTCTTTCAGATATTTCAAAATTACCAAAAGAAGTTATAGAATATGAAATTAAGCCTGCATTATTGACTTATCAAACTACGCTAGAAATTGAGTATATAAAAGAATCATTAAAAGATTTGGAAATTAAGCCAGATAACGCAATAAATGAACTAGAGAAATTAGGAATGCAGAAAGATATAGCTCAATTAATTGTAAATACTTATATTCCGACATTTTATAACGTACATACAATAATTCAAAATGTTATAGAAGGTCAATTATATAAAGTCGGGAAAGTTCCAATAAATCTAGGAAATGCAGAAAGTGAACTAAGAAAACTAGGAATTCCTGATAATCAAATAAAGATTCTTCTAGAACAATATGCTAGTACTTTTGGTCTTGAAATTTGGAGAAGACATTTGCCTTCAATTTCCATAATTGAAAATGCAATAAAGTACAATTATCTAGATCAAAAATTAATAGAATATAGCTTTATCCCATCTGAATTATTGAATTTGTATGTAAACTATTATCAACATTTACTAGTAGCACAAGAAGTACAATCTTTCAAATCTGAATACATAACTGCATTAATTTATAATTATCAGAATTTACAATTTGAAAGTTTGTTAAAACAATATGGAATTAATGAAGCATTATTAAATGTAATAAAATTATTTGCACAAGTAAGAAAAATTGTGACAGGCTTACAAGAACTATATCTAACGCCGACAAAAGCACTTTCAATTAGCGAATATGTATCAAATCCACAACAATTACTACAGAAAGTATTTACAGAATTCCAGATTCCGCAAGAGTTACAAAATACATATTTTGAATATGCAAGAAATAGAAGAGTTAGCAGATATGTTAATGAAATAATTACTACAATTAGCTTACTATTTGAGAAACATAAAATAGATCTTAATACTGCACAATCTTATCTTCAACAATTGAAGAAATATGGATTAACTGATGAAGAAATTCAATTGATAACACTCAATTGGCAATTAAGAAGTGCTTACTAACAATTTCTAAACATCATATACATTATATATTTTATATAGTGTATGGGTTACGTTATCACATGCAAAACAACTCATATACATTATATAATGTATTAGATTTGATTTTTTATTTACCGCATTTTTGATATATTATATCATGCCTTTGCCATACAAGATGAGTTACAAATTACCGTTAGAATATCTATCATTACAAGACTGGAACAACTTTGTTCAGAATTTAATATTTATAAATCAATACGGTACAGCTAAATTATTACAATATTATCAAAATGGTAATTTTCAAAATCTAAAAGATGTATTTGCAAAATATTTATATGTAGCACAATTGAAAGTTAATGGATATAATGTATTATATAATTTGGCAAAACCACTAGCGTATACTTTTGGAAATGTTTTTCAAGAACTCGCAAATAGACCTACCGTCGAATTATCTGAAGTTATTGTTCCGCCTCCTTCACTTAGCTATAATATAAAGTA
>NZ_JBHSPB010000052.1:0-2601 GCF_042656465.1 Streptomyces gamaensis
AGTAGCATAATACATATATATTATATAATGTATATAGTGTTTAGATTTTGTGTTATCTGACTGCAATATTTTGAAAGTTTTTATAATGGAAAATTGGCTTATATTGTTTCGTTTTTGCAGATTTTTGAGCTAATTTTATCTGATTCTCAATTTTTGCCTGTCCTTGTAATTGTTCTCCTAATTGTTGTGCAAATTGCAAATCTTGATCTGAAATGCCATAAAATTTCCACTTAGTTTTCCAATAATTCAAAAATTCTTGATATGATAATGTTCTTTTTCCAGATGTATAACTGTAATTTTGTTGGTAAGGATATCTTGCAATTTCTATAGTAGCACTTGCTACCATTTTCGCGTACCAAATATTTGCATATTTCTTATTGACAATTTTTTGAACTTGTAAAAATTGCTCATATGTAACTGCATAGTTTTCAATTTCTGAACTATAAGCTATATTTGTACCGCCTGGAGAAGGATCATATAAATGCATTTTGAATAGATTTCCAAATATCGAAATTACAGTTTTATCTGCGGATAGAATTGCTATTAGGTCATCTTGAGTTACATTTTCTGGATTAAAATCAGGCATTAATACGGCAAAATCAAGAGGAGTATAATCTAAAATCATTCCAAAAACATCTGCAAAATATTGTAAAATCATACCATTTTGTAATTGAATTCCATCTTGAGTTTCTGGAGCTAAAACACATCTATCTAACCAACCGACATCTAAAGCAAAACCACTATTAATTATACTATTTAAGTCTGGAATAAATGCAATTATGAATTTGGCAAAATCTGGAAGTTGATTAAAATTGATATTTAAAGCATTTAACAAATCTGAAATACCAGTATCTGCAATATTATTATATATATAGTTATCTACATTTGGAATATTTGTACTACCAATTCCTAAAGTTGTAACATCAACACTGACATTTGCAGTAGTTAAACTAGAAAAAGATTGTTCAATTTTCTGACAAGATTGATTTTGATATTCTGTAGCTAATGCCGGCTGATATACAGATAAATCAAAATAAGTTTCATCAAAAACTGCCGGTTGATACAAAACTGAACATAATTGTACATAATTATCATATAAACTAGTATAATTATTTAATAAACTTATTCCATTTGAAGTACCAAAATTTGCAGATTGACCTAAATTAAGAAATGTTTGAGAATTAAAATTAGGATTAAAAGTTGAACTTGCTAGATTATTTAATGCAGAAAGTAAAGAAGAAACAATTGAAGCATATGCAATTCCATAATTTGTATTTATTCCTGGAGGAATTTGAATATTCTCTAATGGAGTCGGCAAAACTGAAGAAACTCCAGCGTCAAACATTACAGAAAATGCGGGAAAAGATTTTCTATTCAATATTTTATTATACAAGTGATATTTCATAGCTGAAATATTTCTTTGACCTTTCCTTTTTCCCATAACTATCAATTTATATACCTCAACTAGAAAAATAAACTTACAAATTGCATAATGTATATAAATGTCATACATTATTGAGTTAATAAATGAATCCAAAATATGAAGTTGAAGAAGTAAAAAATAAAGAATTAATAAAATTAGTAAGAATGTTAATTGACTATTATCATATTCAGGGAATGGTAAAAGGCGGTGGAGCTGGAAGAAATAGTAGATATTTTATATATCTTCAAAAAGAAGAAGACAAGAAATATATTGTAGCAGTAGCTTGGTTACACGATAATACACCATTCCGTTTTATTGCACAACAATATAATATTCCAAACGACAGATCTTATTTTATTAGAAGAGTTACAAAAACTGCTCCAGGAGATCATTTAGTGAATTTTCTAAATGATTTATCTGAGAAATTGAAGAATGACGGTTTTGAAGTTCTATGGACTTTAGGACTACCAGATCATAGTAACGCTTTATACAAGAAAGCTGGATTTAAATTAGTAGGACAAACTAGTAGGACAAAACATGAAGTTTATGTAAAATATCTAAATAAGTGATAGAAAATGAACATTAGGCAATCTGGTAAGTATTATGAATATAAAACTTTAGAAATTCTTGAACAAAATGGATTTAAAGCGTTAAGAATTCCAACTTCTGGAACTGGAAAACAAGCAATTCCAGATCTTATAGCGACAAAAGACAATACAATTTATCCAATTGAAGTAAAGTCAACTTCAAAAGATTTAATAACTATTAAGAAATTTCAAATTGAAAAACTTTTCAAATTTTGTGAAATTTTCGATTTCTGTAATTGTCAACCATTAGTAGCTATTCATTACAAAAAATATAAAACTGTCATAGTTTATACTTTGTCTCAAGATGTCAGAAACAAGGAAAAAATCAAATTTAAATACGGAATTAACAGCTAAATTGTATTTAGCTCTAGATGATCTAACTATGGCTTTAGCAACAGAAGATAAAGAAGAAGTTAGAAAATCTGAAGTATTTCAAAAAGCTTTAGAAGTTGTAAAAGTTGTAAAAGAAATGAGAAGATTACAAGTTAAACCTGTTGAAGGTGAAGAAAAATGAATAAAAATTATTTAGCAAATGCATTCTCAATAAATATGTTATCTAAATTTCCAATAAAAGTTACAATTGATAAAATT
>NZ_JBHSPB010000053.1:0-2392 GCF_042656465.1 Streptomyces gamaensis
CGATCCCACAACCCCGCATACGCAACCCCTGCCGGGTATCACACGCATACGGTTTGGCCTCATCCAGTTTCGCTCGCCACTACTCCCGGAATCACGGTTGTTTTCTCTTCCTGCGGGTACTGAGATGTTTCACTTCCCCGCGTTCCCTCCACACTGCCTATGTGTTCAGCAGTAGGTGACAGCCCATGACGACTGCCGGGTTTCCCCATTCGGACACCCCCGGATCACAGCTCGGTTGACAGCTCCCCGGGGCCTATCGCGGCCTCCCACGTCCTTCATCGGTTCCTGGTGCCAAGGCATCCACCGTGCGCCCTTAAAAACTTGGCCACAGATGCTCGCGTCCACTGTGCAGTTCTCAAGCAACAACCAGCCACCCACCACCCCCGAACCATCAGGTCCGGAGTTCACTGGGGCCGGCAACCCGAAGGCGACAAGCTCACGCTCGCACCCTCAGACACCCAACAGCGTGCCCGACACAACGAGAGTCCAGGTTCTGCGTTCCACGCCGAAGCAGTACTAGCAGTCCTTCACCCTCAACTGTGCCGAGTAGTCAACGTTCCACCCATGAGCAACCGTGCAGAACATTCGCCTGCAGTCGGCTATGTGCTCCTTAGAAAGGAGGTGATCCAGCCGCACCTTCCGGTACGGCTACCTTGTTACGACTTCGTCCCAATCGCCAGTCCCACCTTCGACGGCTCCCTCCCACAAGGGGTTGGGCCACCGGCTTCGGGTGTTACCGACTTTCGTGACGTGACGGGCGGTGTGTACAAGGCCCGGGAACGTATTCACCGCAGCAATGCTGATCTGCGATTACTAGCAACTCCAACTTCATGGGGTCGAGTTGCAGACCCCAATCCGAACTGAGACCGGCTTTTTGAGATTCGCTCCGCCTCACGGCATCGCAGCTCACTGTACCGGCCATTGTAGCACGTGTGCAGCCCAAGACATAAGGGGCATGATGACTTGACGTCGTCCCCACCTTCCTCCGAGTTGACCCCGGCAGTCTCCTGTGAGTCCCCATCACCCCGAAGGGCATGCTGGCAACACAGGACAAGGGTTGCGCTCGTTGCGGGACTTAACCCAACATCTCACGACACGAGCTGACGACAGCCATGCACCACCTGTACACCGACCACAAGGGGGACCGTGTCTCCACGGTTTTCCGGTGTATGTCAAGCCTTGGTAAGGTTCTTCGCGTTGCGTCGAATTAAGCCACATGCTCCGCTGCTTGTGCGGGCCCCCGTCAATTCCTTTGAGTTTTAGCCTTGCGGCCGTACTCCCCAGGCGGGGCACTTAATGCGTTAGCTACGGCACGGACCACGTGGAATGTGACCCACACCTAGTGCCCAACGTTTACGGCGTGGACTACCAGGGTATCTAATCCTGTTCGCTCCCCACGCTTTCGCTCCTCAGCGTCAGTATCGGCCCAGAGATCCGCCTTCGCCACCGGTGTTCCTCCTGATATCTGCGCATTTCACCGCTACACCAGGAATTCCGATCTCCCCTGCCGAACTCTAGCCTGCCCGTATCGAATGCAGACCCGGAGTTGAGCCCCGGGCTTTCACATCCGACGCAACAAGCCGCCTACGAGCTCTTTACGCCCAATAATTCCGGACAACGCTTGCGCCCTACGTATTACCGCGGCTGCTGGCACGTAGTTAGCCGGCGCTTCTTCTGCAGGTACCGTCACTTGCGCTTCTTCCCTGCTGAAAGAGGTTTACAACCCGAAGGCCGTCATCCCTCACGCGGCGTCGCTGCATCAGGCTTCCGCCCATTGTGCAATATTCCCCACTGCTGCCTCCCGTAGGAGTCTGGGCCGTGTCTCAGTCCCAGTGTGGCCGGTCGCCCTCTCAGGCCGGCTACCCGTCGTCGCCTTGGTAGGCCATCACCCCACCAACAAGCTGATAGGCCGCGGGCTCATCCTGCACCGCCGGAGCTTTCCACCCGCCGAGATGCCTCGGCAGGTCATATCCGGTATTAGACCCCGTTTCCAGGGCTTGTCCCAGAGTGCAGGGCAGATTGCCCACGTGTTACTCACCCGTTCGCCACTAATCCACCACCGAAGCGGCTTCATCGTTCGACTTGCATGTGTTAAGCACGCCGCCAGCGTTCGTCCTGAGCCAGGATCAAACTCTCCGTGAATGCTTTCCCCGTACTCGGGGGTCACACATCACGGGAGCGGAACAGGCCGGGAGGAATAATCCCGAAAACCTGCTCACAGCGTCCTCGCTGTGTGTTTCAAAGGAACCACATCCACCATCACCAGGGACGGCGGACGGGGTATCAAATAGTCTGGCGTTGACTTTTGGCACGCTGTTGAGTTCTCAAGGAACGGACGCTTCCTTCGTACTCACCCTCTCGGGCTTTCCTCCGGGCGCTTCCCTTCGGTGTT
>NZ_JBHSPB010000054.1:0-2312 GCF_042656465.1 Streptomyces gamaensis
TATTCTTTAAATTTCTTTATCCATTCAATAACTTTTTGATAATAATTTTCTAAAACTTTTTCATCAATTTTAAATTGCTTAACTTCTCTAGTGTTTCTATTTAAATATATAATATATACATTATTGATTTGATAATTTTGCTTTTTCAAAATATGATAATATAATGCGACTTGGTATAAATGATATTCTTTTACTTGGAAATAATTATAACTAATTGTTTTAATTTCCAATAAGTCATTATTACAAATTATATCAATTCTACCGCTAATTTTCATTCCCTCAACTTCATCTTTAATTTCAACTTCAGTTTGACAATTCAATTTTTCTTTAAAATATTGTTCAATTCTCTCATGATATTGTTCTCCTAGATCAAGATAAATTTCATTTATTCCTCTCTCAAATTCAATATTTCTAGCAAGATAGCTTTTTCTATAACAAATACCAACTTCACTTGGAAAAATTGTATCACTAGGATATTTAACTTTAAAACTTTCTTTTATATGATCTTCATAATTCATTTTCACCATCCTCCTAAATTGCTAAATCTCATTAGATTTACAATTTTATTACATACTTCTTCATTTGAAACTTTTCCAATTTGCAAATCTATATCTAAAGCTTGTAAAAGTATTTGAATATCTATAGATTGTTCTTTTCTTCTACTTTCTAGATTTCCACAGTCCGCATAATTTGTAGTTCTGTTAATTTTTTCCTGAATTAATTCCACTAATGCTCTTAGAATTGAAGGATAAAGAACTCTAGCATTTATTATTTTATCATAAGTTTTCTTAATTGCTAATTGAATAATATGAATTCTATCTAAAATTGCCGGCGTAAAAATTTCATATTGTTGTAAATATGATTCTATATCTGGAGTTTGATATTTATCTAAAGTTAAAGAGAAAGGATTTCCAGCATAAATAATTGGAATACATTTTTGAATTGTAGCAGATTTACTTTCTGTACCTGCTCCTCTTGTCCAAATGCAATTTTCAATTCCAGTAGATAATGTAGAATTTATAGAATTTAATTCTTTAACTGCATATCCATCTTTCCAAGTTTGTATTTCGTCAAAAATTAATCCGTTTGATAAAAATACTGAACCGTACATATTATTTCTAGCATCATAGATCAAATTTGCATAAGTTGGAGGTTCTGTATAATAACGAAAATTGAAAACTTCTTGTAAAATCATAAATGTTGTAGTTTTTCCAGTACCTCTATTTGAAATTTCTATTGTGTTTATCTGTCTTTTAGTAATTGGAGATTTGAAAAGTGGGAATAATCGTGGTAAAGTTAAGAAAATATCATCTGAATCCATCTTTTGTGAATCATATCCAAAAGCTTGCAATAGAATAGCATAAGTTAAATGTTGTTTATCAGCTTCTTCTAGAATTTCTTTTGCAATTTCAAAATTATTAGGCGGTTCTATAGAAAATATTTCATCAATAAACCAGTTTTCTGATCCTTTTTTGATCTTTACAAACATATATGAAGAAATAAGATTATAAAAATCATCTGGATTATCAGCAATTTCATGTGGATCAAAATCTCCAGTAAAACCATTTTGAAATTTTGCAATTACTAGATCATCTTTAACTTTAAATCCAGTAATTTTACTTATAAATTTTATTTCGTTATAATATGGCAAATTAGCACTAAAATATTGAGAATCAATTCCTCTCTTGTAAGCTTTCAAAATCTCAATTTTCTTATTTTCTTCAACTTGTTTTTCGCCAAGAATTAGACTTAAAATTCTTTCATTATCTCTTGGATTATAAAAAAAAGAATGACTTTTTAACTTTTCAAATAATTGAAGATTCTGTTGTGTAGTTTCATTCATGAAAAAAAAATGACTTTATGACGTTTTAAAACTCCTCCTCTACGTTCTTCTTTCTGCTTTTCGTACTAGGTTTTTCTTCTTTTTCTTCTTGTTGCTCCATGTCTAGTTCTTCTTCTTGAACTGTGCTATTATTCCTTGGAGTAAACTTTACATATTCATTAAGAAAGTCTGCATATTTCTCTAGAAACTCTGCAATCAATTTTAAATCTTCTGCGTCTTGTGGCGTTATTCCAATTTGTTTCCTGAAATTGTTTTGACTATGGATTGTCATTGAATATCTTATTGAACCATTCTGTGGAACCGCATTTAATTGTACAACAATTCTTTTTATTCCCTTTATCTTTAAAATTCTACTAGCTATCTTGTTTTGTTCTTTAGCTTGTTTTCCTAATTCATCCAGTATTTGTTTAAGGGACGCCATGTTTCTCCCTCTAAAAATATCTTTTAATTATGACATTTTTATATCTTT
>NZ_JBHSPB010000055.1:0-2123 GCF_042656465.1 Streptomyces gamaensis
GAAAATGCTAAGAGAGAAATATATAGTTTATGAAATTCCAACATTATCATTTTACCAATTTACACCTTTTAGATATCCAATTTCAATAATTCATCCCTTATTTTACTCTATGTGGAGATGGTCAAAAGTCGAATTTTCATTTTTTGAACAATATAGAACTAGAGTTTCCGCACTTCTAGGAGTTGAAGTAGCAGATACTGATAAAATTGCAAAACAATATATAGATTATGCAAATAATTATACGGATGGAATGATTTTAAATTCTACTTGGTCAATTAATGCATTTAAAAATTCTGGATTAAAAGTTCCTGTTTATAAAGTTTTCCATAATTTTAAAGATAGACTTTTGGCGAAAGATGAAGAACTACAATTAGATGATCAAGTTCTATATATTGAAAAATTAAAGAAAGAGAAGAATTTCAAACTAATATTTATTTCATTATGGCATAGTGATTATAGAAAAGGAGCTGATATTTTTCATGTGATAGCTAAGGAACTACAAAAAGAAAGAAATGATATATATTTCTTGATAAAAAGCGGTCTCCCAAGAACAGATTTTCAAGATTTAAAAATGTTCAATATCTATGGAAATACTTCTTTTGACAATATCGTTAAAATGTACAGAATTTCAGATTTATATTTGCTAACTAGTAGAGGCGGAAGTTTCGAATTAAATGGTTTAGAAGCTTTTATAAATAAAATTCCAGCTATAGCGACAAAAGGTGGAGCTTGGGAAGACTATTATCCTCTTAACTTGAAAGATCTATTAATTGATAGTTGTAAAAATCCACAAATTTTCCCAGATAATCCGATACATATTGGAAATGGAGTTCAAATGTGTATAGAAAAAGCAATAGATAAAATTCTAGATGTTCTAAATAATTATGAAGAATATAAGGCTAAAGTTGAAGAAAATTACAATTTCTGGATAGAAAACTTTAGTTATAATGCAGTTAAAAAACAGCTATTAAATGTTATAGAAAAATATGCTAACTAATTAACTAGATCTCCAAAAATCAATTTCAACAATATAAACTTTACTGTCTTTCACATAATAATTAATTATTGAATTAATATTTTTTCTATATTCACAAATATCAGTTCTTATATTTCTATCATCATATCTATGCAATAAATCGGCATCTTTAACAATCTCTTCAAATTGGTCATATGAAGCTATTACTTCTTTATTAAATCTTAAATTTATTCTTATTATTGTCGAATCTTGGAAAAATTTATCAATAATCGATTTTAATTCTTCAAATTCCATTTTTATCACCTTTTATCTTTTTTCACGAAATAGATCAATTTCTAAGATATTTATAAAACCATCTTCTTTAAAATAATGAATAATAAGCTTAACTACTTTGTTTGATAATTCATAATATACAAATTCATCTGAAGTTATCCAGGGATCCTTATCTATAAAAGATAGATTTGGTCTCCTTACTAATTCGTTATATTCATTTTCTGTAAGTAGTGAACAACCCCGCCCTTACGGACGTGGCATCTCCACCTCACGATGGAGATTTCCTGCTTCTTCCAAGAAACTTACTATACACACCCTCAGAGAAGGGAATGTATAGCAGAGGTCCCCTGTCCACAGGCTCTAAGGGCAGTCCCGACCCCGCACGAAGAATATTTAGAGAAGCATTATAGTCACGATCTACAGTCCAACCACACTTGGGGCATACAAACACACGGTCAGCCAAAGCCAAGTCCTTCTTAACGTAACCGCACCTAGCACACGTCTTAGAAGTATTCCTCGGATCTACTTTCACTACCCTCCTACCAGCTCTTTCAGCCTTGTAGGAGAGATAGCTCACAAACTTAGAAAAGTCAGAATGAAGAATATGCTTTCTCAAAACTTTACTTTCACTATCCTCAACTATATCCTTTACATCAAGATCTTCCACGTATATCTCATCATACTCTTCTACTAACCACGAAGTCACCTTGTGAATATAATCACTCATCAAGTTCTTCACATGCTCGTGAAGCTTAGCTAGTTTTTTCCTAACCTTCTCGTAGTTTCTAGATCCCTTCTTCTTTCTAGATAATGATTTTTGTAAGATCTTTATCCTCCTCTCGACCTTATCAAAAACCTTGGGGTTCTCTCGTAC
>NZ_JBHSPB010000056.1:0-2071 GCF_042656465.1 Streptomyces gamaensis
TACTATATGAATTATAGGTTAAGTTATCAGTCAGCTTTATTTTTGTCATAATTTTTAGATTTCAATTATGAAAACTGCAATTTTAACTATGAATTATTCTTCTATATCAAATGTTTCAGAAGATATAGCTGAAGTATTAAGAGAAAATGGAGAAATTGCGACAATAACAAAAAATCCATATTATATTCCAAAAGCTGAAAAATTGATCATTTTTATACCATTCCATCCGCCATCTCTAAATCCATATCTTTATGCTTTTTATCAATTTCAAGGAAAGAAATTATTTTATACAACTTGTGATGGAATTCCAAATATTGAAATTGTTAACAAGTATTTATTACAAGATGTTAAATTTATACCAAATTCAAAATTTTCCGCCATAAATCTTCAGGAAGTAGGATTACAGGTCGATTTGCCAGTTTTTCATGGAATTAATTTTAAAATTGTAGAAAATGCCGAAAAATTAGTTTCACAAATGAGACAAAAATTAGATAAAGATTTTCCAAATAGTATAAAATTTGGAATTGTTAGTGGATTGACAAAAAGGAAAAATATGGATTTAATGTTACAAGTTTTTAATGAACTAAATACTAAATATCCAGATATAGCTAAGAAAATCCACTTTTTCGTAATTTCTCATAAACAGTTTACTCAATATGAAGTTCCACAAAATGTTCATTTTGTTGCGGAATTTGGATATAATTCCAGGGAATATATATTTGCATTCTATGGAGCTATGGATTATGTTATTGTTCCTAGTGGGACTGAAGGATTTGGAATGCCAGTTCTAGAAAGTATGAGTATGGGAACTCCAGTTATCCATCAATTAATGCCTCCTTTTGATGAATTTACAAGTTGGCAATGGAATTTACTAATTAAATCTTCTAGAGTTGAGGAATATTATGATAAGGAACATGGACAAAAATGGAAAATTCATAAATTTGAAATTGAAGATATGACAAATGCAATTATATTAGCTACAGAATTACAAGATAGAGAAGAAAGAAGTGTTAAATTAAAAGAATTAGCAAAAAGATATGATATTAGAAATTTATATACTAGATTCTTAGAATAGTATAAATTTGTCATAATACATAATATATAATAGTGATAGGACGTGAAGCTAAAAATAATATGCGAAAAACTAACGACATTTCATGTAAATTCTGAAGATCAAGAATTAATAGATAGAATAATAAAAATGTGTAATGATTATAATTTAAATTATAAAATTGAATTTGAATATAATAAGAAGTGATAAAAATGATATTTTATCAATATGATGAAAAAGATAAAACATTACATGTTAAGATTTATCTGCTTATAGAACAAGTTCCAAATAAACCAACAGAAGAACAATTAAGAAAAGTATTGCCAAAAATTCTAAGAGATTATGCAAATATGATAGAAAATGGAAAAATAAAAATTATAGATAGTAATGAATGGGGCACTTGGTAAAAAAAATTTTATTTTTCATCTAACTTTCTTTTTATTTCTTCAACTTGTCTTGATAATTCATCTTGTTTTATTTTTAATTCTTCAATTTCTGTCTTTAGATTTGATAATTCTGAATTTACTATCTCTTTTACTGCATCTTTTAATGCTTGTTTAATTTTTAAATATAGTTGAACAATTGCAAATAATGTAGTTACAGTTGTAGAAAATAATGCAAATGTTAGAGTAAGATCACTCATCTTCACTTTCCTCCTCAGATAATTCAAAATTTGCAGTACTATTAATTTGTTTCGCGTAAGGTTGAGGATAAACCACGCGAAAATCATCTATAAAAATTTGCTTAGTTTGTTGATCTTGAATTATAGAAAATTGAAAATAAAAAGTAAATCCAGGAATATATAAATCTACAATAAGCGGATAATCAATAGTTTTCATTACAATTATTGAATTTGGTAAAAAACGCGATAAACCATAAATTTGACCTCTCTGTTCAAGTTCACGAATTTTATCTATCGCAATTCTAACAACTCCAAAAATATTTTGAAAAGGATCTTCAATTTTCATATGATATCTTTTATCTCAAGCCGTTAAAAAATATACAAGTAGCATAATACAT
>NZ_JBHSPB010000057.1:0-2034 GCF_042656465.1 Streptomyces gamaensis
AAAGAATATCTAAAAGAAACAGATTATAAAAAAGTTCCAGGAGTTAATAATTATATCTGTAAATCTTGTGAGTTTAAGCAAAAATGCATTATATCACTTTTTTAATGAAAAAATAGAAGAGTAAAAAGATATAAAAATGTCATAATATAAAATGTAAAAATAGAGAACATGAGTCAAGTAGAAGAAGTCATAAAAAGTTTAAATAAAAAAGATATAAAAGATATAATAACTAAAAATATTAATTTTTTAGTAGAACCACAAATTCTATTTTATGCAAAAAAGAGAAATAGGATAGTAGGATATCTAGAAATCAATAATAAACATTATCGTTTTGAATTGATATTTAGCAAAGATAATAGCGTAAGTATAACAGTTGGAGAAATAATAGTTTTCGGGAGCAGTGATTTGAAATGATGAAGATTGTCACATTTAAAATTCCAGATGAAATGTTACTATTACTAGAGGCTTATGCTATGAAACATAAGATGAACAGGTCAGAAGTAATAAGGTTAGCAATAGAGAAATTAGTAGTAGACGAAATGAAAAATGAACCAGTTCCAAAAGCTAAAGTTGAAAAAATAAAGTTATGAAAAGTGCATAAAATATCCATAAAAAATAAGATATTATTTTTTTGATTTTTTAATCATTTTTTGCTAAAGTTACTCCTTTTTGACCTTGATATTTTCCGTTATATGGCTTTTCGACTGGCGTTATAGTTCTTGCAAAAATTAAGTGTAAAAATCTTTCTCCTGTTTTTAGTTTTACTGGAATTGAAGAACCAACAAGTTCTATAGTTAATTGTCCTTCAAATCCCGCATCTACTATAGTCGGCGGAATTAATAATCCTTTTCTTGCAAATGTAGATCTTAAATTGCAAAATGCTATAATATCATTTGGTAATTTTATATATTCTTTAGTTGTTAAGAGAACATGTTCATATGGATAAATTATAAATTCATCTCTTATTTCTTTCGTCATATTTTCTTTTATTCTAACTATTTCATTTCCAATTTTTAAGTCTACTCCATTTTCTCTAATTGTATCCTCACTTAAAGGTTCAATTACAAGTCTATTTAAATTTATATATCTTTTTATATCTCTATCTGATAAAATCATCTTTTCTCAGTTCTTATTTTCAGTTTCTGACATATTTATTTCTCCACAAATTACTGAGATTTTAAACATATTTCTATCATATCTCCAATTTACTTTTATATAATTTGGATATTTGAAAGTATGAACTAAATATTTTAAGATAGACATTCCAATTTTTTCGTATTCTTTCTTCTTCATATTTATTTTTATTTGTATTAATATTATTTCTTCATCTTCAAAAACATTAAAGAAATAAATATTGTCAGAGTATCTACTTTCTAACCAATTTCGAAATTGAATTATATATTTTCTACACTCATTCTTTATATCAATTTCCATATTTTAGTTAGAACAATATGACAATTTAATAGTTTTTCGTATTCTATGATATAGTCTATGATATAATATATAATCTCCGAAATTATTTTCATATTATTTTTTGCAAATGTTAAACGTGATATACATAATATTATGTATAAGACGTGAAAATTTATTAATTTCAAATCATTAATTGTAATTGACCAAATATGGCAAAAGGCAGAACGCCAAGAAGTTATTCACAAAGGTACGCGAAATGGCAAGCTAAATTTAACGCATTTTCTAATCCAACAGTCGCTAGTACTATATTGTCAAATGTAGCTCCAGTTGCCCAACAAAATTTCCAGACTAATGTACCTAAGTTTACCGCGATAAATGAAAATGTTAGTGCAGTATTATCACAATATGGAATAACTGGTCCTAACAGGGCAGTTTATCAAGGTTTTGCATTAAAGATAGCTAGAGCACTTAATAGGATTGGTGGTGGCCCGGCATTAGTAAATATGATTAGCGGTTTGAAAGCATATTATATTTCAGCCTTTAACGCAAATCCACAAGTTCTTGACGCTGTAGTTAATATTATAACTGGAAGCCCAACTGGATATGTAAGTTAAAATATTT
>NZ_JBHSPB010000058.1:0-1406 GCF_042656465.1 Streptomyces gamaensis
GGGTGAGACCTGATGCCGAGCCGATTGTGGTGAAGTGGATGATCCTATGCTGTCGAGAAAAGCCTCTAGCGAGTTTCATGGCGGCCCGTACCCTAAACCGACTCAGGTGGTCTGGTAGAGAATACCGAGGCGTTCGGGTGAACTATGGTTAAGGAACTCGGCAAAATGCCCCCGTAACTTCGGGAGAAGGGGGGCCATGTCTGGTGATGGAGTTTGCCTCCGGAGCTGGGTGTGGCCGCAGAGACCAGCGAGAAGCGACTGTTTACTAAAAACACAGGTCCGTGCGAAGCCGTAAGGCGATGTATACGGACTGACGCCTGCCCGGTGCTGGAACGTTAAGGGGACCGGTTAGCGACTCTTCGGGGTTGCGAAGCTGAGAACTTAAGCGCCAGTAAACGGCGGTGGTAACTATAACCATCCTAAGGTAGCGAAATTCCTTGTCGGGTAAGTTCCGACCTGCACGAATGGCGTAACGACTTCTCGACTGTCTCAACCATAGGCCCGGTGAAATTGCACTACGAGTAAAGATGCTCGTTTCGCGCAGCAGGACGGAAAGACCCCGGGACCTTTACTACAGCTTGATATTGGTGTTCGGTTCGGCTTGTGTAGGATAGGTGGGAGACTGTGAAGCATGCACGCCAGTGTGTGTGGAGTCGTCGTTGAAATACCACTCTGGTCGTGCTGGATGTCTAACCTGGGTCCGTGATCCGGATCAGGGACAGTGTCTGGTGGGTAGTTTAACTGGGGCGGTTGCCTCCTAAAGGGTAACGGAGGCGCCCAAAGGTTCCCTCAGCCTGGTTGGCAATCAGGTGTTGAGTGTAAGTGCACAAGGGAGCTTGACTGTGAGACCGACGGGTCGAGCAGGGACGAAAGTCGGGACTAGTGATCCGGCGGTGGCTTGTGGAAGCGCCGTCGCTCAACGGATAAAAGGTACCCCGGGGATAACAGGCTGATCTTCCCCAAGAGTCCATATCGACGGGATGGTTTGGCACCTCGATGTCGGCTCGTCGCATCCTGGGGCTGGAGTCGGTCCCAAGGGTTGGGCTGTTCGCCCATTAAAGCGGTACGCGAGCTGGGTTTAGAACGTCGTGAGACAGTTCGGTCCCTATCCGCTGTGCGCGTAGGAGTCTTGAGAAGGGCTGTCCCTAGTACGAGAGGACCGGGACGGACGAACCTCTGGTGTGCCAGTTGTTCTGCCAAGGGCATGGCTGGTTGGCTACGTTCGGGAGGGATAACCGCTGAAAGCATCTAAGCGGGAAGCCTGCTTCGAGATGAGGACTCCCACCCACTTGATGGGGTAAGGCTCCCAGTAGACGACTGGGTTGATAGGCCGGATATGGAAGCATCGTAAGGTGTGGAGTTGACCGGTACTAATAGGCCGAGGGCTTGTCCTCAGTTGCTCGCGT
>NZ_JBHSPB010000059.1:0-1220 GCF_042656465.1 Streptomyces gamaensis
CCCCCGTTATGTTCTTCGCGGTCCTGCAAGAGGGCCGCTGGCCTCCGGGCCCGGCATGGCTGTTCCCCCCTGTCGAACCGATGACCTGGGGGGTGGTGCCACCGGGCCCGAGAGGCGCCGTTGGAGACGCTGATGAGAGGTCCGACTACCGCCCCGCCGAGCGCAACGCCCGGCCGTACGCGGGCGGCAGGTCTGCATAACGTGGATGCGCGCACGACGCCAACGCCCCGGCCAGCACCGCACAATCCCGTTCGGGAGGACGGCTTGATGGAGTACGACGAGATAGGCGTCTTCCTGGGCCTGGACGTCGGCAAGAGCGCCCACCACGGCAACGGGCTCACCCCGGCCGGCAAGAAGGTCTTCGACAAGCAACTGCCCAACACCGAACCGAAGCTGCGGGCCGTCTTCGACAAGCTCCGGACCAAGTTCGGCACCGTCCTGGTGATCGTGGACCAGCCCGCCTCGATCGGCGCCCTCCCGCTCACTGTCGCCCGCGACGCCGGCTGCAAGGTTGCCTACCTGCCGGGCCTGTCGATGCGGCGGATCGCCGACCTCTACCCAGGCGAGGCGAAGACCGACGCCCGCGACGCGGCCGTGATCGCGGACGCCGCCCGGACCATGCCGCACACCCTGCGCTCGTTGGAGCTCACTGACGAGATCACCGCCGAGCTGACCGTCCTGGTCGGCTTCGACCAGGACCTGGCCGCCGAGGCCACCCGCACCAGCAACCGCATCCGCGGCCTGCTCACCCAGTTCCACCCCAGCCTCGAACGCGTCCTCGGACCACGCCTGGACCACCAGGCCGTCACCTGGCTGCTGGAACGCTACGGATCCCCGGCCGCCCTGCGAAAAGCCGGACGCCGCAAGCTCGTCGAGGCAATCCGGCCCAAGGCCCCCCGCATGGCCGCCCGGCTGATCGACGACGTCTTCGAGGCGCTCGACGAGCAGACCGTCGTCGTCCCGGGCACCGGCACCCTCGACATCGTCATCCCGTCGCTGGCCCGCTCGCTCGGCGCGGTTCACGAACAACGCCGGGCCACGGAAGCCCAGATCAGCGCCCTGCTGGAACAGCACCCTCTTTCGAAGGTCCTGACCTCGATGCCGGGGGTCGCGGTCAGGACCGCCGCCACACTGCTGGTCACCGTCGGCGACGGCACCAGCTTCCCCACCTCCGCCCACCTGGCCTCCTACGCCGGCCTCGCCCCGGCCACCAAGTCGTC
>NZ_JBHSPB010000060.1:0-1096 GCF_042656465.1 Streptomyces gamaensis
GGCGCTTCAAAGCGGGTACCGGAATATCAACCGGTTGTCCATCGACTACGCCTGTCGGCCTCGCCTTAGGTCCCGACTTACCCTGGGCAGATCAGCTTGACCCAGGAACCCTTGGTCAATCGGCGCACACGTTTCCCACGTGTGTATCGCTACTCATGCCTGCATTCTCACTCGTGAACCGTCCACAACTGCCTTCCGGCGCTGCTTCACCCGGCACACGACGCTCCCCTACCCACCCACACAGTCGTTAGACCTCATGTGTGAGTGACACGACTTCGGCGGTACGCTTGAGCCCCGCTACATTGTCGGCGCGGAATCACTAGACCAGTGAGCTATTACGCACTCTTTCAAGGGTGGCTGCTTCTAAGCCAACCTCCTGGTTGTCTCTGCGACTCCACATCCTTTCCCACTTAGCGTACGCTTAGGGGCCTTAGTCGATGCTCTGGGCTGTTTCCCTCTCGACCATGGAGCTTATCCCCCACAGTCTCACTGCCGCGCTCTCACTTACCGGCATTCGGAGTTTGGCTAAGGTCAGTAACCCGGTAGGGCCCATCGCCTATCCAGTGCTCTACCTCCGGCAAGAAACACACGACGCTGCACCTAAATGCATTTCGGGGAGAACCAGCTATCACGGAGTTTGATTGGCCTTTCACCCCTAACCACAGGTCATCCCCCAGGTTTTCAACCCTGGTGGGTTCGGTCCTCCACGAAGTCTTACCTCCGCTTCAACCTGCCCATGGCTAGATCACTCCGCTTCGGGTCTTGGGCGCGCTACTAATTCGCCCTCTTCGGACTCGCTTTCGCTACGGCTTCCCCACACGGGTTAACCTCGCAACACACCGCAAACTCGCAGGCTCATTCTTCAAAAGGCACGCAGTCACGAGACACCCCAAAAGGATGTCCGACGCTCCCACGGCTTGTAGGCACACGGTTTCAGGTACTATTTCACTCCGCTCCCGCGGTACTTTTCACCATTCCCTCACGGTACTATCCGCTATCGGTCACCAGGGAATATTTAGGCTTAACGGGTGGTCCCGCCAGATTCACACGGGATTTCTCGGGCCCCGTGCTACTTGGGTGTCGCACAAGCAAGCCG
>NZ_JBHSPB010000061.1:0-981 GCF_042656465.1 Streptomyces gamaensis
CTCCAACGGCGCCTCTCGGGCCCGGTGGCACCACCCCCCAGGTCATCGGTTCGACAGGGGGGAACAGCCATGCCGGGCCCGGAGGCCAGCGGCCCTCTTGCAGGACCGCGAAGAACATAACGGGGGCTGGTGAAGTCGGCGTCGGGGTGCACGGGGTGACCTTTCGTCGGTGAGGGCTCCGCAACCATCGCTTTGGCTCTGTGCCACAGCACGGGTTGGCCGGTGGGCCAGCTGTAGGCGTGATCGGCCGGTCTTCCAGCGACAGACCGTGGACGGCCTCGTCACCGGGGAGACCGGCAGGAGAGGTGGTGCTCGCGGCCGGCAGCGCGCGGGCGGTTGCCATGACGACGGGGTCTTGTCCAACTCCCCGTCTTCTTCTGCAGTGTTGGTGGCCCGCCCCCGGGCCGGTGTGAACACGATCAGGGCCCGGCACAGGGGCGGTGGATTTGACGGGGAGGGTCCGCGTCAGCACCACCCCGGTCGGGTGGCGCTGACGCGGCTTCCCCCTTGGGGCGGCCCGAATCCCCGGGCGGGCCGCCCGGCCGCCTCCCCGTAGGCACGCCGTTCACGGAGAGGGGCCGTTGGAGGTCGTGGGGCTCCTGCCCGGCAGCCCCACGACCGGTCTGACGGGAGGCGCGTGCCGGCACCATGCGCCTCGGCACCGGCACGCTCCCCCCCCTGGCCCCCGGGCGGAATCGGGGGCTTGACTGTGTCCCGTCGGGGGGATCCTCGGGACACAGCCGCTCGGAGGCCGCAGGAGCGCGACGGAGTCGGGCTCCCGCGGCCGGTGTGGGCCGCCGGTGCTGCCTCCGGGAGCCCACACGGGCCGTACCCGGCGCCCGGGGGCCAGCGAAGAACCCCGGGTTGCTGCCTCCAGGTACAGCCCCGGCTCTACACGGTGGGCGGCCGGGACCCGGCGAAGCCGTCGCCGCCGGTCCGGTGGCGGACGGTGTCACCGGCGTCGGTGACGACGAGGCCGCC
>NZ_JBHSPB010000062.1:0-909 GCF_042656465.1 Streptomyces gamaensis
CTAGTGCGTCGTGATTCCGTTGGCGTTACTTGATCTCGTGTGTCTCGTTGCTGCTGGCATGGAGCTCTCCGTTGAACAGGCCGCCGAGTTGCGGGCGTTGGCGAACAGCCGGGATGTGTCCGCGGAGGTGGCCGTGCGGGCCCGGATCGTGCTGTGGTCGGGCGAGGGGCGTCGGCGCAAGGACATTGCCGAGTTGCTCGGAGTGTCGCTGCCGACCGTGGACCGCTGGAAGACCCGTTACACGCAGCGCGGTCTGGCAGGTCTGGAAGGCGATCGTCCTGGCGGTGCCCGGGAACAAGTGCCGGCGCGGGTCCGGGCGCGGGTGATTGCGCTGACGCGCATGACGCCGCCGGCGGCCACGGGCCTCTCGCACTGGTCGACGCGTGAGTTGGCGAAGTACGTGAAGCGGACCGAGAACGTCTCCGTGTCCTGGCACTACATCGCGCGAGTCTGGCGCGAGGAGAGCCTCAAGCCCTATCGCAGCGGAACTTTCAAGCTTTCGAGGGACCCCGCGTTCGCGGACAAAGTCGCCGATGTCGTCGGCCTCTACCTCGCCCCGCCGGGCGGTGCGGTCGTGCTCTCGATTGACGAGAAGACGCAGATCCAGGCGCTGGACCGGACCCAGCCAGTGCTGCCCGTGACCTTCTCGGCCACCGAGAAACGCACCCACGACTACGTCCGGCATGGCACCACGAACCTGTTCGCCGCCCTAAACGTCGGCACCGGCGAAGTAGTCGGCGAGTGCAAGCCGAGCCGGAACGGCAAGAGCTTCCTGGCCTTCCTGAAGAAGGCAGTGAAGCCGCATACCGGGAAGGAGATCCATGTCGTTCTGGACAACCTCTCCACCCACACCACGCCAGAGGTGAAGGCATGGCTGGCCGGTCACCCGCACGTCCACTTCCATTTCAC
>NZ_JBHSPB010000063.1:0-900 GCF_042656465.1 Streptomyces gamaensis
GGAGCGACGCAGTGACCGACGAGACCGGCCCTTCCAGCGCCCGCATGCTGACCGGCTCAGAGCTGATCAGCGCCGTCCAGCCCTGGCTGCACCTCCCCGACGAACCGCTCCCCCGCCCCATCCGGCCCGGCCGACTGGGCATGAACGACGTCCGGAACATCATGGCCACCACCGACGCCTTCCGCAGCCTCGACAGCGCCCACGGAGGCGGGCTCTCCCGCCGGGCCGTCGTCGGCCAGCTCCACGACGTCACGCTCCTGGCCACCCACGGCCGCACCAGCGACGAGGTCGGGCGCGCCCTGTTCGTCGCCATCGCCGACCTCGCCTCCGTCGCCGGCTGGATGAATCACGACGTCGGCCGCCACAGCGAGGCACAGCACTACTTCCTCCTCGGCCTGCAGGCCGCCAAGCAGGCCGGCCGGGACGGCGTCGGGATCGCCGGACACCTGCTCAACTGCCTCTCCCGCCAGGCCAACCACCTCGGCCGCGCAGAAGACGCCCTCGACCTGGTCCAAGCCGCCCAGTACGGCACCCGCAAACTCCCGCCCGGACAGCTGCGGGCCTTCCTCTCCACCCTCGAAGCCCGCTGCCACGCCGTGCTGGGACACCTCCCCGAAGCCGAGCGCGCCCTGGGCACCGCCGACGACGCCCTCGCCGCCGGCCACGACGAGCCGGTCCCCACCTGGGCCGCGTGGTTCGACGAAGCCGAGTACCGCGTCACCGCAGGGGTCTGCGAGTCCATCGCCGCGACCCACGACCCCCACCGCGCGCTCCGGGCCATCGAGCTGATCACCACGGGGACGGCACAGCGCCCCGTCGAGCGGGTCCGCTCCCGCGCCTTCGACCACATCGCGCTCGCCCGCGCCCAAGTCCAAGCCGGTGAGCTCGAAGCAGCCGACC
>NZ_JBHSPB010000064.1:0-721 GCF_042656465.1 Streptomyces gamaensis
GTCTCCGGGTCGTCGATGACGCGGCACTTCAACTGGAAGACGTCCTCGACGAGTTCGGCCGTCACGATGTCCCCGGGCGCGCCCTCCGCCACGACGCGTCCGTCCCGCATCGCGATCAGGTGCGTCGCGTACCGCGCCGCCTGGTTGAGATCGTGCAGTACGGCCACCAGCGTGCGTCCCTGCTGTTCGTGGAGGTCGGCGCACAGGTCGAGGACGTCGATCTGGTGGGCGATGTCCAGATAGGTCGTCGGTTCGTCGAGCAGCAGGAGCGGCGTCTGCTGGGCGAGGGCCATCGCGATCCACACGCGCTGGCGCTGTCCGCCGGAGAGTTCGTCGACCTGCCGGTCGGCGAGGGCGTCGACGCCGGTCGCGGCCATGGACTCCCGCACCACGCGCTCGTCCTCCTTCGACCACTGCCGCAGCAGTCCCTGGTGCGGGTAGCGGCCGCGGGCGACGAGGTCGGCGACGGTGATGCCGTCCGGGGCCACGGAGGACTGCGGCAGCAGCCCGAGCGTGCGGGCGACCTGCTTCGCGGGACGCGAGGCGATGTCCTGCCCGTCCAGCAGCACCCGGCCGGCAGCCGGCTTCAGCATCCGCGACAGCGCCCGCAACAGGGTCGACTTCCCGCACGCGTTGGGGCCGACGATCACGGTGAAGGAACGGTCGGGTATCGCGACACTCAGCCCTTCGGCGATGGTCCGCTGCTCGTAGGCGAGGGTGA
>NZ_JBHSPB010000065.1:0-627 GCF_042656465.1 Streptomyces gamaensis
AGAAAACTGCAGGAAAATATAAGTTATATCTAATTGAAATGTCTAAGTTTTTTAACGAAAAAATTTAATTTTTTTTCTATTTTTTATTTTTTTATTATATTATCTAGTTTCTATTTTCTATATTTAGTTAAGATTATCTATAATTTTTCTCGCTTCTGTAATACTATTTCTAAAAATTGAAGAAATTGAGAGATGAAAAATTAGAGAGATAGAGATGTAAAAGATTAAAGAAAACTTTAAATATAAGTTTTTTCATATATATAAATGGTGAAAAGTAAATGAGTAAAGAGTTAGAATATATCATGAAGTTATTGGATGAATATTTTGAAGAAGAATTCGACTGTGATCACGAAGAGCTAAAACAGTTAGAAGAAATCTTAAGAAAGATAGAATATGCACTGAATTATTGCCGGATCGGCGATTATTAGAAAAAGATTATTTTTTTCTTTTTATTCTAATTTTTATTTTTTGTTTTTCTTCTAATTAACTAATTCTATCTTTAATTTTTTTCACGTTCCAAATATTAATTCTACTTATTGCTAATTTTCTAGTATTAAACTTTAAAATTGTCATATTTTTATCGAAATTTATTAGTGTGAAATATGGGCTATCAAGATATTCTAGATG
>NZ_JBHSPB010000066.1:0-570 GCF_042656465.1 Streptomyces gamaensis
GACGAGCTCGACAAGCAGGGTGCGGGCGACCAGGGTCTGATGTTCGGTTATGCCTGTGACGAGACCCCGGAGCTGATGCCGCTGCCGATCAGTCTGGCGCACCGGCTGTCGCGGCGGCTGACGGAGGTCCGCAAGAACGGCACGGTGCCGTATCTGCGTCCGGACGGCAAGACGCAGGTGACCATCGAGTACGACGGCAGCAAGGCCGTGCGTCTGGACACGGTGGTCGTCTCCTCGCAGCATGCCTCGGACATCGACCTGGACTCGCTGCTGGCGCCGGACATCCGGGAGTACGTGGTGGAGCACGTGCTGAGGGAGCTGGTGGAGGACGGCATCAAGCTGGACACCGAGGGGTACCGGCTGCTGGTGAACCCGACGGGCCGGTTCGAGATCGGCGGTCCGATGGGGGACGCGGGTCTGACGGGCCGGAAGATCATCATCGACACCTACGGCGGTATGGCCCGTCACGGCGGCGGTGCGTTCTCCGGCAAGGACCCGTCCAAGGTGGACCGTTCGGCGGCGTACGCGATGCGCTGGGTCGCGAAGAACGTGGTCGCGGCCGGTCTGGCC
>NZ_JBHSPB010000067.1:0-529 GCF_042656465.1 Streptomyces gamaensis
GAACCCCGGGTTGCTGCCTCCAGGTACAGCCCCGGCTCTACACGGTGGGCGGCCGGGACCCGGCGAAGCCGTCGCCGCCGGTCCGGTGGCGGACGGTGTCACCGGCGTCGGTGACGACGAGGCCGCCGTGCTCCTCCGCCTCCAGCGCGAACCGCAGCTTCTCGTAATGGTCGCGCACGTTCTGAGCGGCCCGCAGGAGGCACGTGCAGTAGTCCCGCGCGCTGATCAGGCCGTCGCCCGGCCCCTGCCGCAAGGCCCGGTAGAAGGCTTCGTCGGCCGCGCCTTGCGCGGGCGTGCGGCGGGAGTCGTTCCCGGGCAGCGCCAGCGCGAGGGCTTTCAGCGCGGGCGCGGTCCTCCTGATGTACCGCCGGAGCCTCTTCGTCGACTCCGCCAGCGTCTCCGCCGTCGGCGACGGGTGAGCCTCCAGGGCGGTCCTGACGGACTGCAGGATCCCGGAGCCGTCCTCGGTGATGCTGGAGTACGGCACCGGGACGGACCCTTGTCCGTAGGTCATGGCTGTGCCAGGGAA
>NZ_JBHSPB010000068.1:0-516 GCF_042656465.1 Streptomyces gamaensis
GCTGTCGAACTTCACCGAGCTGGATGTGTGGCAGTACATCGCGCGGGAGGGGATCGGATTGCCGTCGCTGTACTACGCGCACGAGCGGGAGGTGTTCGCCCGGGACGGGATGTGGCTGACCCCCGGTAGCTGGGGCGGGCCGCGGGGGGAGGAGGTGCTGGTGCGGCGGCGGGTGCGGTACCGGACGGTGGGCGACATGTCGTGCACCGGGGCGGTCGACTCGACGGCCGCCTGCGTGGGGGAGGTGATCGCGGAGATCGCGGCGTCGAGGGTGACGGAGCGGGGGGCTGGGCGGGCGGATGACCGGTTGTCGGAGGCGGCGATGGAGGACCGCAAACGGGAGGGCTACTTCTAGCCGGTGCCCGACGGGTGCGGGTGGGTGCGGGTGACGCCTGCGGCGGGCCTTTGCCCCTCCCCGCCCCTTCCCGTAACCGGGGCTCCGCCCCGGACCCCGTATCGCGGCTGCGCCGCTCGTCCTCAATCGCCGGACGGGCTTGTTTTTCGGGGGCTTGGGGG
>NZ_JBHSPB010000069.1:0-503 GCF_042656465.1 Streptomyces gamaensis
CGTGCGGCACGGCACCACGAACCTGTTCGCCGCCCTGAACGTCGCCACCGGCGAGGTGCTCGGCGAGTGCAGGCCGGACCGGAACGCTGCGAACTTCCTCGCCTTCCTGAAGAAGGCGGTGAAGCCCCACGCGGGCAAGGAGATCCACGTCGTTCTGGACAACCTGTCCACGCACACCACGCCGGAGGTGAACACGTGGCTCGCGAAGAACCCGCACGTCCATTTCCACTTCACCCCTGTCGGCTCCTCGTGGCTGAACCAGATCGAGATCTGGTTCGGCATCCTGACCCGGCAGGCGATCCGGCGTGGCACGTTCTCCAGCGTCAGTGTCCTGACCAGGCAGGTCCGCGACTACATCAGCTCCTGGAACGAGAACGCGAAACCCTTCGCCTGGACGGCGACCGCCGACGAGATCCTCGCGAAGGTCCGTCTGACACAGCGCAACGTCAGAAAGCTCGTCGCGAACAACTCGAAGTGACACAAGCAGGATCACGAGACACTAG